>NZ_JBHSQN010000005.1:0-183596 GCF_042658545.1 Nocardia lasii
GCGGCACGGGCGGCACGGGCGGCACGGGCGGCACGGGCGGCACGGGCGGCACGGGCGGCACGGGCGGCACGGGCGGGTTCATTACAGCGTTGAACCTGCTGGGCGATACGTGGGTGGGTGAGGTCCAGGTTTCCGGGCCGCCTGAAACTGCTTTCGAGGTGACCGTTTTCGTCCCTGGGGTCGGACCGACCGCATCGACCGAGGAATCGTCGATGCGTGAGCGGATCCGGCAGTTCGCCCGAGGTCGCCTCACCGACCCCGACGACGCGCTCCGACTGCTCGCCGAAGCCGCGGCAGCCGAATCCGACGAGGACTTCTGATGCGACAGAGCACCGGAACGGACACACACCGCCGACGCCACGCGGCGCATCCGCACGGTGCGGCGGCATCGACTGCTGATGCGAAGGGGCGGGCGCATGGCTGCGACCGGTAGGACATCCGACAGTGACGACGAGCAGCTCACGGCCGGGTACGCGGCGTATCAGCGCGGCGAGGTCGGGGCGGCGTTGGAGATCTTCGAGAAGGTGGCCGCCGGGGCCGCGCCACGGTTGCGCAGTGCGGCGCTGATCAATGCGGCGAGCATGGCCGATGAGCTCGGGGATCATCGGCGGGCGGTGACGCTGTTCCGGACCGCGCTGGTGGAGATGCCCGCCGAGGCTGCCCACCAGCGACCGGCGGCGCTGGTGAATCTGTCGCAGGCCTTTCAGCACCTGGGCGAGTTCGATGCCGCGCAGGATGTGCTCGAAGAGGCGCGGGAACTGCTCGCCGAGAGCGACGACCAGTCGATGCTGCGGGTGGCGTGCCTGTTATCGCTGACGGCGGTGGCGCTGCACCGGCAACAGTGGGCGCGCGCGGGCGAGTTGGCGCATGAATCACTCGGCGTGACAGAGCGTTTCGCGCCGGAACTGGCCGGTCATCCGCTGATGAATCTGGCGGCGTGCTCGTTCGAGACCGGGCGGTGGTCCCTGGCCATCGACTTCGCGCGGCAGGCGGTGGCGGCGTTCGAGGCGGTGGGAGCGCGGGATTCGGTCGCGGAGTCGCGGCAGAATCTGGCGACCATGCTGGTGCGGGCGGGACAGTTCGAGGAGGCCGAGGAACCGCTGCGGGCGAGTCAGGAGTTCTTCGAGGCCGGGGACCTGCGACACCGAGCCGGCGTCGGCACCAAGACGCTGGGGTTCCTTGCCGAGCGACGTGGTGAATTGGCCTCGGCGCGTGCGTATTACGAACGTGCGATGGCTCAGTTCGATTCGGCGGGTGCGGTGGTGGACGCGGCCGATGTGCGCTTGCGGCTCGCCACCGTCGCCTGGGCGGCAGGGGATCTCGCGCGGGGCGAGGAGCTGCTCGAGGCGGCGTTCGGGGTGTACGCCGCCCACGGACTCGGGATGCACTGCGCCCAACTCGACTACTGGCACGCCGAGCTGTTGATGTCCTCGACGGCACAACCGGATCCGGCATTGCTCGGTCGTGCCATCGCCCTCGCGGTACCGGCCGCACTCGCCATCGACGCCGTCCGTCACACCCTCCCCAACGGCAACCAGCGCGAACACTGGCACCGCACCGTCGCCGAACCCGCCATGTGGTTGGCCTTCCGCTGCGCCGCACTCGCCGGTGACGGCCAGCTGGTCATCGACCTGATCGATACCCAGTGCGCGGGAACAGCTCTCGATCTGACGGCCTTCGCCGACACCGTCACCCCCGCGCTCGAGTTCCAACTCCTCGACCCCACACCGGCAGCGCCGATTTCCACACCCGCACTCCAACTGGGAGCCGCCCTCGCCGATGTGGCGGCAGCGGCGGGAATCCCTGTCTCGCCCCCGCCCCGTCTCACGGAGGGCGGGCGAATAGTGCTGTCGGAGTTCATCTCCTACGCCGAGCAGCGATACGGACGACCCGTTCGCGACCACCGGGTGATCGCGCTATGAGCCCGAAACTGACAGAGGCAGTATCGGCCGGCCCAACGGCTTTCATCAGGATGGCCGATGCGGGCGATGTGTACGTGTCGTGGCGCTGGGACGACGACGCGCTAGCCCGCGGTGTCGCGGTTCTGCCCCGCGATCAGGTACGCGAGGTCTTGCAGGTGCTCGCCGAGGCCGTACCCAACCCTTCACGGCCGAACGATCTACGGCGGGTGATGACCGAAGGTGCCCTTGTCGACCCGGCGAAGGAACTCGCACTCGCGCAACAACTTTCGAGCACCCTCCTCCCCTACGCATTGGCCGTGCAACTCTACGAACTCTCCCAGCGAGGCATCCGCCCGCACCTGCGGATCCAGCCCTCGCCTCGGCTCGCGCAGGTGCCCTGGGAGATCATCGCCCCGGACCCCGACATTCGACTACTCGATATCGCCGATGTAAGCCTGCTAGCACCGGTTTCGGTGGTGAACGCGCCGGAGCGAATTGCCCGTCGCTGGCACGAAACTCGCGATCTCCCCGTCGTCGCGATCCTCGATCCCCGCGTACCCGGCTTCCGCGCGGACTCCGAACTCGGCTCGGTACTCGGCCGCCCCAGCCCGGAAACGCCGGTCTCCCAACACTTCAACACCTACGGCGACCGAGTGGTCCCCCACGTAACCGACCCGGTCGAGCTGTTCCGTCGCGCCGACACCGACCGCGACTGGCTGTCCGAAGTCTTGCGCCAAGGTGCGAGCCGACTCGTCTACGTCGGCCATGTCACCTCTCCCGCACCGGAATCCGGGCACAGCGAACACGCCGAACTCCACCTCAGCTGCACCGCCGACACCCGAGGTTTCGCCGCCCCGAACCGCACCCATCGCCCCCTCTCGGCCAAGGACCTCCTGCTCGGCACCTACTCCCTCGACCCCACCCCGGTCGCCGGGCGCGACCTGTGGCCGATGCCGAGCCGCGTCGCCCTCATCGCCTGCGAAAGCGGCGGCGACCTGCGCTTCACCGAAGCACTCGGGCTCACCACCGCGGCCCTCTCGGCGGGCGCCGAACTCGTCACCGCCACCCGCTGGCCCCTGCCCACCGACCACGCCTTCCACACCCTCACCCCCACCACGACCTCCCCGCTCCAGGCCGCCATCTGCGCCGTGGACACCGCCCACGATTCCTCCACACCCATCCCCACCCTCCTGACCTGGCAGCGAGCCCGCCTGTCCACCTGGCGAACCGACCCCACCCCCGAAAACGCACCCCTGCTCTGGGCCGCCTTCGCCACCGTCACCGACTGAACGAGCCCGCGCTCACCGCCAGGCCGAAGCCACTGACCGCTGACTCCGCGGCAATCCACTCCGAGGTGGCATAAACGTGCAGAGAAGCGCCGCCAGGAGCGATTTTCGGTGTTTTGGGGACACGGCTGCGCGAAAATGCCATCGCAGCGGCACGCCGGGGCCGAGTACGGCGGACGTGGCGAGGTTCCTACTCCGGCAACCCGAGCCCCGTGGCGAGGACCGGCCACGAGCGGTGGAAGGCGTCGCGCCAGTAGCCCCAGGAGTGGGAGCCGGTGGGCTGGTGGTCGAAGGTCGCGGGGATCTCCAACTCGGCGAGGCGGGTTTCGAGGTTGCGGGTGCACCAGCTCACGGCCGCTTCGATGATGCCGCCGACGATGATCTGGTTGGCCAGGCCCACCGTGGTCGGGTTCATCATGTACGGGTCGTCGAGGCGGTCGTGCGGGCCGGGCAGGCCGGTGGCGTCGGAGATGTAGAGCCTTGTGCCACGCAGCTTTTCGGCGTGCACGACCGGGTCGTTCTCCACCCAGGCAGGGTCGTCGTCGGGGCCGTACATATTGGTGACGTCGCCGCCGCCGTAGGTCTCCACGACCAGTTTGGTGAACTCCTTGCCGACCGGGTCGGAGATCTGCGCGCAGCCGCTGTAACCGGCCACGGACTGGTAGAAGCCCGGCTTCGCCTGCGCCAGTTGCAGCACGGCGGTCGCGGTCATCGAGTTCGCGGCGATGGCGTTGACGCCGTTGGTGCCGAGCGCGGCGTCGACCAGCGGCGGCAGCTCGTCGAGCAGGAAGGTGCGCCACTTGTTGCGGCCCAGCGCGGGGTCGTCGCGCTGCCAGTCGGTGTAGTACGCCCAGGCGCCGCCGACCGGCATCACCACATTGACGTCCTTGGTGGCCAGGAAGTCACCGATATCGGTGTTGTGCCACCAGGTGGCCCGATCCTCGCCGCCGCCTGCGCCGTTGAGCAGGTAGAGCGCGGGGCGCGGCACCGACGCGTCCCTGGGCCGCAGCACCTTGACGGTGACGGGCTTGTTCATCGCGGCCGAGAAGACCAGCATGGTCAGGTTTCGATCATCGACGCGGCTCGAGATGATATTGGAGCCGTTGGCGCTGGTGGGCGTCGCGAGCAGCTGCTTGGTCGCGATGATCGGATCGCTGGTGTCGGCCAGGCCGTTGCCCGCCCCGAAGGTCGCGACACACGCGGCCAGCACACTGCTCGCGACACCGAAAGTCAGTGCGCGCCTGATTGTCTTGCCCATCGACCGAATTTCCCCATCTGTAACACCGCGGACACAACGCACGCCGCAGGCAGAGGGTACCGGGGAACCTTCGGTCGGTGAACCGGAATCGGGGGTGTGGGCTCAGTGCTCGTCGTAGTGGTCGGCGTGCGCGGCGTGGCGGTGACCGTCGTGGATGTAGTCGACGTGGTCGCCGTGCGGCACCGCGACGTGCCCGCAGGTGGGGCCGTGCTGGTGCTCGTGGGCGGAGTGCTCGACGTGTGCTGAGACCTCGCACTCGTCGAAGTGGCCCGCGTGCTCCCGGTGCAGGTGACCGTCGTGGACGTAGTCGACATGGTCCTGATGCGGAACGGCGACATGCCCACAGCTCGGGCCGTGGACGTGGGTGTGCTGCGGATGTTCGGCGTGCGCGGTGGTCATCGGCTCTCCTGGTGATCGAGTGGAGCTGAGGAACTTCTCGAGCGGAACAACATCGACATTAGCAGTTGCGCATGGATAGCTGAAAGGCGTGAAACTGGTCAGAGGACCTGGTCGAGGAAGCGCCGCAGACGCGGGGTCTGGGCGCCGTCGAAGAGGGCGTCGGGGGTGCCGGTCTCCACCACGACGCCCTGATCCATGAACACGACACTGTCGGAGACCTCGCGCGCGAACCCCATCTCGTGGGTCACCACGATCATCGACATCCCGCCCGAGGCGAGGTCGGCCATCAGCGCCAGCACGCCCTTCACCAGCTCGGGATCCAGCGCCGAGGTGGCCTCGTCGAAGAACATCAGCTCCGGTTTCATGGCCAGCGCCCGCGCGATGGCCACCCGCTGCTGCTGACCGCCCGACAGCGACGCCGGGCGCGCATCGGCCTTGTCGGCCAGCCCGACGATCTCGAGCTGTTCGATCGCGAGCGCGCGCGCCTGATCGGCGGACAGGCCGCGCAGCTTGCGCGGACCCAACGAGATGTTGTCGGCGACGGTCTTGTGCGGGAACAGGTTGAACTGCTGGAAGACCATGCCGATGCGCTGCCGCAGCTTGTCGGGGTTCTCGCGCAGCACCGACTCGCCATCGAGCAGGATGTCGCCCGCGTCGGGTTCGTAGAGGCGGTTGAGCACGCGCAGCAGGGTCGACTTGCCCGAACCGGACGGGCCGATCACGGTGGTGGTGCGCCCGGCGTCGACGTGGATATCGACGCCGCGCAGGATGTGATTGTTGCCCAGGGTCAGCTCGAGCCCGGTGCCCGTCAGAGAAGCACTCACGCGCCTCGCCCTTCTGTGATGACCGCCTGCTCGACCGGGTCGGCGGGGGTGGATTTGCCGGTGCGCATCCGCTGGTCGATGTAGTTCACCAGGTGCGTGAGCGGGATCGTGAGCACCAGATACATCAGCCCGGCCGCGACCAGCGGCGACAGGTTGCCGGTCTGGGCGTTGAGGTCACGCCCGACGGCGAACAGTTCGCGCTGGGAGGACAGCAGCCCGAGGAAGTAGATCAGCGAGGAGTCCTTGATCAGCGCGATGAACTGGTTCATCAGCGCGGGCAGCACCCGGCGCACGCCCTGCGGGATCACCACCAGCGTCATCGACTGGCGATACCCGAACCCGATCGCGCGCGCGGCCTCGAGCTGGCCGGGCTCCACCGACTGGATCCCGGACCGGAAGATCTCGCCGATATAGGCCGAGGAGAGCAGGGCGAGGGCCACCGCGCCGAGCCAGTACGGGTTGCCGCCGGTGATATTGCGGACCACCGGGCCGATGCCGAGGCCGATCAGCAGGATGATCACCACGGCGGGCAGGCCGCGGAAGATGTCGGTGTAGACGCGGGCGGGCCAGCGCAACCAGCGCGTGCGGGAGATGCCCATCACCGCGAGCACCATGCCGATCGCGGTGCCGAGGATGCCCGAGACCAGCGCCAGGATCAGCGTGTTCGGCAGACCGGTCTTGATCAGGTCGGGGAACGCCTGGCGATACAGCGACCAGTCGAAGAAGGTGTCCTTCAACTGTTGCAGCGTCGATTTCTGGGCGACCTGCTCGGTCTCGCCCGGCCCGTTCTGTTCGGCGAGCGCCTTGAAGTCCGGGAGTTGCGGCGCGGGTGCGGCTTTGGAGCCGGGCTTCCAGCCGGGCGGGAGTTCGCGCGGCACCCAGTCGGCGTAGAGGCGGGCGTAGGTGCCGTCGGCGATCACCGCGTCCAGGCCGGAGTTGAGCGCGTCGACGAGGGGCTGGTTGGTCTTGGCCACCGCGTAGCCGACGAAGTTGTCCAGACTGAAGGTGTTCTCCGAGACCACGATTCCGTCGCCGGGCTTGATCGCGCCCTCCGCCTGCGCCGACGGGGCCACCCAGGCATCGACCTGGCCGGACTTCAGATTGGCGTAGGCGGTGTTGTAGTCGGGGAACTTGACCGGGTCGAGTTTCAGCTGGTTGACAACGAATTCGTCCTGCACGGTCCCCTGCACCACGGCGATGCGCGAACTGCCGGTGAGATCCTCGAAGCTCTTGATCGCACTGCCCTGCGGCACGACGAGCGAGAAATAGCCGAAGTCGTAGCCGTTGGTGAAGCCGACCAGTTCGCGGCGCGCGTCGGTGGTGGTGATGTTCGACGAGCCCACGTCGAAGCGCTTGCCCGAGACCTGCGCGAGCAGACCGGCGAACTCGGTGCCGGAGAACTCCACGCGCAGGCCGAGTTTCGCGGCGATCGCGGCGAGCAGTTCGTTGTCGAAGCCGGTGAACGCGCCCTTGCTGTTGACGCAGATGCTCGGCGGGGCGTCGGACAGGGTGCCCACGCTGAGCACGCCGGGCGAGAGCAGGCCCAGCTTCGAGGTGTCGATCGAGTCGACGGGGGCCGTGGTGGCGGTGGTGTAGCGGTCGGCGCCCGCGGTCTCGCCCGCGGCGAGGTTGGTGGGGGCGGCCGTCGCGGCGGCGGCTCCGGGTGGGGAACACAGGTCGCGCGCGGGGGTGCTGTCGGACCCGCCGCAGCCGGTGGCCGCGACCCCGACGAGGAGCAAAAGGGCGGCGATGCGCGCCTTGGTTCGTACACCTGCCATGCCGATAGACCCTAGCGGCAACCTCCGACAGCTTCGGTGACGCGCGACGGCACAGCTACCCGATCGTTCCCGCGCGCGGTCGGCCGATGACCGTGCGGCAGCGACTAAGCCAGACCCTCGAGCAGCGTCGGGTTCACGTCGTCGCGCCACTCGATCGCCTTGCGCACCTCGGTCAGGTCGTAGTCGGGACCGGAGACACCCACGGTGAACAGCGTGGCGCCCGCGTCGTGCAGGGCGATCGCCTCGTCGCGGCCCTGCCAGGCCACCGACCGTTCGATTCTCGACTCGTCGGTGCCGACCTGCGCGGCGTGCTCGGCGAGCACCTTGTTCTTGTGCGTCAGGGTCGCCACATCGGCGAAGGAGTGCCAGATGTCGGCGTATTCGGCGACCAGGCGCAGGGTCTTGCGCTCGCCACCGCCGCCGATCAGGATCGGAATCTCGCGCACCGGCGGCGGATTCAGCTTCGCCAGCCGGGCGTCGATGCGCGCCAGGCTATCCTTGAGCAACGCCAATCGCGTTCCCGGCGTACCGAATTCGTAGCCGTACTCGTCGTAGTCACGCTCGAACCAGCCCGCGCCGATCCCGAGGATCAACCGGCCGCCACTGATGTGGTCGACGGTGCGCGCCATATCGGCGAGCAGATCCGGGTTGCGGTACCCGCCGCCGGTGACCAGCGCGCCGAGTTCGACCCGCTCGGTCTGCTCGGCCCACGCGCCGAGCATGGTCCAGCATTCGAAATGCGCGCCGTCGGGATCGCCGGTGAGCGGGAAGAAATGATCCCAGTTGAAGATGATGTCGACCCCGGCCTCCTCGGACCGCAACACCGCGTCACGAATGAGCGCGTACTCGGGTGCGTGCTGGGGTTGCAACTGGACTCCGATGCGGACCGGACGACTCATACCTTGGCTCCTCGAGGGCTAGGGCTGGCTCCGCGATCAGGCTACCCGCGCGGTGGCGGGGCCGCTACGATCGCTGCCGACCCACTACTCGGATCGTCCGGCACGTTCCTGCCGGGATGGGATGTTGATCTACGCATGGCCACTGTCACCTTCGACCGCACGACCCGGCTCTACCCCGGGGCGACCAAACCCGCGGTCGACGCACTCGACCTCGAGATCGCCGACGGCGAGTTCCTCGTCCTCGTCGGACCCTCCGGATGCGGAAAATCCACCTCGCTGCGCATGCTGGCCGGCCTCGAAGAGGTCAACGGCGGCTGCATTCGCATCGGCGAGCGGGACGTGACCCACAGCGAACCCAAGGATCGCGATATCGCGATGGTGTTCCAGAACTACGCGCTCTACCCGCACATGTCGGTCGCGGAGAACATGGGCTTCGCGCTCAAGCTGGCCAAGGTGTCCAAGGCCGAACGCGACGAGCGGGTCCTCGAGGCGGCCAAGCTGCTCGACCTCGAGCAGTACCTCGACCGCAAGCCCAAGGCCCTGTCCGGCGGTCAGCGCCAGCGTGTCGCGATGGGCCGCGCGATCGTGCGCCAGCCGCAGGTGTTCCTCATGGACGAGCCGCTGTCGAACCTCGACGCCAAGCTGCGCGTGCAGACCCGCACCCAGATCGCGCAGTTGCAGCGCCGCCTCGGCACCACCACCGTCTACGTCACCCACGACCAGGTCGAGGCCATGACGATGGGCGACCGCGTCGCCGTGCTCAAAGACGGTGTGCTGCAACAGTGCGCCTCCCCGCGCGACCTCTACCGCGACCCCGCGAACATGTTCGTCGCCGGCTTCATGGGCTCGCCCGCGATGAACCTGTTCACCCTGCCCGTCGACAACGGCATCGTCACCCTCGGCGGCTACCCCGTGCGCGTGCCCCGCGCCGTGGCCGACACGGGCGGCAACTCGGTGGTCCTCGGCATCCGCCCCGAACACCTCGAGGTGGGCAACGGCGGCCTCGAGATCGAGGTAGACGTGGTCGAGGAACTCGGCTCCGACGCCTACGTCTACGGCCGCGCCTTCTCCTCGGTAGCCCAGGAGACCATCGTCGCCCGAGTCGACTGGCGCAACCCCCCTTCGCGCGGCGAACGCCTCAGCTTCACCGTCGACCCCACCCACCTCTACTTCTTCAGCCCCGACGGCACCCGCCTGCGCTGACCCCCGTTGGACAGTTGATCACCACGCTCTGGTGGCGGATTCGGGCCGAATTCGCGCCACAGCAGCGTGGTGATCAGCTGTCCATTTTCCTGTGGCGGGCGCGTTCGGCGAGGTAGTCGGCGTTGACGCGGACGGCGAGGTGTTCGAGGGGGACTTGGGTTCCGTCGGGGGTGCGTAGGTCGACCTGGACGGGGGCGCCGGATTCGGCGTCTACGCGGAGCAGGGGCGGGGGGCCCGGTTGGAGATAGGTGTCGCCCCACTGCCACAGGGCGACCACGGCGGGGAGTAGGTCGCGGCCCATCTGGGTGAGGACGTATTCGTGCCGGGTGCGTTTGCCTTCTTCCTGGTAGGGGCGTTTTTCCAGGAGTCCGGCGGCGGTGAGTTTGCGGAGTTGGGTCGCGGCGGCGGCGTCGGTGATTCCGACGCGACGGGCGAAACCGTCGAAGCGGCGGGTGCCGTAGTACGCCTCGCGCAAAATGAGCATCGCCGAGCGGGTGCCGATGAGATCCATGGCTCTGGCGATGGAGCAGCCCGCCGGTTCCCACGCGTCGAGATCGGCCAAAGGTCCTTCCATCACGGCTGCCATGGCACACATCATAGCGAATCTGACTTGAGTAGATGATAGTTAGGGTCTACGCTGACTATTGTCAGCTAGAGCCAGTGTTGTCGAAAGAGGACTCCCATGCCAGACGCGGTCATCGTCGAAGCGGTACGCACCCCCATCGGGCGCGGCAAGCCGAACGGCGCACTTCACGACGTCCACCCGGTCGACCTGCTCGCGCACAGCCTGCGGGCGGTCGTCGAGCGCAGCGGGATCGACCCGGCGCTGATCGACGATGTGATCGGCGGAATCGTCACCCAGGTCGGCGAACAGGGCTCGAACATGACCCGGCGCGCGGCATTGGCCGCCGGCTACCCGGAATCCGTGCCCGCCACCACGGTGGACCGGCAGTGCGGGAGCAGTCAGCAGGCGATTCACTTCGCCGCGCAAGGGGTCATCGCCGGGGCCTACGACATCGTGGTCGCGGCGGGCGTGGAGTCGATGGGGCGAGTTCCCATGGGCGCCAACCTGATCGGGGCCACCGATCTGTCCGGCGTGGCGTTCGCCGAGCGCTACCCCGAAGACCTTGTCCCGCAGGGAATCAGCGCCGAACTCATCGCGGCCAAGTGGGGCCTCACCCGCACCCAGCTCGACGAGTTCGCACTGAGCAGTCACGAAAAGGCCGCGCGGGCAACCAAAGACGGACTCTTCGCCACCGAGATCGCCCCGATCAACGGCCTGAGCACCGACGAGGGCATCCGCGTCGGCAGCACCCTCGAAACCCTCGCGACACTGCGCCCCGCCTACTTCGACCCCGCCATGGCCGCGCGATTCCCACAGATCGGCTGGCAGATCACCGCCGCCTCGGCCAGCCAGGTCAGCGACGGCAGCTCGGCGGTCCTGATCATGTCCGCCGAACGCGCCGAACAGCTCGGCCTGCGCCCGCTGGCCCGACTGCACAGCTTCGCCGTCGCCGGCGACGACCCGCTGCTCATGCTCACCGCGGTCATCCCCGCCACCGAGAAGGTGCTGCGCCGAGCCGGACTCGAGATCGGCGACATCGACCTGTTCGAGATCAACGAGGCGTTCTCGCCCGTGGTCCTCGCGTGGGCGAAGGAGACCGGCGCGGATCTGAGCCGGGTCAATGTCAACGGCGGCGCGATCGCCCTCGGACATCCGCTCGGCGCCTCCGGTGCGCGACTGACGACCACACTGGTCCACGCCCTGCACCAGCGTGGTGCGCGCTACGGACTCCAGACCATGTGCGAGGCGGGCGGGCTGGCCAACGCCACCATCATCGAACGGCTGTGACCTGCGGTCGGCGGCGTTCATCCGTGCGCGCCGCCGACATAGGATGGCGGTGCCGCCGAGCCGAAGGGTCGCCCGTGTCCGACTGGTTCCTACCTCAGACCGAGTTCCACGTCCCGCATGAATTTCGCACGGGCCGTGCCGGTTACGCCGTGATGCCGCCGGTCGATCGCGTCCGGCAGCGGTGCGCCGAAGGGATCGATTGAGCCGTGGACGTCGAGGTTTACGTGTACGCGATTCCGTTGCGGACCCGGTTCCGGGGGATCACGGTGCGGGAGGGGATGTTGATTCGGGGGGAATTGGGGTGGGGCGAATTCTGCGCGTTTCCCGAGTACGACGATCGGGAGGCGGCGGGGTGGTTGGCCACCGCCGTGGAGCAGGTCACGGTGGGGTGGCCTGAGCCGGTGCGGGACCGGATCCCGGTGAATTGCACTGTGCCCGCCGTCGATCCGGAGCGGGCCGGTCGGATTGTTCGCGAATCTGGTTGCGTGACAGCCAAAGTGAAGGTGGCGGACCATCCCGACTCCCTGGCCGAGGACCTCGCGCGGGTGGCGGCGGTACGCGAGGCCATCGGGGCCGCGGGAGCAGTTCGGGTCGACGCGAACGCGGTATGGGACGTGGAGACCGCTGTTCGTCATATCGGTGAGATCGACCGTGCCGCTGAGGGTTTGCAGTATGTCGAGCAGCCCTGCCGGACGATCGAGGAACTGGCCGAGGTGCGGCAGCGCGTTTCGGTACCCATCGCCGCCGACGAATCGATTCGGCGCGCGGAAGATCCACTGCGAGTAGCAGTCGCCGGCGCCGCCGACGTGGCAGTACTCAAGTGCACCCCCCTGGGCGGAGTACGGCGGTCGCTGGCGGTAGCCGAAGCAGCCGGTCTGCCGACCGTGGTGTCCTCAGCACTGGAAACCAGCATCGGCCTGTCCGCACAGCTGGCCTTGGCAGGCTCCCTACCCCACCTCGAATTCGCCTGCGGCCTGGGCACCCTCTCCCTCTTCGACGGCGACCTCGTCACGAATTCCCTACGCCCCGTCGACGGCTGGCTGCCGGTCCCCACCACCCCACCCACCCCCGACCCCACCCTCCTCGACAAATACCGCCACCCCGACCCCGCCCGCGTCGACTGGTGGTTGCGACGGTTCGAACGGGTCAGCGCCCTACTCGAACAGGAGTGAGGCCGTGCGGCGTCAGCCGAAGCGGACGCCGCAGCCGGTGAAGGTGGAGCGGGTCAGGAGGCCGGCTTCCGGGCCGATTGTGCCGTCGACCAATTCGGCGTAGCGGGTGCAGAATTCGGGGCCGTGGGGAGCTTCTGTCTGGTCGGGGGCCAGGTGGTGGGTGAGTTCGTGGAGGATGACGAGTTCGCGGAGGGCCCAGGTGGTGTGGAGGGGGACGGCCAGGACGGCGTTCTCGGGTTCGTAGTGGGCGGCGGTGGTGCCGGCGCGGGAGCGGACTCGGACGGGGAGGGACGCTCGGTTCCAGTGGGCGCGAACCCAGTTCAGGGCCAGGACCTTGTCGACGTAGGACTGGACGGATTCGACGGAGGCGAAGCGGCGTTCCACGGGGAGGGTGAGTTGGGAGCCGTAGACCTCGATGGTGCGGTGGCCGAATTCGTCGGCGCGGTCGAATATTCCGCGCAGTAGTTGCTCGCCGTCGTAGACCTTCGCGCGTTGATTGTCGCGCCGCCTGCCCGATCCGGTCTCAGACATCGGTCGCGTCCGGGATCGGTCGGCGCGACGACACCGCCATCGCGCTCATCCCCCGGTGAGTGTGCGCCGGGCGGCGGGCAGTTCCGGGGAGGTGCCGAGGCGGGCGGTTCGACCCGCGCGGTCACCGGCTCGGCGGGCAGCGGCGGACGGGGTGGTGGAGGTTTGCGGGCCGCGCCAGGTGCCTCGGGCCTCGGAGGTGGCGCGGTAGAAATCGGTGAGCGCGACCTCCTTATCGCGCAGAGCCAGCGCGGTGCCGACGGATTCGAGCGAGGATTCCTCGGCCACCACTTCGGCTTTCACCTCGGCCAGCCGCGCGCCGACCCGGGCAGCGAAGGCCATCTGGAAGTTCAACCTGGCGGTCACCCCCGCCACCGGAACCTCCACTTTTCGCCGAACAGCCCGGCCGAGCCGCTTCTCGGTGACGATCTTGACGACCGTGGCCTCCCGGTACGCCCCGGACTTGATGTAGTGGTCCGAGGCGCGCACCATCTGGATGAGCAAGCTGGTGTAGAGCGCCTCGCAGGCGTCGATATCGGCCGCGAACCCGTACGCGTAGACCTGGGTGGAGGTCCGGGCGACATCGCAGCGAACATCATTGGCGGCCGCGATCGCGACGAAGAGCTGAACATAGGTCCGCAGCCCCTTGCGCCCCGGCTCCCCGATCGCGATGATCCGCTGCACCGGCACCGACCTGCGCTCCCGCGACGCCACATGCGACCGCGCCACCGCCAGATCGATCGAGGACTTGGTAGCCAACCGCTGCGCCGCCGCCAAAAACGCCTCAGCCTCGTGCTCGTTATCGGTCGACTCCGCCTTCCGCAGCAACCCACCGATGCGCGTGAGCATTCGATCAGGCGCCGACGACGTAGGACTGGTCACCGCCCGACCATAGAACACGCCCCCGACACAAAACCCGGCCCCGCACCTCCCGAACCCGCAATATCGTTCCGAAACACTCCAACTGACCCGGAAGTAACCCAATGCGTAGGACGGTCGGACGCGAAGAGCTCGCACCCTGTATGTTGCCTGTTGCACCGGACCGGTGTGCTGCTGCTCACGTCTTGACCCTGGAGTGTCTGCGATGACCTTGAAGTTTGCCCCCAGAGCGACGATGGCTGCTGCCTCGATCGCGTTGCTCACCGCGACGTTCGCCAGTGGTTGCTCGAGTGACGACGGGGGCAATGCGCTCGATCAGAACCTCACCGGCCGTGGCCCCATCACCTATGTCGAAGGTAAGGACACCACCGAGACCGGTGTGGTCAAGCAGCTCATCGACCGGTGGAACGCCGCGCACCCGAACGAGCAGGTGACGTTCAAGGAGCAGTCGGCCGACGCCGATCAGCAGCGCACCGACCTCGCCGAGCACTTCAAGGCCAAGCAGGACGGCTACGACGTGGTCGCCCTCGACGTGCCGTGGACCGCCGAGTTCGCCGCCAAGGGCTGGATCCAGCCGCTCAAGGACAGCTTCGCGATCGACACCGCGCCGCTGCTCGCGCCGACCGTGGCCAGCGCCACCTACAACGGCACCCTCTACGCCGCCCCGCGCAACACCAACGGTGGCCTGCTGTACTACCGCAAGGACCTCGTGCCCAACCCGCCGAAGACCTGGAACGAGATGCTCGGCCAGTGCCAGGTGGCGCGCGACAACAACATCGGCTGCTACGCCGGTCAGCTCGCCCCCTACGAGGGCCTGACCGTGAACACCTCCGAGGTCATCAACGCCTTCGGCGGCAGCTTCGTCGGCGCCGACGGCAAGACCCCCACCGTGAACAGCCCGGAGTCGAAGGCGGGCCTGAAGGTCCTCGTCGACGCCTACAAGAACGGTGACATCCCCAAGGAAGCCATCACCTACAAGGAAGGTGAGAGCGCGGCCGCGTTCGAGTCCGGCAAGCTGCTGTTCCTGCGCAACTGGCCCTACCTGTACGGCCAGGCCAACGCCGACGGCTCCGCGGTGAAGGACAAGTTCGGCGTCGCCCCGCTGCCGGGCAACACCGGCGTCGGCGCCTCGACCCTGGGCGGCTACAACGCCGCGATCAGCGCGTACTCCAAGAACAAGGCCACCGCCGCGGACTTCGTGCGCTACCTGATCAGCGAAGAGGCCCAGCAGATCGTCGCCGCCGGCGCGCTGCCCTCGGTGCGCGCCTCGCTCTACGACGACCCGGCCCTGATCGCCAAGATGCCGTACCTGCCCGCGCTCAAGGAATCCATCGCCAGCGCGGTGCCGCGTCCGGTCACGCCGTTCTACCCTTCGGTGTCGAAGGCCATCCTGGACAACGCCTATGCTGCCCTCAACGGCACGAAGTCCGTCGACGACGCGGTCGCCGGTATGCAAAAGGGCATCGAGACCGCCGGTTCGTAGCGGTACGCGCAGCGGACCCGACCAGACCGTAGGAGAGTTGGAACGGTGTCGGATCCTTCGGGAGCCAAACAGCGCGGGCTAGCGCTGCAATTGCGACAATCCGGCAAGGCGTGGCTGTTCGTCACACCCGTGCTCGTCGCCCTGGCCGTGGTCATCGGATACCCGGTGTACGAGGCGATCTGGATGTCCTTCTCCAAGGACGCCGGCATCGACCCCGCCACCGGGATGTTCGTCGAAGGCGGCGGCGCCGGATTCAGCAACTACACGCACTGGCTGTTCCAGCAGTGCGCCACGCTGAACGGCACGGTGTCGTGCCCGACCGGCACGCTCGGCTCGCAGTTCTGGTCGGCGGTCGGGATCACGCTGTTCTTCACCGTGGCGACCGTGTCGCTCGAGGCCCTGCTGGGTCTGGGCATGGCCATGGTGATGGGCAAGACCTTCCGCGGTCGGGCGCTGTTGCGCGCCGCCGTGCTGATTCCGTGGGCGATTCCGACCGCGGTCACCGCGCGGCTGTGGGAGTTCATGTTCCAGTACGACGGCGTGGTGAACCGGGTGCTCGGCACGAACATCCTGTGGACCACCGACGTGTGGGCCTCACGGTTCGCGGTGATCGCGGCCGACGTGTGGAAGACGACGCCGTTCATGGCGTTGCTCATTCTCGCTGGGCTGCAAGTGATTCCGGCCGATGTGTACGAGGCGGCCAAGGTCGACGGCGCCTCGGCCTGGCAGCGGTTCGTGCACATCACGCTGCCGCTGCTCAAGCCGGCGCTGCTGGTTGCGGTGCTGTTCCGCACCATGGACGCGCTGCGCATGTACGACCTGCCCGCGATCATGACGCTGGGTAACCCGTCGACGAACACCCTGTCGATCCTGGTGGTCGACCAGGTGCGCCAGGGTCCCAACAGTGCCGCGGCGCTGTCGGTGATCACCTTCGCGCTCGTCTTCGGTATCGCGTTCGTGCTGGTGAAGGTGCTGGGCGCCAACGCTGTTCGCACGCAGGAAGAACAGCGGAAGGCGCACTGATGAGCATCTCGACGACGAAAGAGCCTGCCGCCCAAGCCAAGCCGCTGCCCGAGCAGCCGGTGTCGTGGCGCAAGCGGTTGGGCACGGTGCGGCTCTACCTCGGTGTGGCGATCGTGCTGGTGTGGGGCCTCGGCCCGTTCTACTGGATGACCGTGGTCGCCTTCCGCGACCCGTCCCACACCTTCGACTCCACGCCGTGGCCCACCCACGTGACGCTGGAGAACTTCCGCAACGCCTTCGACACCAGCCGCGGCAACGACTTCGGTCGGGCACTGCTCAACAGCGTGATCATCGGCTCGGCGACCACCGCCGTCGCGCTGGCGCTGGGCGTGCTGGCCGCCTACGCGCTGGCCCGGATGACCTTCGCGGGCAAGTACCTGATCTCGGGGCTGATCCTGTCAGCGTCGATGTTCCCGGCCGTGGTGCTGGTGACGCCGCTGTTCCAGCTGTTCACCGATATCGGCTGGATCGGCCAGTACCAGGCGATGATCATCCCGAACATCTCCTTCGTGCTGCCGATGACGGTCTACATCCTGGCCTCGTTCTTCGCCGAATTGCCGTGGGAGCTCGAAGAAGCCGCGCGCATCGACGGTGCGAGCAAGTTCCAGGCGTTCCGGTTGATCATGTTGCCGCTGGCCGCGCCCGCGGTGTTCACGACCGCGATCCTGGCGTTCATCGCCTCGATCAACGAGTACCTGCTGGCCCGGTTGCTCTCGGGCGAGAAGACCAAGCCGGTCACCGTGGCCATCGCGAGCTTCTCGGGCAACGACCCGCTGGTGCAGCCGTACGCGGCGATCATGGCCGCGGGCGTGATCGTCACCGTGCCGCTGGTGATCATGGTGTTGCTGTTCCAGCGTCGCATCATCTCCGGTCTGACCGCCGGTGGCGTCAAGAGCTGACCTGCCGGGTTCTGCCGCTACGCGCGGGTAGAGTCGCCTGCACCGATATTCCCGATCGGTGCAGGCGGTTCTTTCTCGCTCGCTGGCGAAAGGAGACGGCGTGGCCTCCCAGCGCGGGCGCGGACGTTCGGACGAGGACCCGCCGTATCGCTCGATAGCCGGGTTTCGTGACCCGCTCGCGCGCGGTGCGAACCCGCCCAAGGGCGCGGCGCGACGAGCCCAGGCCGCGAAACTGGCGGCCACCGACGACACCCGCTACGTACCCCCGGCGAGCGAACGCGAACGCCGTGCCGAGAAGGGCGCGGCGCGGCGAGCCCAGGCCGAGCGTTTCGGCTTCGCCGACGACGAGCGCCCCCGTCGCCCCCCGCGCACCCGGTGGCAGCGCATCCGACGGCTGATCCTCGCGCTGTTCGTGATCTTCGTGTGTGTGCCCGCGCTGCTGTTCGTGGCGGTGTACTGGAGCGCGGAGATCCCCGAACCGGCCGAGGTCGCGGTCGAACAGCCCGCCACCGTCCTGGCCTCCGACGGCACCACCGTGCTGACGAGATTCATTCCGCCCCAGGGCAATCGGATCCCCATCCCGCTCTCGGACGTGCCGTTCCCGGTGCGTGATGCCGTGCTGGCGGCCGAGGACCGCACCTTCTACACCAATGCCGGTTACTCCACGAGCGGCTTCCTGCGCGCGGCGCGCGACAACGTCACCGGCCAGGACAACGCGGGCGGCGGCTCGACCATCACCCAGCAGTACGTGAAGAACGCCTTCCTCAGCTCCGAGCGCACGGTCACCCGCAAGATGCGGGAGTTGATCATCGCGGCGAAGATGTCGCGGCAGTGGAGCAAGGACGAGATCCTGGCCGCCTACCTCAACACCATCTACTTCGGGCGCGGGGCCTACGGCATCGCGGCCGCGGCGAAGGCGTACTTCGACAAGCCGGTCCCGGAACTGAGCCTGGCCGAGGGCGCGGTGCTGGCCGCGGTGATCCGCTCGCCCTCGGTCCTCGACCCGGAGAACCACCTCGACCAGCTGCGCGCACGCTGGCAGTACGTGCTCAACGGCATGGTCGAGATGAACGTGCTCGCTCCCGGCGACCGCGACGCGACGGTGTTCCCGCCGATCATCCCGCTCGGCGACGTGGAGCAGGAGGTGGTCCGACTCGGCCCCGAAGGACACATCCGCGCGCAGGTGCTGCGGGAGTTACGGGCCTCCGGGCTCGACGACACCGACATCAATACCGGTGCGCTGCAAATCGTGACGACCATCGATGCCGCGGCACAGGCGGGCGCGGTCGACTCGGTGCGTGAGCGATTGTCCTGGCAGCCACCGGAATTGCGCTCGGCGGTCGTCTCGATCGACCCGCGCAACGGCGCGGTGCGCGCCTACTACGGCGGCGAGGACGGCACCGGCTACGACTTCGCCCAGGCGCCCCTCCAAACCGGTTCGGCCTTCAAGGTTTTCGCGCTCGTCGCGGCCCAACAGCAGGGCATCCCGGTGACCAGGGCGATGGACAGCTCGCCGATCACCGACCGGGGCACCACCATCACCAATGTCGAAGGCGAGTCGTGCGGGAACTGCTCGCTCGCTGAGGCGCTCAAACGCTCGCTCAACACCAGCTTCTACCGCCTGACCATGACCATGGGCGACGGCCCGCGCGCCATCGCCGAGGCCGCGCACCTGGCCGGCATCCCCGAATACATTCCGGGCGTGCAGGGCATGAGCCTGACCGAGTCCGACGGGTTCCCGCTCAATGGCATCGTGCTCGGGCTCTACCAGGTGCGGCCCATCGACATGGCCTCCGCCTACGCCACCCTGGCCGCCTCCGGGGTCTATCACGCGCCGTATTTCGTGCAGAAGGTCAGCACCGCCGACGGTCGCGTACTGCTCGACCGCAGCCAGGAGACCCCCGCGGGCCGCCCGCTGCCCGACGCCGACCGCCGACTGCCCGCCGCCATCGCCGACGCCACCGTCTCGGCCATGCTGCCGATCGCCGACTACGCCAACGGGCACGGCCTGGCCGACGGTCGCCCCTCGGCGGCCAAGACCGGCACCACCCAGCTCGGCGAGACCAAGAACAACAAGGACGCGTGGATGGTCGGGTTCACGCCCTCGCTGTCGACCGCGGTGTGGGTGGGCACCGAGAACCCCCAGCCGCTGCGCAACGGGCGCGGCGGGGCGATCTGGGGGTCCGGGCTGCCCGCCGACATCTGGAAGCAGACGATGGACCGCGCGCTGGCGGGCACCCCGGTCGAGGAGTTCGTGGCGCGGCCGCTGCCCAGTCCCCCGCCGCCGCGTCCGACGCCGACCCCCTTCGACATCTTCGGCCCGCCGACCAACACCCCCCGCACTCCGCCGCCGCCGTTGATCATCATCCCGCCCGCGCCGACACCGGCCACACCGGGCGAGTTGTTCCCCGGACTCGGTGGTGAGGGCCCCCGATAGATCACGAGTTGGCGCACCGTGACCCGACTGTCGGACCGGCATGGCAACATCGGTGCCCAGAGCGCGAACCACCGCGCCGGGGGTCCAGCAGATCCCGGCGCGGAACCTGTCGGACCGATACGGGAGGATGTGCGGTCGGTACCGACATGCGACGACACTAGACATAGGGGCTACGCAGGTGGATTTCAATGTCGTTGACCGTCCCGAGACGCTGATCGCGGGCACGGTGCTCCGCAGTCCGGCACTCGCCGTCGAGGGGCCACGCCGCGCCAAGGTGGTGGAGGCGTGGGCACACCTGCGGAAACGGACGTTACCGGGGCCGGTCGCGACGGGTTATGTGGATTTCGCGCCGGAGATCAACTCCTACCTCACCCACATCGTCGGCTACGAGTGCAAAACCCTCGCCGACCTCCAGGTGGGCGATGTGCTCGGCCGGATTCCGGCGGGGCGCTACGCGCGTTTCGTGGCCAGCGGCGACGACCTCGGCGACACGATCGTCGGGCTGTGGCGCCAGGTATGGGACGCCGAGGCCGCGGGGGAGTTCGTGCGGGCCTACACCGGGGACTGCGAGCAGTACCCCGACGAGCGCACCGTCGAGATCTTCGTGTCGCTGACCGAGGAGGAGAACAACTGATGGCAGTGGATTTCGAAATCGTGACCCTCGACGACGGCCTGATCGCGGGCCTCACCGTGCCGCTGGCCGGGCGTGAGGTGACCGCACGCGATCTCGACCTGGTGAACTTCACCTGGGACCGCTACCTCTCGCGAGAGAAGACCGAGCCCCGCTCGGCGGCCTACATCGGCCAGAACGATCACGCGGTGGCCGTACTCGGCTACGAGGTCACCGGGCTGGAGGAGATCGACGAGGGCGACGTGCTCACCCGCATCCCCGCGGGCCGCTACGCCAAGTTCGTGGTCTCGGACAAGCCCTACGATCTGCTGCGCACGGCGTGGGCGCAGGTGATCAAGGCGGAGAACGCGGGGACGATCACGCGCTCGCACACCGCGGAGTTGGAGCGGTACACGGGGCCGACTTCGGTCGAGGTGTATGTGTCGTTGGATTGACGCAAAAAGAGCCGGTGGGCGCGAGAGTTCGTGCGCACCGGCTCTTCTTTGGGTGCGGTCCAGCGGGTCAGTTCAGCATCGAGACCGGTCGCGCGCTCTCCCTCGGCCGCAGGAACTGCGGGAGCCAGGGTAGGAGTGGGTCGGGGGCGCGGTCGAGGATGCCGCCCGCCGGGTCGTCGACGAAATCGCGGCGCACGATGTCGGCGGCGGGGCGCAGGATCTCGTAGACGATCAGAGCGCACAGGCCCAGCACGGCCAGGTCGCGCAGGATGACGGTGCCGGTGAACCACTGTTCGGGCAGGCCCTTGTTGTCCTCGCCGAGGTAGTAGAACATCCGGGGCACCCAGACCAGCGCGTCGATCGTCATCCAGGCCAACAGGATTCGGCGGTGCGGCAGGGCGAGCACGGCCAGGGGAACCAGCCACAGCGAGTACTGGGGGCTCCACACCTTGTTCGTGAGCAGGAAGGCCGCCACGACCAGGAAGCACAGTTGGGTGAGGCGGGGGCGGCGCGGGGCGGTCAGGGCCAGGTAGGCGATGCCGAGGCAGGCGGCGAGGAAGGCCAGCAGCGAGACCATGTTCAGAATGGCGGGGGGTTCGCCGTGGCCGAGTGGCCCGTCGAAGCCGGCCCAGCCGGTGAACGAGGTGATCACGTTGTAGATCGAGTCGGGGTCGGCGTGGCGAGTGGTGTTGAGCCGGAAGAACTCTCGCCAGCCGTCGGGGTAGAGCGCCGCGATCGGCAGGTTCACCGCACCCCAGGTACCGATCGCGGCGACGACCGCCAGGGTCGCCGAGCCGAGTGGCCGCTGGGCGAAAACGTGTGTCTTGGCAGGCAGTTCATTGAGCCAGGTGCGCATCGAGTCGAGGCTGTCGACCTCACGCAACCGCAGCCCGGCCCGCGCCGCGGGTTCGCGACGCATCGGATCGATCCGTAAGCACAGCACCACGATCGGCCCGAGCAGCAGCAGCGGATACAACTTCGCCGCCCCGCCCAGTCCCAACAGGATGCCGGCCAACACGGGCTTGCGCCGCGCCCACGCCAACAACCCGGTGGCCGCGAAAGCCGTTGCGAGAGCGTCGAAATTGGTGAAGATGTGCACGAACACCAGCGGCGACAACGCGATCAACGCCGCGTCCCACACCCGCCGCCCGGCTAGTCGCGACGACGCCCACACCGTGATCAACCACGCCACACACAGCCCGAGCGCGACGACGTTGAAGTACACCACCACCGACATCGCCCCCGGCAGCGGCAGGTGGTCCCACACGGTGCCGATCTGCATCGCCACGTACTGGTAGAGCCCCGACAGCACCGGATACTCCATGTACCTGGTCTCGGTGCCGCCGTCGGGCGTGGACTCGATCCAGAACTTCTTGTACGGGAACGCGCCCTCGTTGAGCCGTTCGGCGCCGTAGAGCGGCACCGTGTCCGAGTAGCACATGGCCACGTACTGGCGGCCGTTGTTCCAGTCGAGCATCAGCCCGCCCGAGCCGTCCCCGGTCTGCTGGATGCAGGCCGCCTTGGTCGACCAGCCCAGTGCCAGGAAGATCACCGTGAACGCGAACAGCACCCGCAGCGGCGTCCAGAACCGCGCGCGCCCGATCAGCGCGTGCTCGCCGACCGGGCCGCCGATCACGGTGGACAGCTGTTCGGTCAGCGAATCGTTGCGACTTGGCAGGTCGCGCTCGTCCATCGAACGCAGGTCGGGCGCCAGCGGGGCGGGCGCGACATAGCCCACCGCACGGTCCGGGCGGGTAATGCTCGACGCCGTCTGGTCCGCTAGTCGCTGATCGGTCACGACATCCGAGGCTACCGGTGGCTACCGGGATCGGGTCGGTGTGGCTCCCGCGCCGCTGCTCTCGTCCTCGTTCCCGTTGCCATTGCCGTTCCCGTTACCGCCGCCGTTGTTGCCCGGCCGCGTCGAGGCCGGTGAGTCCTCCGGCGTCGCCGTCGGCTGACCGGGCAGCGGGCCCGGATCGGGATCCGAGGACGGCTGCGACTGCGGCACCGCGGGCTGCTGCACCCCGGGCACCGGAATCCGGATCCCGGGCAGGATCTCGACCTGCGAGGGCACGATCACCGGCGGCGCGATCACCGGCGCGGTGGTGGACGGCGGGGTGTAGGGCGCCGACCAGTCCGGCACACCGGCCTGGCCCTTGATCGGGGCGGGCTTGGGGAACGACTCGTTCGACGTGCCCGACAGCGCGCCGTCCATCGTCGCCTTCCAGATGTCGGAGGGCAGTCCGGAACCGTAGACGCTGCCGCCGCGGTAGTTCTTGAGCGGGTCGCCCTGCTCGGTGCCCACCCAGACCGCGGTGGACAGCGACGGGGTGTAGCCGACCATCCAGGCGTCGCGGTTCATGCCGGTGTCGCCGAGCTGGTGGGTACCGGTCTTGGACGCCGACTCCCGGCCACCGGCCAGGTTGTGCCCGTTGGAGTAGGCCGCGATCGGCTTCATCGCCGCGGTGACGTTGTCGGCCACCGCCGCGCTGACGCGCTGCTCACCGGCGGGCTCGCCGCGATCGAGCAGCACCTGACCGTCGGCGGTCACGACCTTCTGGATGAAGTGCGGCGCGTGGTAGACGCCCGAGGCCGCCAGCGTGGCGTATGCCGAGGCCATGTCGAGCGGGCGCGACTGGTACTGGCCGAGGATGACGCCGTTGTTGGGGCCGACGCCGCCGGGCTCGGTCAGGGTCGGGCCGACACCGGGCAGTTCCTTGGCGATGCCGAGCTTGTGGCCCATGTCGGCGACCTTCTGCGGGCCGCCCTGCATGTCGAGCTGCATCCGGTAGAAGCTGGTGTTGAGCGAGCGCTTGAGCGCCTCGGCGATGGTGCACTTGCCGCAGCTCTCACCCTCGACGTTGCCGATCGTGATGCCGTTGACGGTGATCGGTCCGCTGTCGTAGAGCTGCGAGAGCGGAATGCCCTGTTCGAGGTTGGCGGCCAGGCCGATCACCTTGAACGAGGAGCCGGTGGGCAGACCGGCGTTGGCGAAGTCGAAGCCCTGGCCGTCGGCGCCGCCGTAGTAGGCGCGCACGGCACCGCTGCGCGGGTCGATCGAGACCACGGCGGTGCGCAGGTTCTCCGGCTCGCCCTCGAGCTTGCCCTGGGCGGCCTTGACCGCGGCGTCCTGCATCTTCGGGTCGATCGTGGTGGTGATCTGGAGGCCGGCGGTGTTGAGCTGCTGCTCGCTGATGCCCGCTTCGGACAGTTCGGAGAGCACCTTGTTCTTGATCAGGCCCGACGGGCCGCCGTCGTTGTTCTTGTCGCCGAGCGAGGCCAGCGTCACGACCTGCGGGTACTGCATCGCCTGGCGTTCGGCGGCGGGCAGGTTGTTCTCGGCGACCATGCCGTCGAGCACGTAGTTCCAGCGCGTCTTGGCGCCCTCGGGGTTCTTCTCGGGGTCGAGCATCGAGGGCAGCTGGATGGTCGCGGCCAGCACCGCGCCCTCGGAGACGGTCAGTTCCTGCACCGGCTTGCCGAAGTAGGCCTTGGCGGCGGCGTCGATGCCGTACGCGCCACGACCGAAGTAGATGGTGTTGAGGTAGGCGGCGAGGATGTCTTCCTTGCTCCACTGGCGCGCCATCTTGGCCGAGATGACCAGCTCGTGCATCTTGCGCGTCATCGACCGTTCGTCACCGACCAGCGCGTTCTTCACGTACTGCTGGGTGATCGTGGAACCACCACCGGCGCTTTCCTTGCCGAGGATGTTGTCGCGGGCGGCGCGCGCGAAGCCCGAGACCGAGAAGCCGGGGTTGGTGTAGAAGTCACGGTCCTCGGCGGCGATCACCGCGTTGCGCACGTGCGGCGGGATCTGGTCGATCGAGACCTCGGTGCGGTTGCCCTGTGGCGGAACGACTTTGCTGATCTCGGTGGTGCCGTCACTGGCGAAGATCAGCGCGACCTGGTCGTTCTTCAGATCGCCTGGCTTGGGCACCGACACCGCGGTGTAGGCGACGAGGAACACCGCGCTCGGCACGACGATCGCCAACGCCATCAGCACGTAGACCGTGCGGCGCACCAGCCGCCACGGTGACTTCTTCTTCGCCGGGGTGTCACCACCGTCGCCGCCGTCGCCGCCATCGCGACGGTTGCGCGGACCGGTCGGCGGCGGGGTGCCACCACCGGCGGCGCGACGCTCACCGGTGGACGGGCCCGTGGTGGCGCGACGCTCACCGGAGGTGGGCCCACCGGGACGGCGACCGGCGCCTGCCCGCTGGGCGGCCGCGACCCCACCCGCACGCGCGGTACGAGCTACGTCGTCGTTCCCGTCGCGAACGGTGCGCGCGGGCTGACCCGCGCGCAGGGTCGGATCCTCGGGAACACCGGGACGCGGCAGTTTCTGCGTGGCGTTGGCGGGCGGCGGAAGGGGCCGATTGGGCGCGGCGGGGCGACCCTGCGCCGGCCTGCCCTGATTCGGCCCACCCTGCGGTCCGGGACGCTGCGGCGGCGGACCGGGTCGACGCGGCGGCACCCCACCCGGCGGCGGGCCGGGCTGGCGACCCTGCGGCGGACCCGGCTGACGACCGGGCGGCGGTCCCTGCGGACGTCCGCCCTGCGCGGGCCCGCCCTGCGGACGCGGACCGGCGGGCGGCATCGGCCGACGCGGGGGCTGACCACCGGGAGACTGCGGGGGGAGACCCGGTTGCGCACCCCGAGACGGACGACCGCCGCGCGGATCATCGCCGTGGGGGGAGGGCTCGTAGGGCGAACTCACTGACCAGATCTCCATAACTCGTAAGGTTCGACGTACACACGACATCCGCGCCGGTGGACCGGCGCGGATAGGTTGCACCTCGAACAGCAGCGCATCACGCGGTGAACTCCCCGCGCGTAGTTCGGCAGCTGGGCACTCAGCGACCGCTCACTCGGCCACCGAGCGCCGAGCTCGCGAACTGGTGCGTCGCCGAGCCGGGGCGGGGGCCGTGCCGAGCACGTACGACTGCACCAGATGGTTCCAGCTGCACGACCGACAGACCTCGACGACATGCACCGAGAATTCCTCGTTCGCCTCTGCCATCCTGATCAGTTCCTCGGGTGTGCGCGCCGAACCGGCCGCTTGGCCGAGCCCGTCGCCGAACACCCACGAAACCAACGTCAGCTGCTCTTTCCGACAGATCGGGCAGGTCGCCTCACTGCCCCGGCCGTGGAACTTCGCGGCTCGGAGCAGGTAGGGATTCGCGTCGCACACCTCGGCGACGCCGACCCGCCCGGCGTAGACATCGGCCAGCAGGGACCGGCGCCGGAGCGCATAGTCCACCACCTGCCGCTGAATTCGCACGATCACCAGAGTAGCGGGGTTTGATTTCGGCTGCCGGTGGCATCACTGGATCCGCGGTCTCGTCGTAAACTCCCGATACCGGGGTCGGCCCGGGTATTCGTGCAGGTGAGGCAAGCGCAGGCGATGGCTGATTCCGGGCGGGCTCCGCGAGCCGCCGATTCCGTGACGAGAGCGCGTGATATCGATCGCGCACAGGTGTCGACCGTGCTTGACGCGGCCTATGCCGAGGGGCAGCTGGGGGCGCAGGAGTATCACGACCGGGTGGCAAGGGCCACGTCGGCGCGGACCCTCGGCGAGCTGAGCGGCCTCACCGCGGACCTGCAATCGCCCGCGGTGTTCGGCGGTCCGGCGGTCACCCACACCCGGCGTCGGCACTTCGCCGAGTACCCGCCCCGCACCAGGGCTCGCGAGCAGGACCGCGAGGCGACCCGCACGGCGCTCGACACCGCGCGCGCCGACGGCCAGCTCGACGCCGACGAACATCGCGCGCTCAGCGAATTGGCCACGGAGGCAAGGACTCTGGGCGATCTGGCGACGCTGGTGGCGGATCTGCAACAGCGGCCCGTCGCGCCCGTCAAACCCCACTCGCGCGACCTGGCCCGGCCGGCGATCGTCGTCGTGGCGGTGCTCGCCGCGATCGGCGGGTTCGTCTGGACGGTGCGCCCCGATACCCCGCCGCCGCTGCCCGTGACGGTGGCGGCGATCGACTTCGACGCGGCCCCACCGCTGGTGATCGACACTCCGTCGCCCGCGACCGTCCCCGGATTCCTGCGGATCCGCGAGGACTACCACGTCAAGTTCGGTGACGTCCTCGTCGACGAACTGGTCCTGCACGACACCCACGCCTCGGTGAAGCGGATCGCCCCCGACAACCCCAACCGCACCGTCGACTACACCTACCGCGGCGGCTTCTCGCGCTCCTCGACCAGCAGCATGTCGCGGGGTCGCGACCAGATCTCCCTCGACCTCGACCAGGTGAACACCGATGCCCTCGGCGCGGTACTGGCCGCGGCGCCGACGACACTGGCCGTACCCGGCGGCGCGGTCAGCCACCTCCGACTCGCGATGGACAGCCGGACCAAGCAACCGCAGATCACCGTCTACGTCCGCAACGAGGCCGACCAATCGGGCCACCTCGTCCTCACTCCCGGCGGCGAGATCGTGTCGACCTACCCGAACAAAGACTGATGAGCCGATGAAGCCTCCCGCCAAGAACCTGCGCGCCCGCGACGCCGACCGCGCCGACGCCTGCGCCCTGCTCGACGCCGCCCTCGCCGACGGCCAACTCACCGCCGCCGAACACGAGTCCCGCACCGCCAAGGCCATGCGCGCCGAGACCTTCGGCGCCATCGACCGGCTCGTCGACGACCTCCAGATCCCGGCCGACCAGGCGAGCACCCCGGTCGCCCGAGGCATTCCGCGCGCCCCCCGCCGCTGGTGGATCCCGGTCGGCATCGTGGCGGGCGCGGCCGTACTCGGATCGCTGGCCGGACTGATCGGGCGCAGCGCCGGCGCCGCCGAACCCGACATCCCCGACCTCACCACCGGCAAGGGTTTCGCCTACTTCCTGGCCGCCTACCAGGCCGAATTCGGGTCCACCGTGGCCGACGAGGCCGTCTTCTATCCCGGATACGTCCTGGTGGAACGCGATTCGGGCAAGCCGGGCAAGCAGGACCGCTGGGACTACCGTCGCGGCGACTTCAGCACCTGGGGCAGCCCCGACAGTCGACCGCCGAGCACCCCGTCGTTCGACCTGAACACCGTCGACATCGCCCGCTATGCCCGCATCATGGCCGGCGCCGCCGACACCGTGCACGTCCCCGACGGCCGGATCTCCCACATCGCCATCCGCTTCCCCTCCAGCCCCAAAGAAGCCCTCCCCGAGATCACCGTCCACGTCAAGAACGAGGCCGAACAGTCCGGCCACTTCACCATCGCCCCCTCCGGCGAACCGATCGCCGTGCACCCGAACACGCGCTGACCTGGTCTCATAACGTCGACGCATCAGTGATATGGGTCATTGACCTATGCCCGTTTATATCGCTCCGATATAGTGGGAACTCGCATCCACGGTTAGGTCCGTTCGGTCTGTCAGACCGACATAGTCAGGGAGTGAGGTCGGCAGTGCTCGAATTGGCGATTCTCGGCCTGCTCCTCGACGCGCCCATGCACGGTTACGAGCTGCGCAAGCGGTTGACGGGCCTGCTCGGAGCGTTCCGGGCCTTCTCCTACGGTTCGCTCTACCCGACGCTGCGCAGGATGCAGACCGACGGGTTGATCGCCGAGGAGCTTCCGGAGGGCGCGATCGCGCGCCGTGCGCGCCGCGTCTATCGGCTCACGCCGGTCGGCCGGGAACGGTTCAACGAACTCCTCGCCGACACCGGTCCGCAGAACTACACCGATGACGGCTTCGGCGTTCACCTCGCCTTCTTCAGCCGCACTCCCGCCGAGGCGCGAATGCGGATCCTGGAAGGCAGGCGGCGTCAGGTCGAGGAGCGCCGAGAGGGTCTGCGGGAAGCGATCAAGAAGGCCAGCGGCTCGCTGGATCGCTACACCCGCCAGCTCCACCAGCTCGGATTGGAATCAAGCGAGCGCGAAGTGCGCTGGCTCAACGAGTTGATTGCGGCGGAGCAATCGACGAAGGCGGCACCACAGAAAGAGGGAAAGAGCGGCCATGAGTGATGTCAACAAGGTTGGGTCCGGCGAAGTACGCGTCGCGATCGTCGGTGTGGGCAACTGCGCATCGTCGCTGGTGCAGGGCGTGCAGTACTACAAGGACGCCGACGAGAACCAGGTCGTTCCTGGCCTCATGCACGTCAAGTTCGGTACGTACCACGTCCGCGACGTGAAGTTCGTGGCCGCGTTCGATGTCGACGCCAAGAAGGTCGGCTTCGACCTGGCCGAGGCCATCTTCGCCAGCGAGAACAACACCATCAAGATCTCCGATGTGCCGCCCACCGACGTGACGGTCCTGCGTGGCCCGACCCTCGACGGCATCGGCAAGTACTACGCCCAGACCATCGAGCAGTCCGAGGCGCCTGCCGTGGACGTCGTCAAGGCGCTCAAGGACGCCGAGGTCGACGTGCTGGTCTCGTACCTGCCCGTGGGCTCGGAGGAAGCCGACAAGTTCTACGCGCAGTGCGCGATCGACGCCGATGTCGCCTTCGTCAACGCGCTGCCGGTCTTCATCGCCTCGGACCCGGTCTGGGCCAAGAAGTTCACCGACGCCGGTGTCCCGATCGTCGGCGACGACATCAAGTCCCAGGTCGGCGCGACCATCACCCACCGCGTGATGGCCAAGCTGTTCGAAGACCGCGGCGTGGTGCTCGATCGCACCTACCAGCTCAATGTCGGCGGCAACATGGACTTCAAGAACATGCTCGAGCGTGAGCGCCTCGAGTCCAAGAAGGTCTCCAAGACCCAGGCCGTGACCTCGAACCTCACCGGTTCGCTCGCGGGCAAGGTCCACGACCGCAACGTCCACATCGGTCCCTCGGACTACGTGGAGTGGCTCGACGACCGCAAGTGGGCCTACGTGCGCCTCGAGGGCCGCGCCTTCGGTGACGCCCCGCTCAACCTCGAGTACAAGCTCGAGGTGTGGGACTCCCCGAACTCGGCCGGCATCATCATCGACGCCGTCCGCGCCGCCAAGATCGCCAAGGACCGCGGCATCGGCGGCCCGGTCATCCCGGCCTCGGCCTACCTGATGAAGTCCCCCCCGGAGCAGATCGCCGACGACGTCGCGCGCACTCAGCTCGAGGCGTTCATCATCGGCGCCGACTAGTCACCACCCGAAAAGAGCCGGTGCGCACGAACTTTCGTGCCCACCGGCTCTTTTTTGTGTCAAAACTTCCAGTTCATCACCTGGCGTGGGGTGACGGTGCTCAGGAAGCGCACGTGCTCGACGGCGTTCACGATCTGCATTCCTTTGGGGGTGAACGAACCACCCAGACCTACTGCCGGGACGCAGCCGTACATCGTGGAGGAGTCCAGGCCGCCCAAGCGTCGGCGTACCCGCCGGAACATCGGCTTGTCATCATCTCCGCGCGTATCCAGCATCTCGATATCAGAATCCAATGCAGCCAATATCTGAACAATGATATCCAGCTCATCGTGCATACTGTCAGACCGATCGACAGGTATCACGAACCCTTCTTGCGGGACGATTTTCAGACTCTTTCCAGTTTCCTTCCCCCACATCGTCATCGTGCCGAATGCGGTCCGTTTGAACGGCACCCACTCGTCGTGAAACGGCATATCCAGACCGGATATCCAGTCATCGACCACCGGCTGCCACTCAGCTGGGTCACACAACCAGAGGAGACCCTCTGCGTATCCAGAGAATCCGATCGTGCGCCAGACGTCCAGCAGTAGATCGGGAACCACGCCGATGTACTTATCAATTATGCAGTGATCGGCTGTCACGCTCATGCACGGGTCCCCCAGGTCCGCCAGCACTCTCTCCAATCCGATATTCTTCAAGGTGCAGCCCTCCTTTCACAGCTCGGAATTTCATAACGAACACTCACTCGATAATCACTGGTGTCGGTACGCTATACTCAGGCTTCGGATCCATCCCAAATTTGGAATTTGTGATCATCAGTGGCTGAATCACTGACTATCTGATCACCCCTAGACACCACGCCACCTGAGCACGACGTCACGGGTCAGAAGTTTACCCGCATCCCGCAATCGCTCGAAACACTCCTCTGGAGCGCATTTCATCCACCTATCCTGGAGCCCCAATTCCCACAACAAATCGTCGATCTCGTCTCCGGTGTGCGTTACCGGAACATCGGCCAGCGTGATGTCTTCACGAATCCCCAGAGAATCATATACCTGCCGCAGTGCGCCAGCCGCCAACCATCGCACTTCCCCGTAGCGGTACGGAATCTGCGTCTTACAAACGGATCTATTACTCAAGAGATCCTTCAAGTGCGGGATCAATCGAGCTTCGGGGTACACCGACTTCTTCAAGCTCCGCAGTGTTATGGCAAGCTCAGGTACAGGTGCTCCGAGCGCCTCGACGAAGTACCTGTACTCTTCATCCTGTTTCACCTGTGTCCAATTGAAAAAATCACTGTCTTCGTCCATATCAGAACTCTCCATCTCTATCTCCAACTTCCCACTCGAAGGTATTTTATACGTTGGAGAAGTTCGGCCTGACTGATTCGAGTTCCTCGCGCCAAACCTAATCGAACGGCACCCGATCCAGTCAACGTTACCATCGCCTCTCCCATCATCCTCCACTCATCGAAACGCGGACTGTTCTTCAATACAACCTCGCCGACGAGCATATGTTTCCGCGCTTCTGGGCGCCTATCGATCGCTGCGGCAACTTCTGGCTTTATCCGAATGTTTCCGTTCGTTACATCGCTGATGATGTCCGTCAAGAATTTGTACTCTTCCCGAAGTGCCTCCGAATGCGCTGCCATGTACGCTTCGTTGAACCGCGCTTCCCACCCTCGTTGTTGCGCAGGTGACATCCTGCTCCAGGACCCTCCCATGAAGTCGAATCCGGTCTCGCGCTCGTTGACTCGAAGTGCTCTGATTTCGGCTGCCTCATGCACGATGTAGCGGACATCACCAACTGAAGCAGTCCCATTTCCGAGTCGAGTCCAAGCGTTGTAATTCTCGGCACTGAACTGAAGTCCACGGCTGTTGAAATTGTATTGTTTTATCTCCCTCAAGATTGATGCATCTATATCGATACCCGCATCGCGTACTGACTGTTGAATTCGACTGATATCGTTACGATTCACTACTTCGAGCCGTGCTCGTTCCACTGCATCATCAAGATGCCGCCCTGCCATATCGGGGAAAACGGATCGCCACCCATCTTCGTCGATTCCGGAAAGTCCCCCACGATGTAGCCCTGCAACGGGCATACGGACTTCAGCGATTGGTGAGATCTCGACTCGCGTTGGGCCTGTCGCATCGCTGGCAAGTCGTTGACTGTCGCTCGCTGTCTGGGTGCGGCGTTCGAGCCCAGCGATCGGCGTCTCTACGACTACATTCGAATTCTCCCCGGCAGATGCACCCAGCGGAGGTGTAGGTCCTGCGGGAACCGGGCCTTCCGGTTGAGTCACTGGTGAATGGCCTGTAACTGTCGGTACCTCCCCACGCGTCGTAGGGCGCGGTCGGCGGTTGTTGACGGCGTCGGCGAGTTCCTGCTCTCGTACGGCTCTGGCGGCGCGGGCGGCATCGACCGCGTTGTCGGCCGAGGTCATGGCCTCCCACAGCTTCGGCGCGACTCTGCGCAACCCCGCCTTGGCGGCCGCTCCGGTGAGAGTGCCGATGCCCGGCAGGATCGACACTGTGTTGATACCCAATTCCGCTGCCGCCCAGGCGATCTCAGCGCCGCTGTGATCGCCGCGATCGTGGGCGGCGTCCCACAGAACGATCGCGGGTCCAACTGTCGACGCGACGAGGAAATCGTTGATTCCTTGTTTCACGTCGTTGGCGGTGAGTCGCGTGCGACTTGCCTCTAGGAACTGTTGACGCAGTTCAGCGGGGCTGTAGATCGACGGGGCGGTGTTGTCGACCTTGCTGAAGGGGTTCGAGGCGACCTCGACCTTTTGTCGTTCGGCGATCCACGTAGCGATCGTCGGGTCCAGCCACGGGATTCCCGCTTGGTTGAGCCGTTGCACGGCGGCGAACCGTTGTTCGATCTCCGCCTGGTTACGGGGCGTGTGCTGCGTCCAGAGCAGGTCGTTGAGCTGTTCGCCCGGCGTGTACATGGCCGCCGCCAGGCGGGCCTGCGCCGCATCGTAGTCCGGCGGACTCCCTGGACCTGCCCATACGACTCGTCCTGCTTCGTATGTTCGTAGGTCCTCGTCGAGCTGCTGACTCGAATAGGTCGAGTTGGTTCGGAATATCGTCTTCGGGTCTGTTATGGACGGCGGTATCACCCCCGGTGCCGGGAGGGGGACCGGGACCGTGCACTCGACGACGACCTCGACCGTGGTGTCCTCACTGATCTCGGTCGTCACGATCGGGGCGAAGCCGGGAACATTCGCGGTGGTCTCGGTGACCTTGATCCCGTTCGTCGAGCTGGTTTCCTGGTTGAGGGTGGCTCCGCTTCCGAGCACGCCGGTGACGATGACGGGCATGACCGAGTTCGGGTTGACCTCGGGAAAGTTCTCTTTTGTGGCCGGGTAGGTCCCGCCTGGCAGAATTCCGAGTTCCTGCATGGGAATCGGCTTCGGGCTCGGTACCGACGGAGCGCTCGGTGGCGTGCTTACAGCCGGCTTGGGCGGCTCAGGCACGGTCGGGGCGGTCGGGATCGGGTTGTCGGTTTCCCTGGGGCGATCGGACCTCTTCTCGGCGAGCTTTTCCTTCGCATCGGGGTCCGAGTAGCCATCCATCTCTCGCTGGACCGGGAGGTCGAGCGGGGCATCGATCGCGTCGGCCAGCGGGGGCGATTGCCGTGCGTTGTCGAGTAGCTTTCGGTTGTTCCAGATCCGATTCAGCTGCCGCGCGGCATCGGCGGGCGACGATACGGAGATGTTGAATACGCGTGGTTCCGAATTACTTTCGTCCAAGTTCTCGGCCGCCGGCCGCAGTGAGTTGCGCCAGGCGATACCCTGCTCGACCCAAGCTGGAACCTCCGGTGGAGTCCTCATCACCGCTCCCTGTCAGGACGGCATCGCGGGAGTGCGAGAGTTCGGTTGCTGGAGACGGTGGTGCGGGAGTCCGGTTTCGACACGGAAACCTCCTTGATGCGGGCACGAAAAAGCCCCGGCTGAGTCAGCCGGGGCTTGAAAGACGTGACGTTGACTGCGCGATGGGCCCGCGCGCGGTGCAGGATGCGGGTGAGCTGCGTCCGCTCCGTCGGTGTATCGACAGGTCGCGGGGTGAACAGGGCCAACTACACCGACGGCATCAGGTCGATGGTCGGGCGGTGGGCGTTCAGGGAGTCGAGCCGCCCGCGCCACGATCGAGTGGCCGCAACAAGGCAGACCGGTCCGCATCACACGTTGAGACGTGCTGGGGTAAATAGAAATTGGCCATAGCGCGGCCCGACCGGTCAATTATCGATCAGCGCGTGCTGTCCGTCAATGGCGAACCCGTTCTCCCTGGTCAGCGGATCAGTTGGCGCGGGACTCGACTCCTCGTCAGCTGAAATTTGTTGCAGCGTAAGCCGGTTGGCGGCGTATTTCGCATCGACCAACGGATGCTCGCGTAGGGGTCGCTGGAGGTCAGGGTGCCCGGCAAGAGCCACAAATGGCGGGACTGAAGATCGGTAGCACATTGCTACACACGTAGCAGCGCGCTACGATTGTCGTATGACGGCACTTCCTGCTCGTGACCTGCGTAATCACACCGCTGAGGTGCTTCGGCGGGTCGAGGCGGGGGAGGAGATCGAGATCCTTCGGGACAATCGGCCGGTCGCGAAGATCATTCCGCTGCCTCGGCGACGGCAGTGGGTTCCCGCTACGGAGGTCATCGGCGAGTTGGTGCGGCTCGGGCCGGACACAACGGGACTCCGCGAAGAACTTCGCGAGGTGCTGACCGAGACGACGGACGACCTGCCGTGGTGAATCCTGAACGCGCGCTGGCGGATACGTCGATCTTCATCGGACTGGAAGCTTCACGATTCGAACCGCGTCAGTTCGATGGCTTCAGCTGGGGCGTCTCGGCCATCACTCTCGGCGAGCTGCGACTCGGCGTGCTGCAGTCGACCGATCCCGAGGTGTCCGCGCGGCGGCTGTCGACCTACCAACTCGCCCAACGTTTTCAACCGCTCGAGGTCGATGAGGCGGTATCCGAGGCATGGGCCCTTCTCGTCTCGCGACTGCGTCAGGCCGGCCGCAAGGTGCCGATCAACGACAGTTGGATCGCGGCGACCGCACTCGCCCACGGAATTCCAGTGGTGACCCAGGACAGTGACTACGACGCCATGCCTGGACTGCGCGTCATCAAGTTATGACGAAACCATCCAGCGTGCAAGACCATTCGCGCACATCGGCTTCCGCCGCTCCGATGCGAGCTCACGATCAGTGTCAGAACTTCCAGTTCATCACCTGACGTGGGGTGACGGTGCTCAGGAAGCGCACATGCTCGACGGCGTTCACGATCTGCATTCCTCGGGGAGTGAACGAGCCGCCCAGACCGACAGCTGGGACGCAGCCGTACATCGTGGATGCGTCGAGATCTCCCAGGCGCTTGTGCACGCGCCGGAACATCGGCTCGTCATCGTCGCCATCCTTGTCCGAGAATTCCCGAACCTCCGGCCTCACATCTAACGCGACCATTACCTGCAGATCGATATCCAGTTCATCGATCATCGATTCCGTTTGATCGACTGGAATTATCAGTCCATTTTGCGTATCGATCGTCAGGCTCTTTCCCGTTCTTGCGCCCCACATGGTGAGCACGCCGAATGCTGTACGAGTGAACGGTGTCCACTGATCATGGAATGGCATTTCCATGTCAGATATCCACTCATCAACCACGGGCTGCCATTCGTCCGGGTTACACAGCCAGAGCAGCCCGTCGGCATACCCGGAGAAACCTACCGCACGCCAAACATCGATCAGCAGCTCCGGGACAACCCCGACATATTTATCGATAATACTGCCGTCAGCTGAAACGACAGAATGTGGCGTTCCCAATCGTGCAATAACCTGTTCAACGCCAATCCTGATCAAGGGTTCAGTCCATTCCGCATTCATCAGTGGTTCTTTATGTCTGAGCGCATACCGTTGATTGCAGCAACTCGTCGTACCTTTTATTCCAGGATTCATGCTCCGGACTCAACGTAACCGCCACGGGATAGCTTGGCGGTGCCGATCCTCGCTTTCGGTACGCCGCGCAGGCCAGAAGGGCATCCGACAGAGGTCCGATCGGATGTCTCCCGACAAGTTCTCGCATCTCTTCGTCTATGGTCCCCCGTTTCGCGGGATCGAACCAGAAGAGATATCGAAAGTAGTCATCGATCAGTTCGGAACAGTAGCGAGTACTGAAATCTCTGGCAGCGTGCGACGGCATCCCCAGCAGCACATCTCGCGTGGGGGCCCCAGCTTCCGGAGCGGAGGGATTGTCGACGAGCCCGATAAGCCTCAGTTCCCAGTCGATCTTATTCTCGACATCACCCTCCTGCCAGCCTTGGCGCTCGAGCTTCTCACGGCTGAATACGCGATAGTCCTCCACCGCAGCCTCAATGGGCGGATTCTGTTCGTAAACTGTACAATTATTGACCACCGCAGGCCCCGAACTCGAAACCGGCCCGGAAGAACTATTCTTGGTGTTGCAGGCAGCGATCGGTAGCACGACCAGTATCACCGCGCTACAAATTGCTCTGGACATAGTGCGGAATCCGATAGTATCGATATACACAATTGCTCCAGCGAGGTTGTATCGAGCACGCCGAATTGATAATAGCCGCATCGTGTTTCGTTGCCAGTCGGATCAACAGATGACACGACCGCGCTGCCACCGGTGCGCTGCGGTCGATCGATCCCGAGGTGTCCGTGGGTGAACACGCTCGCCCGCGGCATCCCGGTGGTGCCCCAGGACAGCGACTACTACGGCGCGCGCAGACTGTGCGTCATCGAGATCTGACGAAACACGATGACGCACAGGCACTTTCGCGCACACCGGCGCTACTTGCCCTACATCCGCAGATAGCGGGATTGGAGTTCGGGTTCGGCGGGGAGCATGTCGAGGTCCAGTTCCCAGGGGTTGCCGGTCCAGGGGTCGAAGAGGGGGGTGCCGGGGAGGGTGGGGAGGTGGCGGCAGGATTGGGTGAGCAGGGAGATGGGGGCGTCGGTGTGGTCGGGGTTGGCGGTGCCGACGATCAGGAGGGAGAGGCCGATGAGGTCGCCGCGGACCATGAGTTGGCCCAGGCGGACTACGTCGCTGGATTGGTAGCCGTGGGGGAAGTCGGCGGCGACGAGGATGCGGTGTTCGGTGGGGGGTACGGCTTGGCCGGTGTTGTAGGCGATTTCGGCCAGTTCGGCCGCGTGGGCCAGGTCTGCGAGGCGGGTGGAGATGTCGCTGTAGTCGGTGATCACCGGGCCCGCGAGCATGGGGGTGAGCGGGGTGGCGAGGGCGCGTAGGCCGCCGGTGAGGTCGATCAGGTCGACCTTGGTGGGGCGGTCGGGGATGGCGGCGACCAGGCGGGCCAGCAGGGCGCCGACCACGCGGGAGGCGGCGGCGGAGGATTCGGTTTCGATCCACAGCGGCCGATTCAGCGGCACCGGAACGCAATACGGGATGCGCAGGCCGCCGCGGTCGAGGGCGTAGAGCTCGCCGAGGCGGATGCCGTCGCTGGGGGCGGCGCGGTGGGTCCAGGCGGGCGCCAGCCAGGAGGCCAGGGCGGCGGGCATGGCGGCGTCGGCTTCGGCGATCTCGCGGGCGAGGTGGTCGCTGTCGCGCCGGTGGTCGGCGTCGGCGGTGGCGACCAGTTCGTCGTGGCGGCGTTGGGCTTTGGTGCGGGCCGCGTCGGCGGCGGGGGTGTTGCGGGTGGCGGGGTTCGACACCGCCTCCGACATTTCCTGATCGAGGCGCTTGGTCGCGTAGTCGCGGGCCGAGGCGAGGGCGGCGGCCGAGCGGGCGGCGTCCTCGAAGATCATCCACATCCGTTGCAGGCCGTGGCCGACCTCGAGCGGAATGCCGGACTGGGGAGCGGGATTCGGTGCGGGACGGGGCGGCTCGGGCTGCCACGCCTGCGCGGGCGCGGGAACGCCGTGCGCGGTGAGCAGTTGGGAGGTGCCGCCGGCGTACCCCTGACCGAGGGCGCGCAGCTTCCAACCGCCGGCGCGGCGGTACACCTCCAGGCAGATCAGCGCGCTCTCACCGGCACTCGGTGAGACCACGAATTCCGCTGTGGGACTGCCGTTCTCGTACAGCGTCGCGGTGACGGTGCCGAGCGTGAAGCCGCCGGAGACGAACAGCAGCACAGCATGACCGTCCGCGCGCACCCCCGACAGCGTCAGATCCACCTGCGCCCCGGCGAGATACACGCCGGGGGCCGAAGGCCGCGACGCGCACACGTGATCGTGCACGTCGCGGACCCGCAGATCCTCGCCCACCACCAACGCCCCGAGTTCCACGGGGCCGGAGGTGCGCGCGGTGAAACGCACGGAATCAGCGGTCAGGGCGGTGTTCTGCCCCGCCTTCAGGTCAATCACAGTCTCTGCCCTGCTCTGTCGATTCAATTCCCGACGAGGAACCGGCCCAGCTGCGGCACGGCCTCACCGGGGTGCTTGGCGTTGAAGCCCTCGCCCAGCGCCTGCAACTTCCAGTCACCGCCGACGCGGTACACCTTCGCCATCGCCATCGCGGTGAACGGCATGCCGCCCGCGAGGGTGTAGCGGGCCAGCTCGGCGTTGTTGGAGCCGTCGATCAGGCGGGTGAACGCGTTCTGCACCTGTTCGAAGGAGTGACCCTTGTAGGAGGTGACGATGAACAGCAGCGTGGTGATGTGCGCGGGGATCCTGGTCAGGTCGACGAGGATCGTCTCGTCGTCGCCGTCGCCCTCACCGGTGAGGTTGTCGCCCTGGTGGCGTACCGAGCCGTCCTTCGACGAGAGCTGACCGTAGTAGGCCACGTCGACGAGGTTCTGGTCGGCGAACAGGCACACCGAGGCGTCGAGGTCGATGTCGACGGTGCGGTTGCCGAACATGCCGCGGGTCTGCACCGGGTCCCAGCCCAGGCCCATCTTCACGAAGGTGAGCGCGGCGCCGCCCTCCTTGCGCAGGGTGACGCGCTGGCCCTTCTGCAGGCTGACCGGGCGATCCTTGCTCAGGCTGACCTCGCCGGTGGGCTGCGGCGGCGCCTGCGGCGGGTAACCCGGCGCGGGCGGCGGCGGGTAGCCACCGGGGGGCTGCTGGGCCGGGCCGGGCGGGGGCGGGTAGCCGCCACCGGGCGGGGCGTAGGCGGGGGCGGGCTGCTGCGGGTAGCCGGGCGCGGACTGCGGCGGGTACTGCTGCTGCGGCGGCGGGGGCGGCGGCGGGGCGGCCTGCTGCGGTGCGGCGGCGGGCTGCGCGGGCGAATCGTCCACCTGCACACCGTGATCGGTGACCAGCGCGGCGAAACCACCGGCGTAGCCCTGGCCGACGGCGCGGACCTTCCAGGCCCCCTGGCGACGGTACAGCTCGAGCGCGATCACGATCGACTCGGCGTTGAGGCCGTCGATCTGGTAGCTGAACAGCTGGTTGCCGGACGCGTCGGACACCACCGCGGTGGGCGGGGCGAAGCGGCCGAAGTTGCTGGTCGCGTCGTCGAGGGTGATCACCGCGCGGATCTGATCGATGTCGGCGGGCACCGCGGACAACGAAACCGCCAGGGTGGCAGGCTGACCCGCAGGCCCGGGACGCAGGTCGACACCCGGTCCACTCGGCTGGTTGTAGAAGACGAAATCAGCGTCGGTGCGGACCTTGCCCTGCTCGGTGACGAGCAGCGCGGACAGATCAGCCGGTGCGGTGAGCTGGAGCGAGATCACCACGTCACTGACGGCCAGCGGGCCGTTCTGGCCCTTGGCGAGTGTTGCAGACAAGTTAGACCCTTCGCTTGTCGTTGGTGGGGCGTCGATGTCGCTCACTCTACGAGAAAGCGGCCGCACGCGTTCGAGCTCTCTGCCACGGGCGTAGTTTCGCCTGATCGGCTAGGGTGACGACGCAGTCGCATAGACGGCGGCATGGCCGCCTTGTACGAGGGGACAACGGGCCAGCCATGGCGCAATTGTTCGAACAATCGAAGAAGGTGATCGAGGCGCATCTCGCGGGTACCAGCATCCGCGCGATCTCCGGCTCGATGATCGCCTACGAAGGCAATGTGCAGTTCAAATCGGCCGGGTTCGGCGGCGGCGAGGGCGTGCTCAGCGGCCTCAAACGCCGCGCCACCGGCGAGAAACTGTCACTGATGGAGTGCAACGGCAACGGCCGGGTCTTCTTCGCGGTGAACGGCCAGAACGTCACCGTGGTCAATCTCGATAACGACACCCTGCAGGTCGAATCGCAGCAGCTGCTCGCCTTCGCGGGCAACCTGCGCACCGATGTGCGCTTCGCCGGGGTGGGCGGAATGTCCTCGGGTTCGGGGCTTTTCACCACCACGGTCAGCGGGCAGGGCCAGGTGGCGCTGCTCTCGGCGGGCGGGCCGCTGATCCACCTCGAGGTGACCCCGCAGTATCCGCTGATCGTCGACCCGGACGCGTTCGTCGCCTCGCGCGGCAATCTGAACCAGTCCTTCGTCACCGATGTCTCGTGGCGGACCGTCGTCGGACAGGATGCGGGCGAGGCGTTCTCGCTGCGGTTCGACGGCCAGGGTGTCGTGCTGATCCAGCCGGCGGAACGGTAGGGGCGACGATGTTCGAGAAGGTCAACGGCAAGGTCGTCAAGGTCGATGTCGGGCAGGCGGGCGGGGTCGTGGCCCGCTCCGGCGCGATGCTGTTCTACACCGGCCAGGTGGGGTTCGCCCCGCACCAGATCCCCGGCGCCGGGGGCGGTATGGGCGGCGGTGGGCTGATGCGAATGGCCGGGGCCATGATGGCCGGTGAGCACGAGTCCACCATGCTGGCGCGCGGAAACGGCGTGGTCCATTACGGATTCGCCGGGCTCGAGGTGCACGTGGTGCACATGCAGCCGGGTGCGGTGTTGCGCGCGGAAGCCTCGCGGCTGCTCGCCAACTCGGCCGGGTTGCAGGCGTCGGTGGTGTCGGTGGCCAGTTCGGGCGGCGGCGGTGGCGGCGGTGGCGGCCTGATGGGCGCGCTGCGCGGGGCCGCCGCGGGCATCGCGACCGGGCAGGGCATGTTCACCACGCAGCTCAGCGGTCAGGGTTCGGCGGTGCTGTTGGCACACGGCGGATTCCTGGAACTGCAAGTGGGCGGGCCCAATCCGATCGTGGTCGACCCGCAGGCGTTCGTCGCCGCGTACGGCAATGTGCAGACCGAGCTGAAATCGGCGATGGGCTGGCGCGACGCGGTGGGTCGCGGCGCGGGCGAGGCGATGCAATTGCATTGCCACGGGCAAGGTGTCGTGTACGTGCAGGCCTCCGAAGAGAAGTTGTGAATCGATGAGCGAAATCCTCTCGCCGATGAATCTCGGTGCCAGCGACAACATTCCGGGCAACAGCTACGCCTTCTGCATCGACCTGACCGCCCCGTGGTTCATGCGCAAGGGCGCGATGATCGCCTACTACGGGCAGATCCAGTTCCAGATGCTCACCCACGGCTTGCAGGGCAACCTCATGCACATGGTGAGCAGCCAGTTCTCGGCGCCGCTGTTCGCCGGTGACTACGTGGTGGCCGAGGGGCACGGGAAGCTGATCATCGGCGACCGCGGCTACGACATCAACTCCTACGATCTCGAGGACGGCAACCTCACGATCCGCGGGGCGAACCTGCTGGCCTTCGAGCCGGGGTTGGCGTTGAAGCAGTCGATCGTGCCCGGCTTTCTCACCCTGATCGGGACCGGCAAGTTCCTGGCCTCGTCGAACGGGCCGGTGATGTTCGCCGAACCGCCGCTGCGGGTCGATCCCGAGTCGCTGGTGGGTTGGGCCGACTGCCCCTCCCCCAGCCACCACTACGACCAGGGCTGGATCGGCAACTTCTTGGCCGCGGGCGCGGCGCGGATGGGCGTGACCTCCGGGGAGGAACGCCAGTTCGACTTCACCGGCGCGGGCACCGTGCTGATCCAGTCGACCGAGAAGATCATGAGCGACAACGCGCTGGTCCGCACCATCGAGGGGCAACTCCAGAGCGGGGTCACCGTGGGTGGGTTGCAGCGGATCCAGGGCGTGATCGCCCAGCAGTTGGCCGGTCAGCAGCAATACTGATCCCGGACCCGGGCGCCGGTGCGGCGCCCGGGTTTTCGCGGATCAGGCCGGTTCGGCGACGGGGACCGCCGCGTGGAACCAGTCGAGGATCTCCTCGGCCGCCAGGATTCCCGCGCCCGCGGTGACGGTCAGGTTCGGGGCGGTGAAGGCGAGTTCCTCCAGCTCCCCGTGGCGGGGGCGGATGGCGGCGTCGGCGGCCTCGAGCATCGCGCCGTCGAGTGCGCCGTCGCCTGCGGTGTAAAGCCTTGCCTCGCCGGACAATTCGCCCGCATCGAGGAGCCGCGCGCGGACCTCGGCGACGGCGAAGCTCTTACAGACCGCGTCCGGCATGGTGTAGATCTTGCGACCCTGCTGCGACGCCGACCAGCCGTTGGCGCGGCACCAGGTGTCCCATTCGGCGAGGAAACCGGCCGGGACCCTGTCGGGGTGGACGACGAGATAGCAGAACAGCTCGTCGGCCTCGCGATACTTGGTCACCCACGAATCGTCGATGCGCGCACGCAATTCGGCACCGACCACGGCGAGCGTGGCGCCCGTCGCGGTGACCTGGGCGTCGATCCCCGCCCGCCAGGCGAGGTCGGGGATGCCGTCGACGAGGATGTTGCCGCCGTTGCTGGTGATCGCGAAGCGCCACGGGGCGCCGGGCAGGGTGATGCGCTGGAACTGCTCGATGGTGCGGGTGGTCGTCGGGATCACCGGGGCGATCCGCGCCAGTGCGCGCAGCCGGTCGATGGCGGTGACGGTCATGTACGACAGGGGTTCGCCCTGGTAGTACTCGACACACTCCTTCGCGACGTCCTCGGCACCGCCGAAACCGTTGCGCGAGTAGATCATCGTGCGATCCAGATCGGTGGCGAACAGCGCGCTCATCGATCCAGCTCCTTGATCAGGCCCATGCACGAGTACGCGAGATCGGGCACCACTTCCACCTCGACCTCGCGCGCGGCGGCGAGCAGGCGGATGTGGGCGTGCTCGGGGGCGTCGGCCTCACGGACCAGCACCCGCCACGGCACCCGACGCAACAGCACACGGGTGGTCTCGCCGACACCGGGCTTCACGTAATTCACTGTGCTGATGCCGTATTCGGCCCGCACTTTCTCCACCGAGGCCCACCCGGACCAGTCCGGGGTGCGATCGGAGTCGCGGATCTCGGCGACGGCGTCGGGCACCCGGTCGGCGATCGTGGCGAAAGCCGCTGTGACAGTGTCGATCAGCTGGTTCGAGACATCGGCGTCGATCAGGTCGCGGTAGAACTTGGCGCCGTGGAAATCGCCGGGGCCGATCAGGGTGTCGTTGAGGACGGTGCGTGAGACCAGGCCGGAGACCGTGGAATTCAGACAGGCCGAGGCGATCAGGAAATCGTCGCGGGTGCCGTAGGTACGCACGCAGTTGGCCGGGTCGGCCAACACCACGAGCTCGTCGTTGAACCTGGCGCCGCCCGCCGCGTGATACGCGTCGAGCGCGGCGGTGAGTTCGTGGGTGATGGCGCCCTTGCCGGTCCAGCCGTCGACGAACACGATCGAGGATGGATCATGGTGGTGGGCAAGGTAGTCCAGGGCCACGGAGTCGATACCGCGATCACGCACGATGGAGACGGCGTAGTGCGGGACGTGCAGCGGCGCGCGGCCGAGACCGGCGGCGAGCCAGCGGCGCATCAGGACGCCGACGGGGGTGCCTGCCCGCGCCAGGGAGACCAGGACGACGTTCTCGCCGCGTTCGGCGACCACGAGTTCGGCGACGGTCGCCACGGCCAGCGCCAGACGCTCGGCGCTGTCGGCCAGGACGCGGTCGAAGAGTTCCCGATATTCGGCGTCGGGCTGGAACTCGACCGGCAGGGACTCCGCGTAGTGGGCGACACCGGCCTGGATGCGGCGTTCGCGGTCGGCCACGTCGGCTTCCAGGTCGGCGTCGGAGAGGTCCTTGAGGAGCCAGGCGACGTCTTCGGGTGCGTAGGAACCGAATTGGGGGCCGTGCAGGGCGGGCGGGAAGGAAGCGACGGCGGGCGCACTCGCGCCGAACCCGCCGTCAGCGTCGCTTGCCGAGGTGATACGCGACGACGACTCGGGACGCGCCGCAGCGGGAGCATTGCCGGGCGCGACGGCGCTCGGACTGTCGTCGGCCGAAGCCGGGCGCGGGGCGACCTGTTCGGCGGCGCGCGCCGCGTGCAGTTCGCGCGGGTCGGCGCCCGGCAGCACCGCGACCAGCAGGTCCGCGCCCGAGGCGGTGAGGACGTCGACCAGGCCGCCGGGGGCGACCAGTTCGGGGGTGTCGGCGGGGGGATCGAGGACGACCAGCAGGACCGGGTCCTCGTTCGCCCACTGGGCGTTGTACAGATAGCGCTGGGCGGTCGGGTCTGGCTCGGGGGCGGTGAAGCGGAAGCCTCGGCGCAGGGGGTAGCCGGGCTCGTCGAGGACGTAAGCCGGTGAGCGGGTGGTGGTTTGGAAGCGGGTGGGGGTGCCCGCGTCGGCCAGGTCGGCGGCCAGGCGCAGGGGCAGGTACATGAGTTCTTCGTGGCCGATAACGATGACCGGGCGGTCGGCGAACTCGGCGTCGAGACGGGTATTGACCTCTTCGGCAACCGATTTCAGCGCGATGTCGAAGGCGTCGGTGTCCGAACCGAGGATGCCGTGCCTGCCGCCCTCGGGAACATCGGCGGGCCAACTCAATTCGATCCGACCGAACGAACCCGGTTGCGCCGCCACCGGATTCAGCTGCGGCTCGGGCAGAGCGGTGACCGTGTCGATCAGGTCGGCCGGGAGCTCGGTGCGACCCGAGGCCAGGCAGACCGTGTCGATGCGGGCGCCGAGTTCGGCCGCGGCGGCCTCGAACCTGATCCGGTCCGCGGGGGTGCGCATGTCCACCAGCGAGGCCAGCACATAGTGCGCGCGGGGCGCGAAGGCGTGCAGGGCGCGCACTGCGTCGATGGCGGTGTCGCCGGTGGAGATCTCGTCGTCGACCAGCACCAGCGGCAGGTCGTTGGCGAAGATCGACGCCGGGGCGGGCTGGAGCAGGTGCGAGGTGGCGTGCGAGTGCCCCTCCTCGAAACCGGTGAGGGTGGTGGCGCGGGGCTCGGGGCGGCGAGTCGAGTGCAGGTAGCAGCCCGCGTCGATCCGGGCGGCCACGGTGTGTCCCAAACCGGTTGCGGTCTCGGCGAATCCGAGCACGACGGCCTCGCGGTCGCCGAGAATTTCGCTGACGAGATCACCCAGTCGGTTGCCCGCGTCGATCACCACGCGCGGGTCGGTGGGCAGGTGTTTGCCGAGCACGGTGGAGACCAGCAGGTGCGCGCGGCGGGGGTTGCGGCGCAGGCCGGGCCGCACGAGTCCGGCGATCGAGAACTCACCGTCGGCCGCCCCGGCGCGCGGGGCGAAACTCTCCCCGTGATGCAGCTGAATACCCAGATTGACTGTCGCCCACTGGGGTTCGAACGCGCTCATTCGGCGATCATCGCTGTCAGCAGATCCACGAAAGACACTCCCTTGTTCGCGACACCGAACGCACGAGCCCGAACCAGCGTCTGGCGGGCCCAACTGCGGTGCGGGCGCATCTCGTTCATCTTGTTGCGGTATTCCGAGGCCGCCACGCCACCGACATCGGCGGCCATGATGTCGAGGGCGTCGGCGTACTCCTCGTGGGTCACCACCGACAGCGCGTGCACCACGGCCACGTGCGAGGGGTGGATCACGGTCTTGCCCTGGATGCCGTTGGCGCGATCGAGGGTGATCTCGCGCAGCAGGCCGTCCAGGTCACGGCTGACCAGGTACTGGCGGAAGGTCACCGCGTCGGATTCCTCGAACGGGGCGGTCCGCAGCAGCGGCCGGAACATCCGCTCGTGATCGGCGAAGTACTCCCACACGGGGCCGGTGATGATGAACCCGGAACCGTCGGCGCGACCGAGATAGTTCACGATGTCGGCGATCACGTCGGCGACCACGCGCACGTCGTAGATCGTCAGGTCGCGGTCACGGCGGATACCGAACGTCGAGCACATGTCGGTGGCGCCGATCCGCACGGCCAGCAACTGGTGGCGGTGGCCGTCGAGCAGTTCGGCGATGCGCGAGAGCTGCTCGTCGCGGGTCTGGCGGTGCACCAGCGAGGCCGACTCGAGCACGGGCATCGCGTAGACGGGACGCCCGAGCCTGCGGTTGGCCTCGTCGAGCGCGGCCAGATAGGCCGGACCGGTGACGGCGTCGAACTTGGGGAAGACGAAACCGGTGAGCACCTCCGCGCCCGCGCCCAGCGCCTCGACCAACTCCGCGACCGACTGCGGATCACGCACCCGGATGAACAGCATCGGGTTGGCGTCCTCGCCGTGCGCGAGCAGGTCCAGGGTGGCCACCGCGTGCTGCTTGGCGGCCTCCACCTGGTGATCGGCGACGGCGTCCTCGAGGTCGATGACCATCGAACACACCCCGCGCGCGGCCCGGCGGCGGATCGTCGCCGCCAGATCGGGTCTGGTGGCCGGTACGTACAGGGTCGCGCCGAGCGCGGTAGCGAGTAGCTCCCGGTCGTCGTGACCCTCGATCGATTCGGGCTCGACCAGGAACAACTCCCGGCTGCGGGGACCCTGCAACTGCTGGAAATGGCGCAGCGGAGTCTGTTTGCGCATGCAAACCTCCGGTGCGATGGCTGCTGCGATAGCGAAGCCCGCGGTCATTCCCCCCACCTCATCTGTCGGCCCATGTCATATCTACTTCTCTGCGACGTTTTTTCTGATTCGATCGACCACTCCGGCGATGAACTCTGCGACGGTACCCAGCTCGGTCACATACGCCCAATAGTCTGGGTGGCGACCCGTCAGTCCAGCGGTGATGCGGTCCAGGCGTTCGGCTTGTGCATCGAGAACCGAGCCCCACTCGGCGACCAGACCTCGGTCGACCGCGAGCATCTGCGCGTCCCGCAGCCGGAATCGTACGGTGCGGGCTTGCGCGTCGGGGTCGGTACGTACCTCTCGGAGCATTTCCAGACGCCGGGTGACGGCGTCGACCAACTGCTCTGCCTGCGCGAGGTACTCGCGTGCGGTGGCGGTCAACTCAAGGGCGGTCTCCGGATCACGATCGGCTGCCGCGACGCGCGCGCCGACCAGCGCTTCGTCGGCGGCTTCGATGCCGCGACGGCTTTCCCGCTCATTGTTGGTCAAATCGGCCGAACTCGCAGCGCTGAACTCCCGCAGCAGCGCCGAGTAGGCCGGACCGAGCGCGCCGGCCCGGTTGCGCACCGCGGCCAGGCGGGTGGTCACCGAGGCGATCGCGTTGGCCGCGGCGGTGGTACGAGAAGGGGCGAGCGACAAGGCATTCGACAATTCCGCGGTAGCCTCCTGCACGGCGGCGGCCGCCTCGCGCGCGCCCGCGACAGCACTGCCGGGATCGACCGCCGAGGCTGTGAGCAGGGCCTCATCCAGATTGCTCACACCCCGTCGCACCGAGGGGTAATACCCGAACTCCGACGACGCCGCCGCGGCCAACGCCTGCTCTGCCTCGGCGCGCACATGGGTGAGCAGCTGCGGCACCGCCGCGCGCACCCGGCCCGCCTCGGCCAAGCCCTCACGGCGGGCGTGATAGAACTCGTCGACCCCGCGCGCGGCCTCGTTCAACTGCCTGACCAGGGCATCCGCGCGAGCGGGACCGTCGGGGACCGGGGCGGCGGTGGCCTCGGCGGTGTCGAGCTCCTCGGTGAACGCCAGATACGCACCGGCCGCCGCGTAGCACCGCGCGCGCACCGGCTCCCAAACCGCGCCGACGCGACGATCCGGGAACACCTGCTCACTGGCCGTCACGCCCGCCTCCGCCGCCGACTGTCTGCGATCCATATCGAGAAAGGCCGCCGACGTCGCCGCCCGAGCCCCGCTGATCCACTCATGATCCGCGCCCGACCTGAACCATCCGCGTCTGCGAGGTGTCACCGGCACATCCCCTTTCCGAACCGCGCTGACCGCCGCCCGCTCACTGCCGTCGATGGTAGGAGATTCACCCAGTTAACCTGGGCTCCAAGCGGTTCCTACGCAAGAACCGCGAAACCTATTACTGTCGTAGCGGTACCCGGCGATTCGGACATGCTGGGAACCGACACACCGGACTAACCGAAGGGATTCCCGCATGGGTGTCAGTCTGTCCAAGGGCGGCAACGTTTCGTTGACCAAGGAGGCCCCGAACTTGACCGCGGTCTCGGTCGGCCTGGGCTGGGACGTGCGTACCACCACCGGCACCGACTTCGACCTCGATGCCAGCGCGATCGCGACCGGCGCCGACAAGAAGGTCGTCTCCGACAAGCACTTCGTCTTCTTCAACAACCTGAAGTCCCCCGAGGGCGCCATCGAGCACAAGGGCGACAACACCACGGGCGAGGGCGACGGCGACGACGAGGTCATCGACGTCGACCTGGCCAACACCCCGCCGACCATCGAGAGCATCTTCTTCCCGGTATCGATCTACGATGCCGAGACCCGCTCGCAGTCGTTCGGTCAGGTCCGCAACGCCTACATCCGCGTGGTCGACAAGGCCAACGGCACCGAGCTGGCTCGCTACGACCTGTCCGAGGACGCGTCGACCGAGACCGCCATGGTGTTCGGCGAGCTGTACCGCAACGGTGCAGAATGGAAGTTCCGCGCTGTCGGACAGGGCTACGCTTCCGGTCTGTCCGGGATCGCCCGCGACTACGGCGTCAACGTCTAGTCAACATCGCGAACAGGGGGCTCGGCACGTCGAGCCCCCTGTTCGTGCGAAACAGAAAGGTCCCTCCGCGTGATAACGCGCATCTTCGGCCTGTCCATCGCCATCACGGTGGCATCGCTGGTCGTGGCCTACCTCTACGGCAGCTGGACCGCACTCGCACTGTGCGCGATTCTCGGCATCCTCGAGATCTCGCTGTCGTTCGACAACGCCGTCATCAACGCCACCGTCCTGGAACGGATGAGCGAGTTCTGGCAGCGGATCTTCCTGACTATCGGCGTGCTGATCGCCGTGTTCGGTATGCGTCTGGTGTTCCCGCTCGCGATCGTGTGGGTCACCGCGGGTCTGAACCCGGTCGAGGCCTTCGACCTGGCGCTGAACCCACCGGCCAACGACGCGGCCACCTTCCCCGACGGCAGCCCCAGCTACGAGACCCTGCTCACCGACGCGCACCCGCAGATCGCGGCGTTCGGTGGCATGTTCCTGGCGATGCTGTTCCTGAACTTCATCTTCGAAGACCGTGAGATCACCTGGCTCAGCTGGCTGGAGAAGCCGCTGGCCAAGGCGGGCAAGCTCGACATGCTGGCCGTGGTCGTCGCCGGTACCGCCCTGGTGCTGGTCGCGGAGTTCCTGGCCGACGACGACGATCGATCGACGGTGCTGGTCGCCGGTCTGCTCGGCCTGATCGTCTACATCCTGGTCGACGGACTCGGCTCGATGTTCCACACCGAGGAATTCGAGGAGGGCCCGCAGGGCGGACCGTCCACGCTGGTCAAGGCGACCGGTAAGGCCGCGTTCTTCCTGTTCCTGTACCTGGAAGTGCTCGACGCCTCGTTCTCCTTCGACGGTGTCATCGGCGCGTTCGCCATCACCTCCGACCCGATCATCATCGCGCTGGGCCTCGGCCTGATCGGTGCGATGTTCGTCCGCTCGATCACGGTGTACCTGGTACGCCAGGGCACCCTGTCGGACTACGTGTACCTCGAGCACGGCGCGCACTGGGCGATCGGCGCGCTCGCGACGATCCTGCTGATCTCGATCGGCGTGCACGTCAACGAGCTCATCACCGGCCTGATCGGCGTGGCGTTCATCGGCGCGGCGCTCATCTCCAGCGTCATCCGCAACCGCAAGGGCGAGCCCGACGCGGCGGAGGGCGCCAAGGAGTCCGCCCCGGTCGCCTGACGATCCGCATAGCTACGGCGGCGAGTTCCCTTCGGGGGGCTCGCCGCCGTTGTCGTTCAGGCGGGTTGCAGTGCTCGGCTCGGCGCCGGCAGCGGTTCCGGGCTCGGCGTGCGGACCCTGGCGCGCAGGAAGACGAAGAACAGGGTGATCAGCAGGGCGGTGCGCAACCAGACGCCGAACTGGACGACGCCCTCCATCAGCTCGACGCCCTCACCCGAGCCCAGTGCGGCGAAGTAGCGGAACACCCCGATACCCACCGCCGCGTCGGCCACCAGGTAGGCCGCGACCAGCGACCACGGGACCTCGAGCAGGATCAGGAACGGGATGATCCACAGGGTGTACTGGGGTGAGTGGACCTTGTGCAACAGCATGAACACCGCCAGCATCGCCGCGCTCACACCCACCCACGGGAACGCCGAGGTGGGGGTCCAGCGGCGCCACCCCAACCACAGGGCCAGGGCGAAACCGGCGAAGATCAGCGTCGGCGAGAGCACCGCCACCGCGTCGTGCCAGGCCCGCGAGGTGTCCGCGTCCCGGCCGAGGATCAGCTGATGACCCCAGTACCAGATCGAATTGGTGGTGATGTCGGCCTGGCGCAACTGCTGGAAGGTGATCGAGGCGCGCCAGCCCTCGACCCCGGCCAGCACGAACGGCAGGTTCACCGCCGCGACCGTGCCCATCGCGGCCAACAGGGTCTGCGCGGCCCCGGCCACATCGAGTTCGCCGAGACGGCGGCGGTCACGCGGCAGACCCTCGGTGAGCACGTAGAGCGCGAGCGGGAGCACGAAGATGCCCGGGTAGATCTTCAGACAGAAACCCAGCGCGAGCAGCACCGCGGCGATGATTCCCCTGGTCCGCACCGACAGGCCGGTCAGCATGGTCATCACATAGACCGCCGCCACCGCCGTGCACACCACGGGCAGTTCCCAGTTGTGGAACGCGTAGAGCACCAGCGGCGGGCCGATCGCCCACAGCAGCGCGGGCGGACCCGCGATTCTGGCCAGCATCCACGCCGTGAGCAGGGCGAACGGGGCCAGCAGTAGGGCCGACTGCCACAGGAAGTCCGCGTCGTTGTCCACCCCGATCGCGCCCACCCACATCAGCACGCCGCTGAGCACCGGGTACTCCACCGCGCCGCCGATCAACGCGCCGTCGTCGGTGAGGGCGCCGTCGACATACGGGAAGACGTGATTGTCGATATCGCGTCCCAGCCACAGGAATTGGATGTCGGAGTAGCAGACCTCGGTGTCCTTGCGGACGTCGAAGACCAGGCTGCGGCCGTCCTCGTCGATCGCGCCACCGGCGCAGCGGGCCTTGTTGGCATAGGCCAGCGCCAGGGTGAGCGCGCACAGCAGCAGCACGAGCAGGCTGAAAGCCCCGGCCCGTGCCGCACCGCGTCGTACCGCACGCGGGCCGAGAGTGGTCATGTCGAACACCCTAAGCGGGCGGTGCCGCAATCTCGGCGCACACCCGCGGCGGGGATCGATTTCGCTGGTCACCCCCCGCTCATGTAGCCTTGGCGGGTTGCTGACGCAACGAACCCTCCTGCCATGGAAAGTCCATGGCCGTTTCCTAGTCCACAGGAGGTGATTGGTCCGTGCGTCAATATGAAGTAATGGTCATCCTCGACCCGAGCCTGGACGAGCGCATCGTCGGGCAGTCCCTGGATACCCTGCTCACGGTCGTCAAGACCGAGGGCGGCAACGTCGACAAGGTCGACATCTGGGGCCGCCGCCGGCTCGCCTACGAGATCGCCAAGCAGGCCGAGGGCATCTACGCCATCGTCAACCTGACCGCGACCCCTGCCACCGTGCTCGAACTCGACCGCCAGCTGGGTCTGAACGAGACGGTGCTGCGCACCAAGGTTCTGCGCAACGACAAGTAGTCCGCACCCCTTTCGGATTTATCTGTCACAGCCTGGCTCTAGGCTGTGCGCAAATCCCGGAATGTGTACGGTACTGCACCCCCGAGCAGGAGGAACCCCATGGCAGGCGACACGGTCATCACCGTCATCGGCAATTTGACGGCAGACCCAGAGCTTCGTTTCACGCCCGCAGGTGCGGCGGTGGCCAACTTCACCGTCGCGTCGACTCCGCGTGTGTTCGATCGCAATTCGAACGAGTGGAAAGACGGCGAGGCTCTGTTCCTGCGCTGCAACATCTGGCGTGAAGCAGCGGAGAACGTCGCCGAGAGCCTGACCCGAGGCGCTCGCGTCATCGTGAGCGGTCGACTCAAGCAGCGCTCCTACGAAACCCGCGAGGGTGAGAAGCGCACTGTGGTCGAGCTCGAGGTCGACGAGGTCGGTCCCTCGCTGCGTTACGCGACCGCGAAGGTCTCCAAGGCCGGTCGCGGTGGCGGAGGCGGCGGTGGCGGCTTCAGTGGTGGTTCCGGCAATGCCGGTGGTGGGTCCAACGCAGGCGGCTACAACGGTGGCGGACGTCCGGCCGCAGGCAGCAATCCCGGTGCCGGCGACGACGACCCGTGGGGCAGCGCGCCCGCGGCCGGCTCCTTCGGGGGCGGCGGCCGCATGGATGACGAACCGCCGTTCTGATCGAACGGCACTCATAGTACGGAGAGAAAAACCATGCCTAAAGCGCCCGCGCGCGAAAAGGTACTGAAGAAGAAGGCCTGCGCTTTCTGCAAGGAAGCGAAGTCCGGAATCGTCAATATCGATTACAAGGACACCACGCTGCTGCGTAAGTACGTCAGCGATCGCGGCAAGATCCGCGCCCGCCGCGTCACCGGCAACTGCGTGCAGCACCAGCGCGATATCGCCGTTGCCGTCAAGAACTCGCGTGAGGTGGCTCTGCTGCCTTACGTGTCGACCGCTCGCTGAGAAAGGGAGTCACACAGATGAAGCTCATCCTCACCGCTGATGTCGACAACCTCGGCGCCCCCGGCGACCTCGTCGAGGTCAAGGACGGTTACGGCCGCAACTTCCTGCTGCCCCGCGGCCTGGCCATCCCGGCCACCCGTGGCGCCCAGAAGCAGGTCGAAGGCATCCGTCGCGCCCAGGACGCCCGCAAGGTGCGCGACCTGGATCACGCCAACGAGCTCAAGCAGGCCATCGAGGGCCTCGCCGCGGTTTCGCTGGCCGTGAAGACCGCCGACAGCGGCAAGCTGTTCGGTTCGGTCACCACCGCCGACGTGGCTTCGGCCATCAAGGCCGCCGGTGGCCCCGTGGTCGACAAGCGCAGCATCGAGCTGCCGAAGTCGCACATCAAGGCGACCGGCAAGCACGGCATCTCGGTGCACCTGCACCCCGATGTGGTTGCCAAGTTCAACCTCGAGGTTGCTGCGAACTAGTTCTCGGATACCCGAGGACCCAGCTCGCTGGACACCACCCCTGTGCGTGCACGGGGGTGGTTTCCGCGTGCCTTCTTACGGCTCATTCTTGCGGTAACTGTTCGGTAGCCGGGGTTTCCTTCGATGCGGACCCCCGTTGCAGGGCCGACGGTCGGCAATTGCCTGACCTCCCGTTATTCAGCCTGTGGATGACCGAAGAAACCGACCGGTGTAATTGTGACTGCCGTCATATCCTGTGCCATCACCGTTTACCGAACACGCCCGACTGTTCACCTTCACCGACACGCCGCAACTTCTTTCATCCACAGGGTGGAAGTCGGACAAACCGGGGTCTAGCAGGGTGTCTCGCGGAACCGACCTGGGTTTTCCCCATGTTTTCCACAGGCCATGCACAACAACAGGTGAACTACCCCCAAGTTATCCACAGTTGTGTGCACAGGTCGGGTTGGCGAGTCGCGAAATCGTCGCTTAGGTTCGTCGCATCGCCCTGTGCGGACCCACCCGGAATCGCGCAGGCAACCGATTGCTGACGTCGGTGTCGGTGCCCGGGAGTACAACGAGTACATCGATGTGTAACCCCCGGTTCTGCGGGCAGAGAGGACTCCTCTGGTGACTACCACCGGCGACCGCGCGCATACCGAGTTCACGCCCGAACCCCCCGGCGAGGACTTCGGCCGCCAACCTCCGCACGACATGGCCGCGGAACAGTCCGTGCTCGGCGGCATGCTGCTGAGCAAGGACGCCATCGCCGACGTGGTGGAGGTGCTGCGCCCCGGCGACTTCTACCGCCCCGCGCACCAGGCGATCTACGACACCATCCTCGACCTCTACGGCCGCGGCGAACCCGCCGACCCCGTCACCGTCTCCGCCGGTCTGGACCGACGCGGCGAGCTCAAGCGCATCGGCGGCCCGCCCTACCTGGTCACCCTCACCCAAACCGTGCCCACCGCGGCCAACGCCGGCTTCTACGCCGAGATCGTCGCCGAGAAGGCCATCCTGCGCCGCCTCGTCGAAGCGGGCACCCGCATCGTCCAGTTCGGCTACGCCGGCGCCGACGGCCAGGACGTCGCCGAGGTCGTCGACCGCGCCCAGGCCGAGATCTACGAGGTCACCGAACGCCGCACCACCGAGGACTTCACCCCGCTGGAAGAACTCCTCCAGCCCACCATGGACGAAATCGACTCCATCGCCTCCCGAGGCGGCATCTCCCTCGGCGTCCCCACCGGCTTCACCGAACTCGACGAACTCACCAACGGGTTACACCCCGGCCAGATGATCATCGTGGCCGCGCGTCCCGGTGTCGGTAAGGCGCTGGCGCTCGACACTCCCCTGCCCACGCCTCGGGGCTGGACGACCATGGGTGAGGTTCGGGTCGGCGACGAGCTGCTGGGGGCCGATGGCAGGCCCACCAGGGTGCTCGCGGCCACCGCGGAGATGGCCGACCGCCCCTGCTACGAGGTCGAGTTCTCCGACGGCACCGTGATCACCGCCGACGAAGAACACCTGTGGACCACCCTCGCCCCCACCCTGGCACCGCATCCGGTCGTCAGGACCACCGGCGAGATCGCGCACAGCCTGCGCACCCCGAGGGACCACTTCGCCCACATGGTGCCGCGATCCGCCCGCTCCGCCGCGCGCCAGATCGTCGACGTCCGCAAGGTCGACCCGGTGCCGGTCCGCTGTGTCGAGGTCGACAACGCCGACCACATGTATCTGGCCGGTCGCACGATGGTGCCCACGCACAACTCCACGCTCGGCATGGACTTCATGCGCAGCTGCTCGATCAAGCACGGCATGGCCAGCGTCATCTTCTCGCTGGAAATGAGCCGCACCGAGATCGTGATGCGTCTGCTGTCCGCTGAGGCGAAGATCAAGCTCGGGGATATGCGTTCCGGGCGGATGAGCGATGACGACTGGACCAAGCTCGCTCGGCGGATGAGTGAGATCAGTGAGGCGCCGCTGTTCGTCGACGATTCGCCGAACCTGACCATGATGGAAATTCGGGCGAAGGCGCGGCGGCTCAAGCAGCGGCACGACCTGAAACTCGTTGTGGTGGACTACCTGCAGCTGATGAGCTCGGGTAAAAAGGTCGAATCGCGACAGCAGGAGGTCTCAGAATTCTCGCGGCATCTCAAGCTGCTCGCGAAGGAACTCGAGGTCCCGGTGATCGCGATCTCGCAGCTGAACCGTGGTCCTGAGCAGCGAACCGACAAGCGCCCCATGGTGTCCGACCTTCGCGAATCGGGCTGCATGCCCGCGTCCACGCGAATTCTTCGGGCCGACACCGGCGCCGAAGTCACCCTCGGGGAGCTGATGAGCAGCGGTGAGCAGCCGCTGGTGTGGTCGCTCGACGAGCGGATGCGGATGGTCGCGCGCCCGATGGTGAAGGTGTTCCCGAGCGGGCGCAAGGAAGTGTTCAAGCTGAAGCTCGCCTCGGGCCGCGAGGTGGAAGCCACCGGCAACCACCCGTTCCTGACAGTGGACGGCTGGATCGCCCTCGACCGACTCGCGGTCGGCGACCGTCTCGCCACGCCACGTCACGTCCCGGAGCCCGTGCACACCACGCGCCTTCCCGAAGCCGAGATCGTGATGCTCGCGCACATGATCGGCGACGGCTCGTGCGTGAAACGCCAGCCGATCCGCTACGCCAGCATCGACGAGGAGAACCTCGCCGCTGTCACCACCGCCGCCGAACACTTCGGCGTCACCGCTGTCCGCGACGAGTACGCCGCCGCCCGAGTCACCACCCTGCGCCTGCCCGCGCCGTACCGACTCACCCACGGCAAGCGCAACCCGATCGCGGCCTGGTTGGACTCGCTCGGGTTGTTCGGTTTACGCAGCTACGAGAAGTTCGTGCCCGCACCGGTTTTCGCGCTGCCGAACGATCAGGTCGCGCTGTTCCTGCGGCACCTGTGGGCGACCGACGGTTCTGTGCGTTGGGACGCCAAGGGCCACCAGGCACGCGTGTACTACTCCTCGACCAGCCGCCGCCTGATCGACGACGTGAACCAACTGCTGCTGCGACTCGGTGTGCACGGCCGCATCAAGACCGTCCGCAAGGCGAGCTACCGCGACTGCTACCACCTGTCGATCGACGGCGGCGAGAACCAGACGACCTTCCTGCGCGATGTCGGTGTTCATGGTGCGCGCGGCCGGTCCGCCGAGACCGCGCTCGTCGAACTCGCCCCGATGGCGCGTAACACGAATGTCGACACGGTCCCCGCCGAAGTCTGGAACCGCGTTCGAACGCTACTGGCCGACAAGCAGATGACGCACCGAGAGTTCTCCGCGGCCATGGGTTCTCGCTTCTGCGGCAGCACGATGTGGAAGCGTTCACCCAGTCGCTCCCGCCTCGCCCGCGTCGCGGCGGTACTCGATGATGCCGACATCGACATGCTCGCCACCAACGACGTGTCCTGGGACAAGATCGTCGAAATCACCAGCCTCGGCGAACAAGACGTCTACGACGGAACCGTCCCCGGCACGCATAACTTTGTGGCACAAGGCATTTCAGCCCACAACTCGCTGGAACAGGATGCCGACATGGTCATCCTGTTGCACCGCCCCGACGCCATCGAACGCGATGACCCCCGCGGCGGCGAGGCCGACCTCATCGTCGGCAAGCACCGTAACGGTCCCACCGCGACGATCACTGTCGCTCATCAGCTGCATCTCAGTCGGTTCGTGGACATGGCGAGGGGCTGATCGGTCGTGTAGGGGCTGTTTCCTTCCACGGCAGGAGGGTTCAGCTTGGGAGTCCGATGTTGCCGAGAGCAGCCAGGGCTCGACGATCGGTCGCCGTCGGTGCCGTCCAGGTCGCGTTCCGCCGCGCTGCCAACAAATCCGAAAGATCGTGCAGCTTCCGGCGGTCCGCGCTTCCAGCTACCGCGCCATGAAGACGGTTGCGCTGCAAGAGGACTGGTTTTGCTGGCTTGTGATAGTCTACCGACCGGCGAAGGGGGCCTCGACGACGTATCAGAGCACCACGATCTGCGGGACCGGATGGAAAACAGCCACGTCGGAACGCATCCGATGAGCACCCGGCCCAGTTCAGTTGGGCGATAGTCAGAAGGGCCACATTCTAGGCGTGGCGAAAGAGATCGGAATTCTTTGTATGGCCACTCAGGGTTGGTACAACCATTATGATGACCCCGACGAGTTCTGGGACGAGGCGCCACTGCGGGCCGTACAACCGATCCCGAATCGATCTGATGGCCGGGGTCCCGAGGCCACAACATCGACCCGAAATGCGTACTCCTCGCCAACTCCCGATGAGCCGATCCGCGGACCTTCAGAATCGGCGGCTCCGGTGGTGGCTTCGCGCTATGTGGTGGAGGCCGCTGTCGCCCGATACACCTCAACGTCCCGAGACGGCCTCGCGACCGCGACCGTATCGAGCGATGGTTCGGTTCGTGACATATATCTGCCCAAAGGATTCGGAAACCGGAATCTGCCGGACTGGCAGTTCTCAAACGAAGTTGACTTCATAGCTCGGGCCATCGTCCAAGCAGTCAATATGGCAAAGGAGCGTGCCGAATATGGACTTGAATGACCTGATTCTTGCATGCGAACGGCCAAACATGGTTCTGTTCCGCTGTTGAAAGGGGGCGCGTATGTCGACTGAGTATGATCGAATGTACACCTTGATCCAAGAGATGAATGCCAAGTGGCACAAATTGAATCGTGATATCGAGTCGGGCCAACGGCGTGCCACCCGTGCGGCGACCATGATCGATATTCCTATATTGGACGAATTCACAAGGGCAAGCTACGGCAATCTGACTGTCGATGGTAATGGCATGTTGTCGGCGATGTGGCTCGACTCGGCGACAGTTGCAGAATCGCGCGACGACGACGTGCTGGCTGCGATAGTACACGCAATAGGGTCCAGCATGACCGCTCAAATCGACTCGAGCATATCCGAATACGAGGTATAGTGATGACTGATTTTCGCGTAGCGCCGGACGCGCTACGAACTGAGGCTGAGCGAGTCCGGGAAGCGGCGGGTTGGTGGGAGACCGCACACCTGGGAATTCTCAATGTATCACCCATGCCGCAAGACGCACTCGGCAATTGGGAGGTCGCGAAAAATATCGTCAAGACCTTCAATACCAGTGCCGAATCGTTGTGTATCAAACTCAAGGACGGCACTGCATCTATCGACAAGGCCGCTGACGCAATCGGAGTCGCCGCACGTCATTTCGAGAATGAAGACGCCGAGTTCTATCGACAGTACGGCTTCATTGACGAAAAACTTGGATACTGATGGGTGAGATCGACGGCTTTGCCATTCCAGCAGACCGCAACCCAAAAGGACTGCCAGCCGATTTGGTCTTCCCATGGGAACAAGCGGCTTTTGTCGTGAACAGATCGCCGTATTACAAGGTCGAGAACATGGACGCGGTGATGCGGAACATCGTGCTGTCGCTGGGAGACCCGAATGCGGTGACTGCTGTGATGAATGGATGGAACTCTGCCGTGAGTTCACTCGCCAAGGCGGTCGATGGAAGTGGTGGCCAGATCGGCTTGGAAACGGCGAACGAGCGACTGGCTGCGCGATGGGTGGGCGCTGCGGCCGATTCCGCTACCGCTTATGTCGGCCGTCTTGTTACCGCGACGAGGACTGAAAAAGCAGCCATCCTCAAGATGCACGGTAAAATCAATGAACTCGGCGCAATCGTTACGAGCGGATACATCACCAATATCGCTCATGTGCACAACTATGCCGCGAGGCTCAAAGACGCAGAAGGCGTGGAATACGACATCCGCGTGCAGAGCCTGCGGCCCGATTGGAGTTCTACGTCGATGTTCGCACTGGGGAAGAAGCTCCTCGGTGAATTCATTGATATTACCGAAGAGGTGAAAGAGGGCATCAGGTCCAAGTTGAACGACATGGAGGGCCAGGTGAATCTGATTGCCGGGGAGATCGCTGCGGTAGAAATTCCTGGCGGAATAGATGATACAACGGTAAAGGACGTCGAAAGTTGGCAGCCTCGCAACCCGACCGGGCCACCGTGGGGGACGCCGTCGTGAATAGAGGCAGGTGGTCGCGGATTTATAGCGCACCGATTGCTATGAGCCTGGTGGCGCTCGCTGCATGCAGTAACAATGGAATAGACAAGAACAGCGAATTCTCGGGTGCTCCATCATCTTGCGCAGATTCGGCGGAGGTGGCGCGGCAGGAGATATTGAATTTCGTCGGAGATCTGTATTCTGAATCTGTCAGCTTCAACAGCTCCGGTGAAGTAGAGGGCAGTTCGAGCTCGCGCAGGTGTTTTGCGGCGTATACTGACAGCGAAAGTCGCTGGGACATTTCCGACGCCGACCTCAATAATCCTCAACAGCGGTCAGTGAATTTCTATTTCATGATAAACGTCGGGGACGAGAACAGCCTCGGCACTCGAACAGAGAGGACTCGGCGAGTATTCGAACAGAACAAGCCATCCGATTCGGTTGACTGTGCGGGTATCGGCGACGACTGCTATATCGTCTCCGAGACCAGAAATGGGAGTTGCACTACAGCTTTGAAGTTTCGCACGGGTAATTTGATCTTCCAGATTCAGCTCGGAACCAGCACGTATGAGCGTTTGAAACCGCCTCTCGGATATGAATCAAGCAGCGAGGCCAGTGTGCGTGCGATTGCTTCCGCGTTTGCCAGCAATCTGGAAAACTTGATCCCGATGTAACGCATGGCCGCACCGCCGTTATTCGACTGTTGAGGCGCTCGGTGTCGTCGACCGATCAGCTGTTCGGCTCAGGCCGACCGCGAACACCAGGCAGAGCACGGCGGCGAGTAGGCCGGGCACGACGAGGTCGGGGTGAACGGGGAAGGTCTCGGGGAGACTGTCACCGGTGATGATCGCGTAGGCGTGATAGGGACCGTTGGTCCACATCATGTATCGGTCTGTGTCCGGCGTGAATTCGGTCCAGCCCGGATCGCGGCCGGGTCGCTCGGTGGCGATCCATGTCCCGAGGGCGGGGAGTGCCAGCCAGCCCGCCACGAGTGCGGGTGTGGTCGGCAGTGCCGAACCGGCGATCGCGGACATCGCGAACACCAGGATGATGCCCGCGCCGATCCGAATCCATCCTGAGTCGGAGAGAAAGGACAGCGCGCCGAGCAGGCCAGCGCCCGCGCCGATGCCGACCGCTGACGCCGGGCTGAGAAGCCGGGGACCGGTCAACAGCCCGACGAGGACGGCGCTGGCACCGAGCAGCAAGGTGACGGTGGACGGCTCACGATCGAGGCCGGGTTGGATGACCAAGAGGAAACTGATGGCGCACAGCGCCGCCAGCGTCGACGCCGATTCGCGGGGTAGCCAGCGCACGCCGGCCGTGGCCACCGCGACCACGAGCAGCGCCGCCGCGACGGCCAGGATCCGGCTGTCGGTCATGAAGCGCGCGATGATCCCGACGCTCGCGGCGATACTCGCGCCCAACCAGATCGCCGTGGGTGGTGTTGCCACCTCCACGCGGTCGGCGCGCATCGACCACGCCTGGATGAACAGGACCGCGGCGAACGCGACGAACGCGAAGAGGTGCCAGCTCAGTTCTGGTGGCGCGAGCGACCCGGGGTAGTCGCGGTATCGATAGTGGTCGCCGCCGATGACGTTGTCCCACTGATAGCCGAGCGCGCCCGCGGCGATCATCCCGCCCACCAGCCACGGTTGCTGTCGAGCCGAGAGCAGCGACGGCGCGGCGAGTAGGCCGAGCCCGATGCCGATCGCGGTCGGCGACTGACCCCACTCGGTCGGCGCGGGCAGTGCGTTGACGGCGCCGACAATCAGCAATCCGGCGGCGGCGACGCTGTAGGCGACCGGCCATCGAGGCCGCCGCCATCCGAACAACCCGATGGCTCCGGTGGCGACCAGTGAACAGGTGACGGCCGCCGTCACCGCCGATGTCCCGAACAGCTGGCCGTGATCGGCGACGAGCCCTGCCACCCGCGTGACCTCGTACCCGACGGTGAGGCCGGTCATCACACCCGCCACTGCCTGGAGCCATCCCGACCTGAGCACCGCGCGACTCCTCCCGCACCTTGCTGACGGTGCTGACTACCTCGACTATCATCGGACGTTATTGGAACGTTACCAATGCTGCGGTTGCGGCAATCGCGTAGCTAATGCGGCATCGACTCGTAGGCTTCACCCCAATCGGGTGAGGCAGGGGGTGGGGTGGGGTTGTTCGATGGCAGGTATGACGACGAAGCCTTCCGACACTGCTACCGCGATCGCGCTGCTGGCCGCTGACGCGTACGTCTACGGCTATCCCCCGCTGTTCGATCTGGCCGAGGTTCGGCGACTGCTCACCAATAGTGCGGGCATGTTGCCTACGGCGCCGTTCAACGAATTCTCGAATGCGACCGCGTTGGCCACGCCGGAGACGAAATTCGTCTCGGTCAACAACGACACCATCTATTCGGTCGCCAATATCGACACCAGTGGCGGGCCGGTGCGGTTCGATGTGCCCGACGCGGGCGACCGGTATTACGTGATGCAGTTCGTGGATGTGTGGACGAACAATTTCGCGTATGTGGGGCGGCGGGCGACGGGGACCGGGGCGGGGTCGTATCTGCTGGTGGCGCCGGATTGGGAAGGAAAGGCGCCGAAGGGCACCACGGTGATCCGGTTCCCGACGACGGTGGGCACGATCGTCGGGCGGTGGGCGGTCGACGGCGAGGACGATCTGGCCGAGGTCGCGAAATTGCAGGCGGGGCTGCGGTTGACGCCGACCGGTCCGGGGGTGGGGCTGCCCGCGCCGACGCCAGGGGTCGGTGACGAGCTGGCGTTCTTCGAGCGGCTGCGGGTGCTGGTGCGGGCGTTCCCGCCTGCGCAACGGGATCAGGAGTTCCAGCAGCGGTTCGCGCCGCTGGGACTGTTCGCCGAGGAATGCCCCTATCTGAATCCCGACCCGACGGTGGCGGCCCTGCTGCGCAGGGGACTCGAACTCGGCAAGCAGGCCGTGGAGAAGGCGGCGGGTCAGGTGGCGAAGGCCGAACAGAACGGCTGGCAGCTGACCTATCACATGTTCGACTACAACATCGACTTCTTCGAGGTCGGAACCATCGACAGCCCGGAGTGGAAACTGCCCGACACCCCCGCGCGCTATCTCGAGCGCGCGACCACCGCCCGTGGCGCGCTGTGGGGCAATCACGGCTACGAGGCGTGCTACCCGACCACCTTCGTCGATACCGACGGCAACGCGCTCGACGGCGCGCACAGCTACGAACTGCGTTTCGACAGCCCGCCGCCGTGCGACGCGTTCTGGTCGATCACCATGTACGACCGCCCGAACTACTTCCTCGTCGACAATCCGATCGGCCGCTATTCGATCGGTGACCGCACGCCCGGTCTGAAAACGGGCAAGGACGGCTCGCTGACCATCACCATTCAGCACGAGGAGCCGACCGACGCGACCCGGCGGGCCAATTGGTTGCCCGCGCCCGCGGGCCCGTTCCGGCCGATGCTGCGCGTGTATCAACCGCAGAAGTCGCTGCTCGACGGCAGCTATGTGCTGCCGGGCATCACCCGGATCGAGGACAAGAAGCCGGCAGGCAAACGAGCGAAGGGGTGAACGGCGATGGCTGACGCGATTGTGCAGGTGAAGTGGAAGGCGGTGCCGGAGGAGCACGACTATCCCGCCGCCGCGGATTATCTGGAATTGTTGGGCGACAAGGCGATGGTCGAGGCGGTGGTGGCGGAGTTGAAGGCGGCGCCGGTGGTGGTGAAGAAGGCGAAGGACATTCTGCGGGCATCCCAGCTCGAGGCCCTGACCCCGACCAATCCGCATGTCCGCAAGGACCTGTTGAAGGTGAACGAGGGTAAGAAGTTGTCGCCGATTCTGTTGGTGCGCGGGGATTGTCAGCGCAATATCCCGATGTTGATCGCCGACGGCTACCACCGGGTGTGCGCGCTGTACTGGGCCGACGAGAACATCGAGATACCGGCCAAGATCGCCGCGATGCCATGACGTTCGGGACCCTGGCGCTGGTCGTCGCGCTCGGGTTGATCGGGCCGCTGCTCGCCCTGCCGAAACGGCTGCACATGCCGGTGCTGCTGGGCGAGCTGGCGGCCGGTGTCGTGTTCGGCACGACCGGCCTGCGGATCCTCGACCCCAGCGACCCGATCTTCGTCTTCCTCGCCGACATGGGTTTCGCGCTGGTGATGTTCGCGGCGGGCACGCACGTGCCGGTGCGGGATCCGCGGGTGCGCGGCGCGCTCGGGATCGGGGCGGCGCGGGCGGCGCTGGTGGGTGTGGTGGCGGCGGTCGCGGGATGGTCGGTGGCGCAGGCGTTCGGCCTCGGGAACGGGGCCGTGTACGCGGTGCTGATGGCGTCGTCGTCGGCGGCGATGGCGTTGCCGATCATCGACTCGATGCGGTTGACGGGGCCGCCGGTGTTGGCGCTGACGGCGCAGGTGGCCATCGCCGATACCGCGTGCATCGTGGCGTTGCCGCTGGTGATCGATCCGGGCAATGCCGGGCGGGCCGCGATCGGGGCGGTGGTGGTGGCGCTGTGCGCGGGTGTGATGTTTCTCGTGCTGCGCTATCTGGTGCGCACGGGCGCGCAGCGGCAGGTGCACGAGGTGTCCGAGGACCGCAAGTTCACTCTCGAGCTGCGGGTGAGTCTGGTGTTGGTGTTCGCGCTGTGCGGGGTGGCCAGCGAGATGCACGTGTCGATCATGCTCGGCGGGTTCGCGGCGGGGCTGGCGGTGGCGGGGGTGGGTGAGCCGCGGCGGGTGGCCAAGCAGGTGTTCGCGATCAGCGACGGATTGCTCGCGCCGCTGTTCTTCGTGTGGTTGGGCGCGCGGCTGGATTTGCGTGAGTTGGGCGAACATCCGCGTTTCATCCTGCTCGGTTTGGCGCTCGGTGCCGGCGCGGTGCTGGTGCACTGGTCGGCGCGATTGCTCGGGCAGCCGTTGGCCTACGGCACGTTGGCGGCGGCGCAGATCGGGGTGCCGGTGGCGGCGGTGACGGTCGGCAGTCAGCTCGGGGTGCTCGTGCCGGGCGAGGGATCGGCGATCATGTTGGCGACGCTGTGCACGATCGCGGTGGCGGCGCTGGCGGCCGGGCGACTCGCCTCGGCGACTCCCGCTGTCGATAGCGAGAAGACATGACCCGATATTCGGGGGCGCCGAGTCCTGTTCGCGGCAGTAACGATCCGGTGCGGGTGCACGACAATGTTCGTGACAAGCGGCCCGTCGGGGGGCCTGCCCACCTGTAGGTCATCGAACGGGACACCATATGAATCTGCGCGAGTTCCTTGCGAAACATCGCATTGCTTCGGCGGTCGCCGCGCCCGCCGCACTCGGCGTCGCGGCCCTCGTCGCCGCCTCGTTCGCGGTGACTTCACAGCCCGCCTCCCCCACCTACGAGCTGACCACCTCGGTCACCGAGTGCCGCGAGATGGTGACCATCTCGGTGGCCGGTCGCAACGACACCCCCGTCGCGGGCACCACCGCGATGCTGCTCGACGCCAACGGCAACCCGCTGCCCGCCGCGCTGTCGGGCGACCACAGCAGCGTGTGGGTCGACCCGGTGGTGAACGCGCCGCGTGACAGCGTCGCCGAGGGCCAGTACGCGGCGGTCTACATCGCCTACCCGGCCGACCTGGCGACCTACGAGGACGCGGTCAACACCGGTGTGGCCAACACCCAGCAGGTGATGCGTGAGATCTCCGCCGCCTGCCCCGACACCAAGTTCTCGATCGTGGGCTACAGCGAGGGCGCCGACGTGGTGCGTCGCGTCGCGGAGGGCATCGGCAACGACGACCCCGCCGACGGGTACGCGACGGTGAACCCCGACGACGTGCTCGGCGTGGTGATGTTCGCCGATCCCGGTCGCAAGGCCGGTGACGGCACCTTCCTCGGCGCCGCCGACCCGTTCGCCAACCCCGACAACTTCGATCAGCGCTACCAGAACGGCAACACCCCGATCTCGGGCCAGGGCGTGACCACCGGCGCCGACTTCGGGGCGCTCAACGGCAAGATCGCCTCGTTCTGCTCCGAGGGCGACCTCACCTGCGCGGCGCCGGAGAACATCTCGCTGTTGCAGTTGGCCGCCAATGTGGGCCGCCAGATCAATATCGATGAACTCCAGCGCGCCGATATCGAGCGCAACGGCATCGCGGGGATCACCCCGGCGATGGGCCAGGACATGGCGTTCACGCTGGGCCGGATCGCGATGGCGGCGTTCGCCGATATCGGGCAGAACCCGAACTGGATGGCCAGCGACGAGACCTTCCTCGATGTGCTGCTGAAGGTCTCGGACCCGGACTACACCCCGGGGCAGAGCACCGCGCCGGTCAAGGCGGACGCGATCGCGGCCGAGCAGGTCTCCACGCTGGCCTACCTGCCGCAGAAGATCTTCAACGAGATCGTCGGGCTGATCGTGACCAACCAGAACACCATTCCGGTGGCGATGAACGATCCGTACCAGCTCACCCTCGGCCCCAACGGAACCGGTCATCACTTCGACTACTGGCGTGACTCCGACGCGGCCAACGGCAAGCCGTTGACCTCGGCCGAGTACGCGGCGGCGTGGCTGACCCACCTGGCCCAGCAGGCGCAGGCGGGCGAGCAGGCCGATACGAAGGCGGCGCCCGACGACGCGGCGGTGATGGCGGCCCTGTCGGCGCCGACCAAGCCGGCGACGACGACCACGGCTCCGGCGACCACGACGAAGGCCAAGGCGACGACCACGACGCCCAAGCCGACCACCACCACGGCGAAGCCGACCACGACGACGCCGAAGCCGACGACCACCACGCCGACGACCACCACGCCGACGACCACGACTCCGTCGACGACGACCCCGTCGACCACGACGCCGACCACCACGCCCGCACCGACCACCACCACCGGGACGACCACCCCGGCCCCGGTGGCCGAACCGGCCGAGGCCCCCGCGCCGACCACCACCGTGGCTCCCACCACGACCGTGGCGCCGACGACCACCGTCGACCCCAGCGCCACGGGCGAGCCGACCACCACGGTCCTGCCGACGACCACCCCGCAGGCCAACTAGTCACCAGCGCGAAATCCCCGGTGCGCGGCGTTGATTCGCCGCACACCGGGGATTCGTCGTTTCGCGGCCGAAACGGCGGCCCAGCACCCGTTTTCCGGGGCGAACGGACACGCGGGATCGACACCAACGCGCCGATCATGGTGACTGTTGCCGAGACCGGTGCAATGATCGCTGGGTGACTCAGTGGCTCCCCCTCCTCGGCTCGCTCCCCCTCGCCGGCGCAGTTCTGGTCGGCGTCATCGCCAACAACCGCACCCACCGCGAGGCCATCGCGGCCGCCGACGAGCGCGGCAGGCAGGCCCTCGATGCCGCGCAGCGCGGGATCGAGGTGTCGAACATGGTGGGTGACCAGCGCGATCACGAGGCGTGGCGCCGTGAGGTGGTGCTCGCCGGGGTCGCCTCGATCCTGGAGACCTCGGCGTCGGTGCGCGCGGATCTGGCCAGCTGCGGTGACTGGGATCTGGTGACGGTCGACGAGATCGACGGGGTGGGCGCGCAGATCCACAAGTTGATCTGGGATCGGCCCAACGGCGTGCTGACTCGCCTGCGGGTGGTTTCGCACCGCCGGATTCCGAACAAGTGCGAGGACCTGCTGCGCACTCTCACCGCCGCCCAGCACATCACGATGCAGCGGCTGAAGCTGCACATCGATGTGGAGGCGACGGTCGAGGAGTTGGAGGAGATGGCGTCGCTGTGGCAGAAGGCGATGCGGCACGCGGTGGAGCAGGAGCGGGCGCTGGTGGAGACGACGCGGGTGGAGTTGGGGATCGAGGTGGCGGCCAAGGGTGTCGGGGCCGAACCGGTTCGTCAGCCGAAGCCGCCGGTGATCGAAAACCCCGCTCCCCCGGTGGAATCGGTGGAGGTCGCCGAGGAGGTGGCCGTCGAGCCGGAACAGGTCGACCCGCAGCCGGGCGCGGAGCGGCAACACAGCGCCGAGCCGCTCCCGAACGAGGAGCCGCAGCAGGATGATTCGCGCGAGACCGTCGACCCGAGGGAAGCGCAGACCGTCCGGGTCTGACCGGCCTCCGCTGAGCGGGCCGCGAGACATGTTCTCGCGGCCCGCTTCTCATCGAACTACTTGTACTCGAACACGTAGGCCAGCTTGCCCGGCTTCGCGTCGCTGTAGGGCTTGGACAGCTTGGTGAATTCCTTCTCGTCGAAGGCGTCCATCTTGCCCAGTGCCGCCGCGGTCATGCCGTCGCTGACCACCGCGCCGGGCGCCAGCGCCACCATCGCGGTGGCGATATTGCGGACCAGCGTCACGAAGGCGGCGTGGTCGGCGATGTTGGCGCCTTCGGGCCGCAGGGCCGGGTCGGTCTGGGCGCGCAGCCAACGGCCCCAGTAGAACTCCTGGAAGGCCGGGCTCGAACCGCCCTGGGTGAAGCTGATGTCGCGGGCGAAGTACAGGGCGGCGCGGTAGGGGTCGTTGCCGAACTGCGACAGGCCGAGCTGGCGGGGCAGCTGCTGCGGGGAGATCGGCTGGTCGGCGGCGTTGCGCAGCCAGGTCCAGCCCTTCTGCTGCATGGTCTGCCAGAACGCGGCCGGGTTCTGGTCGGACAGGTTGCCGGTGATGCGCACCCGCACCCGTGTGCTCGGGCCCGCGCCGGGGGTTTCCCAGAACGAGGTGAAGGTGTGGTGGCCGTCGGTCAGGTACAGCTCGCCCTTCGGGCCGACGACGGCGGTCTTCATCGGGTCGATGGTGGCCGGGGTCTCCGCGCCGAGTGCGACCTTGCAGGTGAACGAGCCCGGATCCGACAGGCGCGCGCCGGGACCCGCCGAGGCGGCTTCCTTCTGGCCGTTGGCCTCACACCAGTCGTCGAACTGCTTGTTGATGGCGTCCTTGCCGAGGGTGTAGCGGCCGAGCTTGTAGGCCACCTCGTCGTGTCCGAGCGACGGCTGGGTCGGGTGCAGGTCGGCGAGGGCGACCTCGACCAGTTGGCCGACCTGGGCGTCGCAGTAGTTCACCGGGTTGCTCTTGCCGGGCGCGCAGGGAAAGTTGCCGTTGCCGGGCGCGGCGACCGAGAGCGAGGTGGACGATCCGAACAGACCCGCCGCGATGGCGACCACGGTCACCGTCCGACGCAGGGTGTTGTGCATACGACGTGAACTCCTGTACTACAGCGAACGTTGCCGTTCCCGAACGGGAGCGGCCCGCTGTGTCTACGCACCGATTGCGTCCGATACGGTGCCGCCGATTGAACATCCGGCGAACACCATGATCTGGGCCATGGTCTGACTGTTCGTGTGACGGGGCTACCTACAGGCGGGTAACTTGGAAATACGGCACGCAGGGGTGCCGTACCCGACAGCGTGGTCGATCACGAAAAAGCTCCGCACCGAACCACTCTCGTCAGGGGGCGATCTGTCATGGATCTCATCGCGCCGTTGGATGCGCTGTTCTTACTCGCCGAATCCCGTGAACACCCGATGCATGTGGGTTCACTGCAATTGTTCGAGGCGCCCGAGGACGCCGGACCGGATTACCTGCGCGAGTTCCGCGACACACTGTTGGCCGACACCACGATTCGACCCACTTTCGGCAAGCGACCCGCCACCTGGCTGGGCGCGCCACAGGTGGCGTGGGCCTTCGACACCGAGGTCGACCTGGACTATCACGTGCAGCGCAGCGCGTTGCCCGCGCCGGGCGGCATGAACCAGCTGCTCGATCACGCCTCGGTGCTGCACGGCACGCTGCTGGATCGGCATCGGCCGATGTGGGAGCTGCATTTCATCGAGGGGCTGGCCGACGGTCGCTTCGCGCTCTACGCGAAGATGCATCACTCGCTGGTCGACGGGGTGTCGGCGCAGCGGATGTTGCGGCGCACCTTCACCACCGATCCGTTCGCGTCCGAGGTGAACCGGCCGTGGAATCTGCCGCGCATGGAGCGGCGGAATACCGTGCCCGCCAGCCGGTCTCGGCTCGGTAGGGTGCTCGACGCGGTCACCGACGCGGGCTCGTCGACCACCGCGCTGATGAAGGCGACCCGGACCGGGGTGTTGCAGCAGCAGTTGACCCTGCCGTTCGAGGCGCCGCGCACGCTGTTCAATGTGCCGATCGGCGGGGCGCGTAAGTGCGCGGTGCGGACCTGGTCGTTGGATCGGGTCAAGCAGGTGAAGAAGGCCACCGGGGCCACGGTCAACGATGTGGTGCTGGCGATGTCGGCGGGGGCGCTGCGGGCGTATCTGCTGGAGCGCAACGCCTTACCGGACAAGCCGATGATCGCGATGGTGCCGATGTCGTTGCGCGAGGACGACGACCTCGACTCCCAGGGCGTGAAAGTCGCGGCGCTGCTGTGCAATCTGGGCACGCATATCGCCGATCCGCTGGAACGTCTTCGCGTGGTGAGTGATTCGACCGCGCGCAACAAGGAGGTCTACCGCTCGCTCTCGCCGGCGCAGACGCTGGCCGTGGCGGGGGTGATGTTGAGTCCGATGGCGGCGATGCTGCTGCCCGGGTTCGCCTCGGTGGCGACGCCGCCGTTCAATATCGTCATCTCGAATGTGCCGGGGTCGCGCGAGCAGATGTACTGGAACGGTTCTCGTCTCGACGCGACCTACCCGCTCTCGATTCCGCTCGACGGTCAGGCCGTGAACATCACCCTCACCTCCCATGGCGACAGCCTCGATTTCGGGCTGGTCGGTTGCCGTCGCACCGTGCCCGACCTGCACCGATTGCTCGATCACCTCGAGGATTCGCTCTGCGCGCTCGAGGACGCGGCGCTCTAGGAAAACGCCCTTCCGGCAAAACTAGAACGTGTTACAGTTCGGTATGCGTACCGAATTCTGCGAACAGCTCGGCATCGAGTTCCCCCTTTTCGCCTTCACGCACTGCCGCGATGTCGTCGCCGCGGTGAGCAACGCGGGCGGGCTCGGGGTGCTCGGCGCGGTCGGATTCACCGCCGAACAGCTGGAGGTGGAGCTGGCCTGGCTCGACGAGCACGTCACCGGGATCTACGGGGTGGACCTGGTGATCCCGTCGAAGTACGAGGGCAAGGGCGTGGAAGGACTCACCCCCGAACAGCTGGAAAAGCAACTGGCACAGCTGGTTCCGCAGGGCCACCGCGACTTCGCCCAGCAGCTGCTCACCGCGCACGGCGTGCCCGCGCTGCCCGACGGCGAACACCACAGCGAACTGCTCGGCTGGACCGCCACCACCGCGGGGCCGCAGGTCGAGGTGATCCTGAATCATCCGAAGGCCAAGCTCGTCGCCAACGCGCTGGGCACCCCGCCCGCCGATGTGGTGGCGCGGATCCAGGAATCGGGACGGGTGATCGGGGCACTGTGCGGCTCGGTCAAGCACGCGATGAACCACAGGGCGGCAGGTCTGGACTTCGTGGTGTGCCAGGGCACCGAGGGCGGCGGGCACTGCGGGGAGGTGTCCTCGCTGGTGCTGTGGCCGCAGGTGATCGACGCGGTCGGCGACCTGCCGGTGCTGGCAGCGGGCGGCATCGGCAACGGCGCGCAGGTCGCGGCGGCGCTGGCGATGGGCGCGGCGGGGGCGTGGACCGGGTCGCTGTGGCTCACCGTCGAGGAGGCCAATGTGCCGCCCGCGCAGATGGACACCTACCTCGGGGCGTCGAGTCACGACACCGTCCGCTCCCGGTCGTGGACAGGTAAACCGTGCCGGATGCTGCGCAACGACTGGACCGACGCGTGGGAATCGGCCGACACTCCCGATCCGCTGCCCATGCCGTTGCAGATGATGGTGGCCCTCGACGGCGTCAAACGCGGCCACCGCTATCCCGAGGCGGCCAGGGACGTGAACTTCAATCCGGTCGGCCAGGTGGTCGGAATGATGAACAAGGTCGAACGCAGCGCCGACCTGATCAACCGCCTCGTCGAGGAATACGTCACGGCCTGCGACAGGCTGACGAAACTCAACGGGTGATATCTGATCGATAGCTGCACTCGCGGTCACGGCCGACGCCACCGCGCACCTCGACGACCCACGTAGCCTCCGCGACTGTCCTACACTCGGCATATCTCGTCAGCGATGCGAGGCGGTGCGCAGCGACGCACACCGTCGCGCACCATTGCCCAACGGTTGCGGACGGCGGTGACATGGCTTCGGAGGAACACGCGAGCAGGACTTGGACGGTGACCCGGCACCGGGTCACCCACGCCATCGCCAAGATCCGCGAGGAATACGAGAAGGCCCCGCCGCCGTCCGATCACCACCCGCCCGTCGACCCGCCCGTGCCCGCCGACCTGCTCAACATGCTGTGTCGGATCGGCGTGGCGCTGGTCGGCGCCGGGGAGACCTCCGCGCGCGTGCAGGCCATCCTCGACAAACTCTCGCGCCGCTACGGCACCGACAACATCCACTTCATGGTGCTGCCCACCGCGGTGTTCGTGCGGGTCCACACCGACGACGGCGCCGCGCTCGACATGCTCGACGCGCGGGTGGGCACCCTGCCGCTGGACCAGATCGACGGCCTCTACCGGCTCATCGACCACATCGAACAGGACGCGCCGCCGCCCACGCAGGCCACGAAGGATCTCGACAAGATCCTCACCCAGAAACCCGGCAGCCCGCCGTGGTTGATCCTGCTCGGGCAGGTGGTGCTGACCGTCGGCATCGGGATGATGCTCAATCCGGGGGCGCGGGCGCTGGTCGGGTACGTGGTGCTCGGGCTGGTCGTCGGGATCCTGACCCAGCTCGCCGCCCGGGTGAAACTGCTGTCCACGGCGTTGCCGGTGGTGGCCTCGGCGGTGGTGGCGGTGCTGGCCTACGGGTTTCCGGGGGCGCTCGCGGGCGGCCAGCCACAGCAGTTGCTGATACCGGCGGTCGCGACGCTGCTGCCGGGCGCGATGCTCACCAACGGCACGATCGAGTTGGCGACCGGCTCGATGGTGGCCGGTGCCAGCCGGGTCGTCTACGGCATCAACATGCTGTTCCTGCTCGCGCTCGGCTCGTATGTGGGGATCAGTGTGCTCGGCGCACTGTCGACGCCGCCGGTGAGCCATGCCCAATTGGGTTGGTGGGCGGGGCTGGTGGGTGTGCTGCTGATCGGGCTCGGGCATTCGTGGCGGTCCAGCGCGCCGGTGAACACGATCGGGTGGTTGCTGCTGGTCCTCTACGTCACCTATGTGGCCCAGCTCATCGGCAAACACGTCTCGGGGCCGCTGACCGGCACCTTCCTGGGCGGCGTGGTGGCGGTGAACGCGGCGTATCTGATCCAGCGGCGCAAGCACGCGCCGCCGACCCAGGTGGCGTTCCTGCCCGCGTTCTGGATGCTGGTGCCCGGCGGGATCAGCCTCACCGGGATCTCCGACCTGGTCACGAGCTCGCTGTCGGGGGCGACGACCGGCGGGCTGGAGGTGCTGGTGTCGGCGCTGCTGTCGGTGATGTCGATCGCGCTCGGCGTGATGGTCGGCTCGGGGCTGGCGACCGCGCACGGGGTGAACACATTCCTGGGGTCGGTGGTTCCGAATCACCTGCCGTGGCATCACCGGGGCACCGACGCCGATGTCCACGCCGTCGCCGACGCGGGGAAGAAATCCGACTCAGACAGCTGAGCTCAGCGCGGTGACCTGCGCGGCGGTCGGGGTCACGCCGACGAGCTGGTCGAAACGGGCGATCACCTTCTGGTGATAGAGCGTGAACAGGTCCCCGAACAGCGCCAGTTGCGCCTCGCTCGGTCCGGATTCGGCGTCCCAGACCGCCAGCAGCGCGCGCCACACGAGCACGTGCAGATCCGGCGCGACGGCGAAGTAGGCCGACACCGCCTCCGGCACCTCGGCGACCATATCGGCGATCGAATTGAGCACCGCGCGCTGCATGCTCATGTCGAGCACGCCGAGCAGGGTGCGCACCAGCGCGACCTCGGCGGCGATGAGGCCCGCGTGATCGGGGTCGGGCATGCGGGCCATCGACTCGAGTTCGTCGACGGCGGCGCCGAGTTCGGCCGGATCGAGCACCTTCTCGCCCGCGGTGTAGGCGAGCAGGGCCTCGCCGACGATGCCGCGTTCGACCTCGACGATGTCGGCGAACATCTCCGCGGCGACCTCGGGCGCGGTGATCGAGAACCGGAACAGATGCCGGTAGACGTCCATGCCGCCCTCGACCCGGACATCGCGGATGGTGAAACCCTTGCCGCGCCGGGCCTCGACGAAACCGTAGGACTCGAGCTTGCCGAGGATGAGCTGGGCGGTGGCGCGGTTCATCCCGAACTCGTCGGCGACCTGACGCACCGAGGGCATCAGCTCGCCGGGCCGGTACTCGCCGGTGGCGACGCGGCGCGCCAACTCATCGGCGACGTCGGCGACCACCGTCCGGGATCCCATCGAAGAACACCTTCCGGTCGAGAATCGTGCACGTCCCAGACAGTTTAGTGGGTTACCGGAGCACCGGTGCGCCCGTGGGCGTGTCGGGTGCGGGATCGGGGGTGGGGGAGGCGCAGCGTGGTGCAATGCGCTGATGAGAACCACTCGGATCGCCGCGGGTGCGGCTGCCACGATGGTGTTGGTCGCGGGGCTGGCGGGCTGCGGGAAAGACAGCGAAGACCACTCGGCGCACACCTCGAGCACGACGGTGCTGGCGACCGCCACCGCGACGACCTCGGCGGCGAGGTTGACCGGCAGTTCGGCCGCGCCGCTGCCGCCGCCGAGTCCGACGCATCCGCCCGCACCGGGACCCGAACCGCTCGCGGATGTGGACTGCGGTCCGGTGGCGGGGGCCAACGGGGCCGGCGCGGAAGTCATCGCGTTCGCCTCCGAGGCGGGGCGGGCGGGGTGTACCGAGGCCATCAACGTGGCCACCGACTACCTCGGCTCCCCGCGCACCGGCGACCCCGCGCCGGTGGACGGGTGGACCTGTGAACCCCAGCCCGACACCTCGGTGCCGCACATCTGCGTCAACCAGGGCCTGACCATCGGCCTGCGCGGTGACGCGGCCCCGGCCAGTCCGCCGCCACCCGCGCCGACGCCGGTGCGCACGGTGGATCCGACGAAACCGCCGGTGTCCAGCGTCGAGGACGTGAACTGCGGGCCGGTGACCGACGCGGGCGGCGCCACGCGCACGGTGATCGCGATCGGCAACTCGGCGGGTCGGCCGGGCTGCACGGAGGCCATCGACGTGGCCACCACCTACGTGACCACGATCAGCCCGTCGGATTCGGTGGTCGTGCAAGGATGGCAGTGCAATGCGCAGCCCGATTCCCAAGTGCCCCAGGTGTGTTCCAAGGACGGACTGGTTATCGCGTTGCGGGCGAACTGATCTCGCTCAGATCATGTCCTTCTTGGACAGCCAGCGCATGACGGGCCAGCCGACCGCGACCGGGATCCAGCAGGTCAGCACGCGGTAGAGCAGCACCGCGGGCACGGCCACCTCGGCGGGAACGCCGAAGGCGGCCAGACCACCGATCAGGGCGGCCTCGACCGCGCCGACGCCACCGGGTGTCGGCGCGGCCGAGGCCAACGTGCCGCCGATCATGGTGACGATGGTGACGGCCACGAAATCCGTTCCGCCGCCGAAGGCTTCGACGCTGGTCCACAGGGCCAGCGCCTGGCCGAGCGTGATCGCACCGCAGCCGGCGACGATGATCGCGAACCGCTTCGGGTTCTTGGCGAGGTCTACGAGTTCGCCGAGCACCTCTTTGACCTGCGGGCGCACCGAATGCTTCACCCAGTGCCGCAGTTTCGGCACGAACATGAACAGCCCGATCAGCCCGACGCCGATACCGGCCACGAGATAGAGCACGGTCGAGTCGGGCACGATGTGGGCGAGGTTGGTCGAGGTCCCCGCGATCACGCTGAAGATCACCAGCAGCACCAGGTGGGTCAGCACCTGCATCGACTGCTGCATCGCCACCGCGGCCGTCGCGCGCAGGGTCGACATGCCCGCCTTCTGCAGGAACCGCACGCTCAGCGCGAGCCCGCCCACACCGGCGGGCGTGGTGGTGGCGACGAAGGTGTTGGCGAGCTGTTCGAGCAGCAGGTCACGCACCCGCACCAGACCGTCCGCGCACGCGCCGAGGGCCGCGGCCGCGCCGACATAGGTCAGGCCCGAGACCACCAGGCCGGCCAGCGCCCACCACCAGTTCAGGTGGCGCAGCTGGCTGAAGAAGGTGGGGACCTGGCTGAAGAACGGGTAGGCCACGTAGACCAGCGCGACCAGCAGCACCAGCTGGATGATCTGGTTGCGGGAGAAGCGGGTGATCTGTTCGGAACCGATCCGGTCGTGGCCGGTCTGCCTGCGGATCTCCTCGCGGGCCGTGGAGATCACCTTGCTCCACTGCGGCACCGACTTGCGGATGCCGATCGACATGGCCGACTTGGTGAGCCTGCGCGCGGCGTAGACGACCTCGTCCTTGCCGAGCGCCTCGATCGCCGCCGAGACGGCCTCGTGCTTGCCGTAGAGCGAGGTGGTGGTCACCAGCAGTTGGGCGATATCGGTTTGGCGTTGGGCTTGGGCGGCGCCGAACTCGGCGGCGGCGAAACCACCGAAGAGGGTGTCGCCGTTGGCGACTCGCACATAGTCCGACTGCATGTCGCCGAGGCTGATCTGGTTGTGGTGCAGGGTCACCAGTGAGCGCCACACCCCGGGCAGCACCTGCGCCGACAGCGACGAGATCGAGGTGCCGCGCGGCACGGTGTGCGCGTAGAGCACCCAGCCGCGATTGAGCCCGGCCACCACCACCTGCCGCGAGTCGGCCATCCCCTGCTCGCCGATCGCGATGCCGAGCAGCGCCCGGTGTTCGACCGCGCGGTGCATCGAACCGTGCAGCGGGGCGGTCTCGCTGGAACGGAAGGTGATCCAGCGCCACAGCTGGCGGATCGCGCCGAAGCTGCGCTGGTTCTTGCCGTACAGCTCGACGACGATCTCGTGCTCGGGACCGTCGACCTCGGTACCGAGCAGCAGCGGGCCACGGCCGGCGGGGCGGTCGACCCGGAACGACCGCACGGTGTAGCCGCGTCCGGCGAGCACCCGCACCGCCGCGTCCAACGGCACCTCCAGGGCGGGCGTGCCCACCAGCCAGACGATCACCGCGCCGACCAGCCAGCCCACCGACAGCCCCAGCATCGCCCGCGCGGGCACCACCGAACTCACCACCAGGTGGATGGGCGCGAACATCAACAGCAGGAACCACATCCAGCGTCGCGGCCGCACGGGCAGCCACGGACTCGACACGGTGAGCATGGCCGCGAGCATGGCGATCCAGCGCGGGTCGTCGAGGAACTGCGACAGGAAGGTGTCGAAGCGGTCGGGGACGGGCATGTGCCATTTCGGGGCGGAGATGCCCGTGCCGGTGATCGACAGCGCCAGCACCGCGAGCATGCCGGCCGCGGCGTAGCCGAACAGCAGCTTCCACTGCCTGCGCAACACGAGTTCGATGAAGATCGCGAACGGCAGGGCCAGGATGAGCATGCCGTAGATGACGTAGACCAGGGTCTGCTGGTCGGGGCTGAGGAAGTCGATGATCTTGGCGACCGAGCTCTCCAGCGCCAACCACTCGGGGCGGGTGATCAGCGAACCCGCAATCACCACGGCCACACCCAGGATCGCCAGCACCACGCGCACGATGTCGCTGGTGCGCCGGATCAGCGGTTGGAGGAGTTTGCCCGTGACCGGGATCTCCCGACCGTCGACTCGCATGGGGGTCACTCTATCGCCGACGCGGCGCGTTTCGATCAGCGCGCGGCGCGGGCCGTGACGGCGGCGCGGTCGTGCGCGGGGATCACCTCGATCTCGGCGGGCAGGGCGTGCAGGCGGTGCAGGGTGCGGAAGGCGGCGCGGCGGTCGGTGTCGACGATTTCGCCGAGCAGCGGGGACTTCTCGCGGACCAGGTCGATCTGGAGGGTGCTCATGACGGCGTCACCGACCAGCAGCACGCGGGTGCCGTCGTCGACGGCGAGCAGGATGCCGACGCTGCCGGGGGTGTGGCCGGGCAGGTCGACGATCAGGACCGCGCCGTCGCCGAACAGGTCGTGGCTGCGGTCGAAGGTGAGCACGGGCGGACCGTCGAGTTCGTAGAGGTCGAAGGCGCGACCGCGCAGGGGGCCGCGCGCGACGCCGAGCGGGGCGTGCGAACCGGCCATGGCCCAGCGGTATTCGGTCGAGGGCACCCGGATGGGGACCAGGCCGGGCAGTTCGTAGAGTCCGGCGACGTGGTCCCAGTGCAGGTGGGTGGGCAGCACGAAGTCGATGTCGTTGCCGGTGAGGTCGTGCGCGGTGAGGACCTCGCTCAGGCCGCGGATCGGATTGTCGGGGCCGACGAGCAGCGGCAGCGGGAACGGCAGTTCGGACAGGACCCGGCGGTGTACGCCCGCGCAGATCGCGGGGTCGACCAGGAAGGTGGCGCTGGGGTGGCGGACCAGGAAGGTCGACATGGTCAGCGCGGTGGAGCGCAGGGTGCGCACGCCCTCGGCGATGATCGCGGTGGGTGCGGACAGCTCGGCCTGCGGCAGGGCGGTGAGACCAACGGTGTTGTGCGCGGGCGGGATCGGCGCGCACTCGAGTTTCTCGAGAAAGGCCGTGTCGGCGGCGCGCGGCCGGAGCAGGCGCGGGCCGGTGGTGGCGACGGCACAACAGCAGGCAAGAACAGTCGATAACATCGTCGTGCGCTCACCCATAGGTGCCACCGTAGGCGATCGCCCAGACGCCGACCACCGGACTGGTTGTGGCCGATGGGGCGACAGTGAAGCTCGGACAACATCGGTCCAGGTACGCGCCCTGCGGCTACCGGGGAGCGCACTCAGTCGGTGCGGCCCATCAGCCGATCCGTTTCGCGCCGTTCGCGTTTGGTGGGTCGACCGGCGCCGCGCTCGCGCTGCGGCAGCGTCGCCAGGACTTCCCTGGGCGGGGGCGGCGGACTGCGGTCGATCAGGCACTGGGCCGCGACCGGGGCGCCGACGCGCTTGTGGATGATCCGTTCGACCACCACGATGCGTTCGAGGCCGCCGCTGCGGACGCGGATCTCGTCACCGGGGCGAATGGTCAGCGCCGGTTTCGCGGTGACCCCGTTGACGCGCACGTGTCCGGCGCGGCAGGCGGCTGCGGCGTCGGACCGTGTTTTGAACAGGCGCACCGCCCAGGTCCACGCGTCGACACGGGCCTGGGTCTCGGAGCGCTGCTGCGCGGGGGGCACCCCTTAGACGATACGGCGAGCCGTGACGACGTCGTCGGCGGAGAGCTGGGTGTAGGACACCGGGGTGCCCGACTGCACGGCGTTGAGGAGCTTGCCGTCGCCCGCGTAGATGCCGACGTGGCCGCCACCGTTGGTGATGACGATGTCACCGGCCTGGAGGTTGTCGAACGAGACGGGCGCGCCCACGTGGGACTGCTCGAAGCTGGTGCGCGGCAGTTCCACACCGGCCTGGCGGTAGGCCCACTGCACGAGACCGGAGCAGTCGAACGACGACGGGCCGACGGCGCCCCAGCTGTAGGCGGCGCCCACCTTGCCGCGCGCGGCGTCGAGGGCGATGTTGCCCGCGGTCTGCTGCTTCTGAGCGAACGGGTTCTCCACGTTCACGCTCGGGAGCTGCGGCGCGGCCTGGCCCTGCGGGGCGACCATCGACTGGAGCTGCTTCTCGAGCTGCTGGGCCGGCTGCTCGAGCTCGGGCGGCAGGTCGAAGTTACCGAGACCGGGAATGTTGATCGTGGCTGCCTGCGAAAGCGCGGGCATCGCACCGGTTGTAGCGGCCACCGCGCCCATGACGAGGGCGCCCTTGACGGAATTCGGCAGTCGAGAATCCCGCTGCAAGCTGTGTTTACCCACCGAGACGAGTCTCCGATCTTGCTTCTCTCCCGTCGCGTGCCCGCAGATCGCTTGGCGACCACGATTATTCGACGGTGACCCATGGCGCCGCTTCTCTGACGAACCGACAGACTCCACTAAGTCACGAGAAGATTACGGCCTGGGCTCGGTGCTGTCCAGCGAAGCACGCAAGTTGTTTTCCCCCAGGTGCAAAACCCCAGAACAGGGGGCATCGATCCGGCGTGTCGCTACCGCTCGGTGAGCGCGCGTTCCAATTCCTCGATGCGCGTGCGGGCGTCGGCCAGATCGACCTCGAGGCGCCCGAGCATGATCAGCAGCGGTCCGATCGCCAGATCGGCGAGCGCTTCCGGCGGCAACTCCCCGTACCCCTGCTCGTCCGTCGCCTCGATGGTGGCCAGCAGTGCGCGTCGGACCGAGTCGGCCAGGTACGCGCGCGGCGGCAGCGGCCAGGCGGCGACCATCTCGGCGGTGGACACAGGTTGCTCGGACATCGCGCTCCCTCTCGGATTCACGGGCGGTCTCGGGTTCGCTAGCAGTATCTAGGACACAGCCCAGAGTTACCGAGATTCTCCCGCGCACACGCGCTACGGTTATCCGGCATGGACCCCGTGCGCAATCCGTATGCACCCGGCGCGGGCCAGCGTCCGCCCGAATTGGCCGGGCGCGACAAACAACTCGCGGCTTTCGACATCGTGCTCGAGCGTATCGCGCGCGGCCGTCCCGAACGCAGCGTGATGCTCACCGGGCTGCGCGGGGTGGGAAAGACCGTGCTGCTCAACCAACTTCGCTCCGCGGCGGTTTCGCGCGGCTGGGGCACGGGCAAGATCGAGGCCCGCCCGGATCAGGATCTGCGCAGGCCGCTGTCCTCGGCGCTGCACATGGCGGTGCGCGCGATCGCGATGTCGCACCGCAATCCCGAACGCGTCGACGACTTCCTCGGCATCCTCAAGGCTTTCGCGTTGCGCGCCACCGCCGACAAGGGCATGCGCGAGCGCTGGCAGCCCGGGATCGATGTTCCGGCGGTCACCGGCCGCGCCGATTCCGGCGATATCGAGATCGACCTGATCGAGCTGTTCAAGGAGGCCGCCGCGCTGGCCGCCGACATCGGGGTCGGCATCGGCATCTTCATCGACGAAATGCAAGACCTCGGGCCCGCCGATGTGTCCGCGATCTGCGGCGCCTGCCACGAATTGAGCCAGGACGGCGCGCCGCTGATCGTCGTTGGCGCGGGGCTGCCGCACCTGCCCGCGGTGCTCTCGGCGTCGAAGAGCTACTCGGAGCGACTGTTCAGCTATCACCGGATCGACCGGCTGGATCGGGAGTCGGCCGACCTCGCGCTGATCGCCCCCGCCGAGCGCGAGGAGGTGAAGTTCACCGAGAACGCGTTGGATTCGCTGTATCAACGGGCCGACGGCTACCCGTATTTCGTGCAGGCGTACGGCAAGGCGGCGTGGGATCAGGCGCCGGAGAGTCCGATCACCGCCGAGGACGTGGCGGTCGCCGCGCCCGCGGCCGAGGAGGAGTTGGCGGTCGGGTTCTTCGGTTCCCGCTACGAGCGCGCGACACCGGCCGAGCGTGAGTACATGCGGGCGATGGCCGACCTGGCCGGAGACGATGCCCCGGTGGCCACGGCGGCGGTGGCGGCCGAACTGGGTCGCAAGCCCGCGTCGGTGTCGCCCGCGCGCGACGGGTTGATCAAGAAGGGGCTGATCTACTCGGCCGAGCGGGGGACGATCGGGTTCACGGTGCCCCATTTCGGTCGGTATCTGCGGAGCGTATGAGTCTCTGCGGGTTTCTAGGATTATTTCTAGAAAGGTGAAGAAACTCCTGCGGTAGGGCTGTCTACACATTTCTGGGGCTGACGCTAGAGAGCCGGAGAATCTTGTGGGTAACGACGCGCCCGGAGCCGAGATCGTTTGCGCATCGGGTGGATAACGCGAGGGTTGAGCGGTTAACGCACTGGAAACCTTGACCGAAAAGCCAGGCAGGATCACCCCCTGCCAGGTGAAGGAGGCCGCGATGTCGAAGACCTTCCCCCACACCGACGGACGCCGCTGCACGGTCGTGGCCGACGACGGCGTTCCGATCGCGGTCCGCGCCTTCGGCGCCCCCGACGCGCCGCTGACGGTGGTGTTCACCCACGGCCACTGCCTGCACACCGAGTCCTGGTCGCTGCTGCGCGAGCACCTGCTGCGCCACGGCGACACCGAAACGCGCATGGTGTTCTACGACCACCGCGGCCACGGCGAGTCCGGGCACGCCGACCACACCACCTATACGATCGACCAGCTCGCCACCGACCTCGACGCCGTGCTGCGCGCGATGGCGCCCACCGGGCCCGTCGTGCTGGTCGGGCACTCGATGGGGGCGATGGTGGTGCTGGCCTACGCGCGGCTGTATCCCGAGACGATCGGGCACCGGGTCGCCGGGATCGGGCTGATCGCGGGGGCGGCGGGCGGGCTCACCGAGGTCGGACTCGGGCGGCTGCTCAATCGACGTGCGGTGATGTCGTTGCAGCGCGCGGTGATTCGCGCGCCGCGGGTGATGCAGGCGTCGAAACGCTTGTCGCGCTGGATCTTCGGACCCCTGCTCCGGGAGGCGAGCACGGGGACACGGCGGGTGGATCCGCGCGTGGCCTCGATCGCCACGGCGGTTCTCGGCGAGACCGCGCTGCTCACCATGTCCGGCTTCCTCACCTCGCTGCTGGACTTCGACGAGGCGACTACCCTGGCCAGGGTCGGCGATCTGCCCGCACTGGTGCTGGCCGGTTCGGCCGACCTGATGGTGCCCTTCGCGCATTCGGTGGTGCTGGCCTCGCAACTGGCCGGCGCGGAACTGGTGCGGGTGGAGGGTGCGGGACACAGTGTGATCCTCGATCGTGCCGAGGAAGTGGCCCACTCGGTGACCGCGTTGGTCGCCAGGGCGGGGGCGGGCGTGCGCGCCCGCTACGCCGTGGCCGGGTGAGTCCGCGCCACGGTTACCGGATGGCAATCCAGTGATCGTCCACAACGCCCGGCGGAAACCGAAAAGATCCGTTATTGTGGTGGAGATCACGTTGTGTGGTGAGTCACACGGCTCGGTGCAGTGCGGCCCGGGACTTTTTCGGGCGTACCCGTGATCCGGCGAGTTGGTATGCCCGCCAAACACCAGGAGGTAACGATGACACGCAGCGATATCGCGGAACTGCGCTACGCGGTCGGCCAACTCCGGCAATCGATCGGCGCACTGCGTTCCAACTACGGCGACGCGGCCACCATCCGTCGCCTGGAGAACGACCTCGAGCGAATCGTCATCGATGCGGAGGACTTCGAGCAGGCTCCCCCACCCGAACTGGCGGTCCCCCGCCGTTCGGAACCGATCTACGTCCCCGACAGCAAGTCCGATGAGGCGGCGTGGATGGGCGCCCAAGACGAGGGCCTGGGCTTCCACTCCCGGCCCAGAACAAAGTAGAACCTGATTCCCGGCGCGGCGACCCTCCCCCTCACGGGTCGCCGCGCCGATCCACGTTCGGCGACCGGTCCCCCCGGTATAGCCCGCCCACCAAACAGCCCCACCCAGTTAAACCACCTGAGCCAGCCACACCTGAGAGTTCTCGACGCGCCTCCGCCTCCGGACCACCAGGGGCGCGCGAAGACATACCCCAGCACCAAAACCCAGTTCAAAAACCTGGGCCAGGCACACCTGAGAGTTCTCGGCGCGCCTCCGCCTCTGGACTGAGTGGAGGGTGCGACGAAGGAGTACCCGGAGCGAGGGAAGAGGCGGAGTTAAGCGCCGAGAACCGCGGCGCCAGCCGCCAATAAACACAGCAAGTCAAACCCCGAGAAAGCAGTACACCCGCCAGAATTCACGCGCGGTGTCGACCCAGCCTCCGGGATCTCGACCCGTGGAACCGAGCCCCACGCGGAACCTCGACAGGTTCGTCGACTTCGGCGGACTCGAACAGGGCCGCAATCCCGTGGTCGTGGCCCAGGGCGATGGCTTCGAGCCCGTAGCGCCCCCCGATACGGTCGAGCTGGTGCAGCATCGTCGTCATGATCCGCAGCCCCGTCGCCCCGACCGGGTGGCCCAGCGCGATGTCGGAGCCGTTCACGTTGAGGCGGTCGAGGGGGTCGAGTTCCCATTCGGTGGCCAGGGCGAGTACCTCGACGGCGTAGCCCTCGTTGATCTCGAGCAGGTCGATCTCGTCCAGCGAGCAACCAGTGCGGGCGAGCAGTTTCGACACCGCGGGGGCCGCGCCGAGGCCCGGTCCCTCGCTGCCGCAGCCCGCCGCCGCCCAACCGGTGAGGTAGGCCATCGGGGTGAGGCCGAGTTCGCCGAGGCGGTCCTCGGCCACGACCAGGCAGGCCGACGCGCCGAGCCGGTGCGCGCTCATATTGCCCATGGTGACCACGCCGTCGGCGAGCAGCGGGCGCAGGCCGGCCAGGGTGTGGGTGGACAGGTCGTCGCGCACGCCTTCGTCGCGGGTGATCTGGTGGTCGCCGTAGCCGATGTCGACGCCGACCACCTCGGCCGCGAACGCGCCCTGGCGCCAGGCCCGCGCCGCCTTGCGGTGGCTGGCCACCGCGAACTCGTCGGCGGCGTTGCGGTCGATCCCGTAGTAGTGCGCGAGGCGCTCGGCGTTGTGCAGCCCGGCGGTGCCGCCGGGCAGACCGGACTGGGCCGAGGCGCATTCCACGCCACCGGCCACCACCACGTCGGCCGCGCCGGTCTGCACCATCATGGCCGCGGTGATCACGGCCTGTAGGCCGCTGCCGCCGTGTTTGTCGGTGACGAATCCGGGTACTGCGAAAGGTAGTCCGGCTCCACGGGCGGCGAGCGATCCGACCGCGGGCACGTCGGAGAGCGCGCCGTCGATACAGGCCATGGCCACATCGTCGATGCGTAGCGGGTCGATGCCCGATCGTTCGATCACGGCGGATAGCACCGTGGTGGCCAACCATTCCGCGGGCATACCCGACAGGGCGCCGCCCTCGACGCCACTGGGCGTGCGGACCGGTGCCACGATCGCAGCTCTTCTCATTGCGCGTCACGCTCCTCTCCCCGGTGCGGGGAATACCTGTCATAGGCCACCACAGGTTTGTTGCACGGGCATGACGGGTCGTCACCGATGTTTCACCTGTGACCGATATCACCGCTATGTGGCGTCACCGAGTGCGTGAGACCGGCCGCGAGCGGCGCGAACACAGGCGTAGGGTGCTCTACATCACAGTCCGCAGTGGTGAGTAATGACCGTCACCGCGTCCGAGGATCAGCGAGGCATCCATCGTGAGTGCCGCACCCACCGGCGCCCCGGCAACGGGCACCGGCGTGTTCAGCAGGACACGCGCACGCATCGCCGCGCGCACCCTTCGCACCGACCGCTGGTGGCTGCCGCCGCTGCTGACCGCCGTCGGCCTGTTCGCGTTCGTCACCTACGCGACGATCAGATCCTTTGTGCGAACAGCCTATTGGGTGCCCGAGTACCACTACCTGACCCCGTTCTACTCGCCGTGTCTGAGCGAGTCGTGCGTGCCGGGGTCCTCACATTTCGGCACGCCGTTTCCCGAGCTGCCGATGTGGATCCCGCTGGGGTTCGTGGTGCTGCCGTTCCTGCTCGGTTTCCGGCTGACCTGCTACTACTACCGCAAGGCCTACTACCGGTCGGTGTGGTTCTCCCCGCCCGCGTGCGCGGTGGCCGAGCCGCACGCGCGCTACACCGGTGAGTCGCGGCTGCCGTTGATCATCCAGAACTCGCACCGCTATTTCTTCTACGCGGCGGTGGTGGTGTCGCTGATCAACAGCTACGACGCGCTCACCGCGTTCCACGGCAGCGGTGGCGGTTTCGGCTTCGGGCTCGGGAATCTGGTCCTGCTGATCAACGTGACCCTGCTGTGGGCTTACACCCTGTCGTGCCATTCGTGCCGCCACATCGCGGGCGGGCGGCTCAAGCACTTCTCCGCGCACCCGGTGCGGTACTGGTACTGGACCCAGATCTCCAAGCTCAACACCCGCCACATGGCCCTGGCCTGGACCACTCTCGGCACCCTGGTGCTCACCGATTTCTACGTGATGTTGGTGGCGAGCCACACCATTTCGGACCTGCGGTTCGTCCACTGAGCCGCGACAACGCGAGGAGTTCGGATTTCGATGCCAGAGGTGCAGCGGCACGACTACGACGTCGTGGTGATCGGGGCGGGCGGCGCGGGCCTGCGCGCCGTGATCGAGGCACGTGAGCAAGGGCTTTCGGTGGCGGTGGTGTGCAAGTCGCTGTTCGGCAAGGCGCACACGGTGATGGCCGAGGGTGGGTGCGCGGCGTCGATGGGCAACGCCAACGACAAGGACACCTGGCAGACGCATTTCAAGGACACGATGCGCGGGGGCAAGTTCCTCAACAACTGGCGCATGGCCGAACTGCACGCGCGCGAGGCCGCCGACCGGGTGTGGGAGTTGGAAACCTATGGGGCGCTGTTCGATCGGACGCCGGACGGGCGGATCAGTCAGCGCAATTTCGGTGGTCACACCTATCCGCGGTTGGCGCATGTCGGCGACCGGACCGGGCTGGAACTGATCCGCACGATGCAGCAGAAGATCGTCTCGTTGCAGCAGGAGGATTTCGCGGCGACCGGCGACTACGAGGCCAGGATCAAGGTGTTCGCGGAGTGCACGATCACCGAACTGTTCACCGACGCGGGCGCTGTCGCGGGGGCGTTCGGGTACTGGCGTGAATCCGGCGGGTTCGTGCTGTTCCGGGCGCCGGCGATCGTGTTGGCGACCGGCGGTATCGGCAAGTCCTACAAGGTCACCTCGAATTCCTGGGAGTACACCGGCGACGGGCACGCGCTGGCCCTGCGCGCGGGCGCGACTCTGATCAATATGGAGTTCCTCCAGTTCCACCCCACCGGCATGGTCTGGCCGCCCAGCGTGAAGGGCATTCTCGTCACCGAGGGCGTGCGCGGCGACGGTGGCGTGCTGAAGAACTCCGAGGGCAAGCGGTTCATGTTCGACTACATCCCGCCGGTGTTCAAGGGCCAGTACGCCGAGACCGAGGAGGAGGCCGATCAGTGGTTGCGCGACAACGATTCCGCGCGCCGCACCCCCGACCTGCTCCCTCGCGACGAGGTCGCCAGGGCGATCAACGAGGAGGTGAAGGCGGGGCGCGGCACCGAGCACGGCGGGGTGTTCCTCGATATCGCCTCGCGAATGCCCGCCGACGAGATCGTGCGCAGGCTGCCCTCGATGCACCACCAGTTCAAGGAGCTGGCCGATGTGGATATCACCGCCGAGCCGATGGAGGTCGGCCCCACCTGCCACTACGTGATGGGTGGGATCGAGGTGGATCCCGATACCGGGGCGGCGATCGTGCCCGGATTGTTCGCCGCCGGTGAGTGTTCCGGTGGGATGCACGGGTCCAACCGGCTGGGCGGGAACTCGCTGTCGGACCTGTTGGTGTTCGGCAGGCGGGCCGGGCTCGGCGCCGCCGCCTATGTGCAGGGGCTGACCAGCAAGCCGACGCCCGCCGACGCCGATATCGAGGATGCGGTGAATACCGCACTGGCGCCGTTCGATTCGCCCGCGCACGGCAGGCGCGAGAACCCCTACACCCTGCACGCCGAACTCCAGCAGACGATGAACGACCTGGTCGGCATCATCCGCAAGGAGCACGAGGTGCGCGCGGCCATCGACAAGTTGGCCGAGCTGCGCGCCAGGTTCGCCGATGTGACCGTGGCGGGCAAGCGGCCGTTCAACCCCGGCTGGCATCTGGCGTTGGACCTGGCGAACATGCTGCTGGTCAGCGAGTGCGTGGCGCAGGCGGCGCTGTTGCGGACCGAGAGCCGCGGCGGTCACACCCGCGACGATCACCCCGGCATGAACGCGGACTGGCGCAACGCGCTGCTGGTCTGCTCGGTCGACCCGGCTTCGCGCGCGCAGGTTCCCGACGTCACCGTCACCAGGGCCGATCAGACGCCGATGCGCGAGGACCTGCTCGCCCTGTTCGAACTGTCCGAACTCGAGAAGTACTACACCGCACAGGAACTGGCTGAGCATCCGGCAGCCGAAGGAAAGGCGTGAGCATGGGGTACGACGCCCGGTTCCGGGTCTGGCGCGGCGATATCGACGGTGGCGCGCTGGTCGATTACACGGTGGCGGTGAACGAGGGTGAAGTGGTGCTCGACATCATCCACCGCCTGCAAGCCACCCAGACGCCCGACCTCGCGGTCCGCTGGAATTGCAAAGCGGGCAAATGTGGTTCGTGTTCGGCGGAGGTGAACGGGCGACCGCGTCTGCTGTGCATGACGCGGATGTCGACCTTCACCGCCGAGGAGGTCATCACCGTGACCCCGATGCGGACCTTCCCGATCATCAAGGACCTGGTCACCGATGTCTCGTTCAATTACGAGAAGGCCAGGGAGATCCCGTCTTTCGCGCCGCCGCCCGGTCTCGGTCTCGGCGACTACCGGATGAAGCAGATCGATGTGGAGCGCTCGCAGGAGTTCCGCAAGTGCATCGAGTGCTTCCTGTGCCAGGACACCTGCCATGTGGTGCGCGATCACGAGGAGAACAAACCCGCCTTCGCCGGACCGCGCTATCTGATGCGCATCACGGAATTGGAGATGCACCCGCTCGACACCCGCGACCGGCGCGACATGGCGCAGGAGGAAGCGGGTTTGGGCTATTGCAACATCACCAAATGCTGTACCGAGGTGTGCCCGGAACACATCAAGATCACCGACAACGCGCTGATCCCGCTCAAAGAGCGGGTGGTGGATCGCAAATACGATCCGATCGTCTGGCTCGGCAACAAGCTGTTCCGCCGGTGAGTTGTTCCGGCGGTAGGGAACTGGCGCCTACAGGACCGCGACGGTCCCGACGGCAACCAGCCCTACCAGTAGTCCGATGAACAGCGCCGCGAGCAACGAGCTGGTGAGTACGTAGATTCCGATCGCCGATACCGCGAACAGCAACACGACGATCAGGCGTTCCACGCCATCCTCGGGCGCCAGCCTCCGGTACCGGGGTGCAGCCTTCTTCAACCCTCGGTCCATGCCCGAGGGTTACCCGATCACGGCGCCGCCAAACCGCCTACGGCCGGTCGAACTCGCCGTCGTGCACGCCCGCGGTGAACGCCGTCCACTCGCTGGGGGTGAAGATCAGCACCGGTCCGTCGGGATTGTCGCTGTCGCGCAGGGCGACATGGCCCTCGGCCAGCATGGCGACCTCCACGCTGCCGTCCTCGGCGCCCGCCCGGATCCAGGTGGCGTCGGTGGTGTCGATGGCCCGCTTGGTGTTCACGCGAACACCCCCGCGTCGATACCGCGGGTGAACGCGTCCCAGCTCGCGCCGTCGAAGACCAGCGCGGGCCCGGCGGGGTTCTTGCTGTCGCGCACCCCGACGCGACCGCCGAAGAGGAAGGCAACCTCCACGCAATCCTTACCGGCTCCGCTACGCCTGCTCTTGAACCAGTGTGCGTCGACGAGATCGAAACTCATGCCACATACTCCTTCGCGACCTGCCGGAGCAGGTGTGTGCTCGGTGGGATATCCAGCGCATGTCGCTGGAGGCAATCGTGAGCCCGGTCGTACCTTCGAACATCCGCGCGTCGTTCCAGGTAGAGGTCGCCGGTGAAGCCTTCGGCGTACACCACCGGCGGTTCGACCGGTTGCCCTTTGCCGTCGGTGCCGAACTCGAGAACCGTGAAAGGTCCGGTGGAGACTCCGAGCGGAACGCCGGCGGAAAACGGCAGGATGCGCAGCACCACATTACTTCGCGTACTCGCCTCGGCGAGGGATCGCAACTGCGCAGCCATCACTTTCGCATCACCGACGACACTGCGCAATACCGATTCGTGCAGCACCACCTCGATCTCGGCGGGTGCGTGGTCGCGGGTGATCAGGGCCTGACGTTGCATTCGGAGAGCGACCCGACGTTCGATTTCGTCGGTCGAATCATGCGGCTGCACAAGACTATTCAGTGCGCGTACGTATTCGGCGGTCTGGAGCAGACCGGGGACGAGTTCGGATTGATAGATACGCAACCGGCGTGCCGAAGCCTCCAAGCCGAGGTAGATATCGAAATTCTCGGGTATCAGATCGCCGTAGGCGTGCCACCAGCTCTTGACGGCCGCCTGCTGCGCGAGACCGGCGAGTCCGTCGGCGAGTTCGCCGGGAATCCCGTAGATCCGGCACAGTTCGTGAATATCGATCGTGCGAATGCGGTCGGCGTGGCCCTTTTCCAGGCGTTGCAGCGTGCTGGCGCCCCATTCCATGCGCCGGGCCGCCTCGGCGATGGTGAGTCCGGCCTTGGTCCGCCAATCCCGCAGGTAGCGACCGAGTTGGCGACGCGGCAGGGTGGAGGACACCCCCGTCGCCTCAGTTGTCCTCATCGCATTCGATGCCAAAGCCCCACTCCCCTCACGTGGAATTCGTCCACACGGGGGAATCCTGCTCTCCCCCTTGGATGTTGTCCTGCGAATTCGTACCGAATCTGTGGATTCGGGCGTGTACTCACCGTTAGCCGGGCGGTTGCGTGCTGTGCTTGGGCCATGCAACTGAGCGAGCTGAACATGCACATCGCCGCTGCACTACAGAGTTGCGGCGACGATCCGGGACCGATGAACCCCGAACAGGCCCATGCCGCAATGCAATCGCATCTCGACTGCACCGTCGACGAGTGCCGGGTGCGCAGGCGGGCGCGACGAACACTGGTGGAAGCGGGCCGCTGCGTACTGGATGAGCGCGCGACGCGCTAGTGGTGGCGGTGATCGGTGATCGGGTCGCGCGGGCCGAATTTCGGCTTGCGCGCCTGACCGCTGAGCGCGAGTAACCGCACCGCCCGATAGCGGTGGGGTTGGAGCGGGCGCAGGTAGTCGACCATCGCGTCGTCGTCGATCGGGTGGCCGAGCAGGCTCCAGCCGACGACGGCGGCGAGGTGGTAGTCGCCCACGGACAGGGCATCGGCGTCGCCGAAGGCGCGCTGGGCGGTCTCGGCCACGGTCCACACGCCGATGCCCGGCAGGCTGCGCAGGCGTTTCGCGGCTTCGACCGGGTCGAGGTCGGCGGTGCGTTCGATCGAATCGGCGACTCGGGCGGCGCGCACGATGGTGTGCGAACGCTGCGGGCCGACATTGGCGCGATGGAATTTCCAGGACGGGATGCGACGCCAGGTGTCGGCGTCCGGGGCGAGCATCAGATTCGCCGGGCCGGGGGCCTTCGTGCCGAACTCGCGGACCAGGGTGCGCCAGGCGGCGAACGAGGACTTGGTGTGCACCTTCTGCTCGAGGATGGCCGGGACCAGCGACTCCATCACCCGGCCCGTGCGCAACATGCGCAGGCCGGGGACGAGGCGGTGGGCCTCTTTGAGCGTGGGGTGTTCGGGGGCGAAGTCGTCGAGGTTCTCCTCGAGGCAGAGCATGTCCTCGAGACCGTTCAAGAACTCCTCCGCGCCGGGGCCCCACGCGCGGGCGGTGGCGCCGTCGCGGCCGTGCTGGGCCAGGCGGTAGGTGACCGGGCCGGTGCGCATGCGGGAGGCGTGCCAGTGGGCGCCGTCGGGGTCGACGTGATGGCACGGGTCGCCGATGCCGCGCCTGAGCGGGGAAACGGTGACGGCGACGTCGAAGGGGCGGCTCGAGCGGACCGTTCTGGACAGACCGGCTACCGCCGGGTCGTGGTCCGTGGTCTGGTCGGGCATTGGTCCATTGTGCGCCTGTGAGCTGGGTCAATCCGCACGGAGGTACTCGGCGAGGTGGATGCCGTCGGTATTCGCCAGCTGGGCGGCCTGGGTTCGGCAGGAGAAGCCGTCGGCCAGGAAGACGGTGTTCGGGGCGGCCGCGCGCAGGGCGGGGAGCAGGGCCAGTTCGGCGACCGCGACGGAGACGTCGTAGTGGCCCTGCTGCATCCCGAAGTTGCCCGCCAGTCCGCAGCAGCCCGCCAACTCTTGGACGGTGACCCCCATCGCGGCGAGGATCTCGCGCTCCGCGTCGAAGCCGCCGACGGCGTGCTGGTGGCAGTGGGGTTGGACGATGACGGTGTCGTTCGGGCGGTGGGGGGGACGCCAGGTGGGGTGGGCGATCAGGAATTCGGCGAGGGTGCGCACGGCGGCGGCGACGGGTTTCGCTCGGGGGTCGTCCGGGAGTAGTTCGGGCAGGTCGGCGCGGAGGGTGACAGTGCAGGAGGGTTCGAGGCCGATGATGATTCCGCCGTCGCTGACGTGGGCTGATACGGCGTCGAGGGTGGCGCGCAGGCGGGCGCGGGCGCCGTCGAGTTGGCCGGTGCTGATCCAGGTGAGGCCGCAGCAGAGTTGCTTGTCGGGGATGGCTACTTCGTGGCCGAGGGACTCGATGAGTCTGGTTGCGGCCATGGCGTTTTCGGGGGTGAAGGTGGTGGTGAAGGTATCGATCCAGAGCAGGATTCTCGCCGGCCGGCTCGGTGGCGACGGGGTGTCGGCCGGGACGGGGTGGGGCTTCGAGGTGGCATAAACGTGCAGGGAAGGGGTGGTGGGGCCGATTTTTGGGGGTTGTGGGGTGTGGCTGCACGAAAATGCCACCGGGTTGGCGGTGTGTCGGCGGGCGTGTTCGGTCCGGAGTGCGCGGAAGGAGGTCGTTGCCAGGCGCGGAGCTCGGCGGCGGGGGTCGATTCCCGCGAGGCGCATGGCCGTTCGGCGCAGGCGTGGGCGCGACGACAGGGCATTCGCGAGGCGGGGGACGTGGCGGGCGAGGGCGAGCCAGCGGGGGAGTTGGCCGAGGACATAGTGATCGAGCGGTCTGATGCGGCCCCGGTAGCGGCGGTAGAGGGCCTCGGATTTGTAGGTGGCCATGTCGACGCCCGCGGGGCAGTCGGAGGCGCAGGCTTTGCAGGACAGGCACAGGTCGAGGGATTGTTCGACGGCCGGGGCGCGCCAGTCGAGTTCGCCGCGGACGACTTCTTGCAGGACGCGGGCGCGGGCGCGGGTGGTGTCCTTCTCGTCGGCGGTGGCCAGGAAGGAGGGGCACATGAAGCCGCCCGAGGCGTGGGTGTCGGCGCGGCACTTGGCGATTCCTACACATCTGTGCACAGCTGTGGATAGATCGCCCGCATCGGTGGACAGGGCGAAACCTTTCGCGGGGAACGGTTTCAGTCCGGCGACGCGGAGGTCGGCGTCCACCGGGTTGGGGGCCACCAGGACGCCGGGGTTGAGGATGTTGTCGGGGTCGAAGAGGGCTTTGTAGCCGGCGAAGGCGGCGCGGGCGGCCGGGGAGTACATGACCTCGAGGAGCTCGGATCGGGCTCGGCCGTCGCCGTGTTCGCCCGAGAGCGAGCCACCGTGGCGCACCACCACTTCCGCCGCGTCGAAGAGGAACTTCCGGAACCGCTTCGGTGCGTCGGTGATCGGGAAGTCGAGGCGGACGTGGATGCAGCCGTCGCCGAGGTGGCCGTACAGGAGTCCGCGTAGGTCGTATTCGGCGGTGAGGAGGGCGAATTCGCGGAGGTAGGCGCCGAGGTTCTCGGGTGGGACGGCGGCGTCCTCCCAGCCCGGCCACGCCGGTTCGCCGTCGGGGGTGCGGCCCGCCAGACCGGCGCCGTCGGCTCTGATTCGCCAGAGTGCCGCTGTGGCAGCGGGATCGGTGACGATGCGGTGGTCGTCGGCGTTGGCTTCGCGGCAGAGTTGGTGGGCGACCAGCAGCGCGTGCGCCGGGGTCTCCCCCGCCGTCTCCACGAACAGCCAGCCGCGACCTCGTGGCAGGTCGGGGACGGTGCCGCGATGGGCGCGCACCACGTCGACCAGGCCGGCGTCGATGCCCTCCACCGCGATCGGTCCGCAGCGGGTGACGGCGGCGACATCGTCTGCGGCCGTGGCGATGTCGGGGTAGCCGAGCACGGTGAGCACGGTGGCGGCGGGTGCCGGGGCGAGCGCGACGGTCGCCTCGAGGAGGAGTCCACAGGTGCCCTCGGAACCGACGAACGCCTTCGCGGCGGACGAACCCCGTTCGGGGAGCAGGTGTTCCAGTCCGTAGCCGGAGGCTTGGCGCTCGAAGCGGCCCAGTTCGGTACGCAGTACCGCCAGATTCGCGGTGGTGAATTTCGCCAGGCCGGGCACTTGGCTCAGGTCGGTGCCGAGAGTTCGGTGCGTTCCGGTGCCGTCGATGATGCGCAGCTCACGGACGGTATCGGAGGTCCGCCCCCACGCCAAGGCGTGCGGCCCACAGGCGTTATTGCCGATCATGCCGCCCAGGGTGCAACGGTCCTGCGTCGATGGGTCCGGCCCGAACCGCAACCCGTGCGGCCGCACCCTGCGCTGCAACTCCGACAGCACGACCCCCGGCTGCACGATGACCGTGCGCGCCTCGACATCGACGACCCCGACCGCGTTCATGTGCCTGCTGAAATCCAGCACGATCCCGGGGCCGATGGCATTGCCTGCGACCGAGGTACCCGCCCCGCGCGGGGTGATCGACAGGCCGTGCTCGCGGGCGAAGTCCACCGTGGCGGCCACGTCGTCCGCATCGCGCGGGAACACCACCATCGTGGGCAGCACCCGGTAGTTGGAGGCGTCGGAGGAATATTCGACCCGCCTGCGCACCGAGGCGTCGACCGCACCCGCGAGCCGGGCCCCCAGCGCCTCGGCCAGTAGTCGCGCACTCCGCTCGTCGTCCACGTGACCAGCCTATTCCGGGCATCCGCCGAACCTGTCCCGTCCGTGCCCGCTGTGCCGATCTGATGAACTCCGTCCCGTCCGCGCCCGCTGTGCGGATCTGGTGAACTCCGCGCCTGTCAGGATCGTGAAGCTCGGGGGTGAGCCTCGCGCGGGGAGTGCTCGGTTTCGCTGAGCGCGGAACCCGGGCTACGCGGAAAGCATTTGCTCTCAAGTTTGGTTGAGGTTTTAGTGTCGGTGGCCAGGAGTTCAATGGGTGGGGAGCCTCGAGGAGAGTGGCAGTGAGTATCGAATCAGTGGCGTACAGCCAGATGTACCGGCGGGCCAACGGGCCCGGCGAAGAGCGGCCGTTCAGTGTGGTGACGGCGCGGCGGATTCTGCGGTTCGCGCAGGGGCATCGGCGCCGGATCGGGGGATTCCTGCTGCTCAGCGTGGTGGCGGCGGTGCTCGGCGTGGCGACGCCGGTGTTGGCCGGGCGCGTGGTGAACGGGATCGTCGACGGGGTCGCGCCGCGGACGGTGGTGCTGCTCGCGGTCGCCATCGCGGGGCTGGCGATCCTCGACGCGGCGCTCGGGATCGTCATTCGGTGGCTGTCGGCGCGGATCGGCGAGGGGTTGATCCTGGATCTGCGCACCGCCGTGTTCGATCACGTGCAGAAGATGCCGGTGGCGTTCTTCACCCGCACCCGCACCGGCGCGCTGGTGAGCCGGCTCAACAACGACGTGATCGGCGCGCAGCGGGCGTTCAGCGACACGCTCTCCGGGGTGGTCACCAACCTGGTCACGCTGCTGCTCACCCTGGGCGTGATGCTCAGCATCTCCTGGCAGATCACCGTGCTGGCGCTGATCCTGCTGCCCGTGTTCGTCATCCCGGCCCGGTACGCGGGCGATCGGCTCGCCGTCATGCAGCGCGAGGCCGCCCAGCTCAACGCCGCCATGAGCACCCAGATGACCGAGCGTTTCTCCGCGCCGGGCGCCACCCTGGTCAAGCTGTTCGGGCGGCCGAAGCAGGAGTCCTCGGAGTTCGCGGTGCGGGCCACCCGGGTGCGCGATATCGGCGTGCGCACCGCCATGTTGCAGACCACCTTCGTCACCTCGCTCACGCTGGTCTCGGCGCTCGCGCTGGCGCTGGTGTACGGCCTCGGCGGCTGGTACGCGCTGGCGGGCCGCCTGGACGCGGGCTCGGTGGTGGCGCTGTCGCTGCTGCTCACCCGCCTCTACGCCCCGCTCACCGCGTTGGCGAGCGCGCGCCTGGAGATCATGTCGGCGCTGGTGAGTTTCGAGCGGGTCTTCGAGGTGCTGGATCTGAAGCCGCTGATCGAGGACGCGCCACACGCGGTCGACGTGCCCGACGGGCCGGTCGCGGTGGAACTGGACGCGGTGAACTTCGGTTACCCCTCGGCCGACAAGGTGTCGCTGGCCTCGCTCGAGGACGTGGCGACGCTGGATCGGCGCGGCGGGGTGGAGGTGCTGCACGAGGTCTCGCTACGGGCCGAACCCGGACAGCTCGTCGCCCTGGTCGGATCGTCCGGCGCGGGCAAATCGACCATCGCCCAACTGGTTTCGCGGCTCTACGATGTCGACTCCGGCGCGGTGCGGCTCAACGGATCCGACGTGCGTGAGCTCACCACCGAATCCATCCAACGCACCGTCGGCCTGGTCACCCAGGACGGGCACCTGTTCCACGACACCATCCGCGCGAACCTCCTGCTCGCCCGCCCCGAAGCCACCGAAGCCGAACTCTGGGACGCCCTCGGCCGGGCCCGCCTCGGCGAGCTGGTCGATTCCCTCAGCGACGGCCTCGACACCGTGGTCGGCGAACGCGGCTACCGCCTCTCCGGCGGCGAACGCCAACGCCTCACCATCGCCCGCCTGCTACTCAAACAACCCCGCGTCGTCATCCTCGACGAGGCGACCGCCTCCCTGGACTCCACCTCCGAAGCCGCCGTCCAGGAAGCCCTCACCGAAGCCCTCACCGGCCGCACCGCCCTGGTGATCGCCCACCGCCTGTCCACCATCCGCGCCGCCGACCAGATCCTGGTCCTCGAACACGGCCGCATCATCGAACGCGGCACCCACACCACCCTGCTCGACGCGGGCGGCCGCTATGCCGAGCTCTACCGAACCCAGTTCGCCGAGGGGCCGGTGGTTCCGGCCGCGGTCTGAGCGGGCGCCGGGTCGGGGTTACGCGCCCTGACCGGTGCTTCGTTCGCTGTGCCGCAGGGCGGTGACGATGGCCAGGGTGGGGGCGCGGCCCGCTTCGGTGTGGCTGAGCATGGCGTATTCGGCCAGGCGCTCGTCGCCGGAGGTGATCGCGTCGATGAGGTGCTGGTGTTCGTCGCGCTGTTCCTCGGTGTCGCGCTCGTGGGTGAGGAAGAACAGCCAGGCCATGCGGGCGAGGATGGTCCGCATCAGCTGGGTGAGCAGGCTGTTGCCGGACAGTTCCACGATGGCGCCGTGCAGCTCGGCGTTGGACTCGGCGATGCGCAGCGGATCGCGAGAGTCGGTGGCCTCGCGCGCTTCTCGCAGTGCCGCCCGCAGCGGGGAGCTGTCGTGGCCCTGCCGGATGCGGGCGGCGGCGAGGCGGGCGCCGAGCGGCTCGAGGCCGATGCGCACGTCGAAGAGTTCTTCCACGGCGGTGGCGTCCCAGGAGCGCACCACCGCGCTGCGCCGGGGCAGGGCGCTGACGATGCCGTCGAATTCGAGCAGTGCCAATGCCTCGCGGACCGGGAGCCGGGAGGTGCCGAGCTGGGCGGCCAGGCGGGCCTCCGGCAGTTTCTCGCCCTCGCGGTACTCCCCGGTGATGATCGCGCGGCGCAGATCGTCGTAGATCCGGCGCGTCTGGGAAGTGTCGTCGACGACTTCCGCCGGCGGACGTAGGTTTCGGGCCACCGGGTCAGTCTACGAAGCGGCGGCGAGGCCGAGGCAGGGGCGACCGCGCAGTCTAGCGACGGCCGTCTGGAATTCCATTTGGTAGACCAAATATATCTTTCACATCCGGGGTGACCTGCGTACCACCGCCCAAACAGGGTCGGAAATGGGTCTTGACGCTGCCATAACCCCAGGTGGAAGCATTCAGATCATTCACGGACACGAAACTTTCGGATCACAGCGGAGATACACGCAGATCCAATTCTGTATACCGAATGACACTTCGGCCGCAGAGAGGATCCGTGTTGGCCGCCTATCTGATCCGCCGCCTCGTCCAGGCGGTGATCACCGTGTTCGCCGTCATCTCGCTGGCATTCCTGCTCGGCAGATCGACCGGAAGTCCCGTGGCCTCCCTCCTGCCGGAAACGGCGAGCGAGGCCGACGTCGCCGCCCTGGAAGCCGAACTCGGCTTCGACCGACCACCGCTGACCCAGTACATCGACTACGTGACGGGCGTTCTGTCCGGGGATTTCGGCGACTCCTACCAGCAGAGCGGCACCTCGTCGATGACGCTGGTTCTGCAACGGCTGCCCGCCTCGCTCCAGCTCGGGGTCGCGGGCTTCGCGATCGGTCTCGCCCTCGCCTTCGCCGTCGTGCTCGCCATCCACCTCAGCGGCCGCTGGTCGCTGCGCGGGCTCGCGCTCGGGGTCGGCGCGGCCCGACTCGCGGTGCCGGACTTCCTGTTCGGGCTGCTGCTGGTGCTGGTGTTCTCGGTGACGCTGGGCTGGTTGCCCTCACTCGCCGGGGCCGATCCGCTCGCGATCGTCATGCCCGCGCTCACCATCGCCACCGCGCAGTTCGTCGTCTACTCACGCCTGCTGGACAACTCGCTGGTCGCGGAGAGTTCCCAGGACTATGTGCGCACCGCGTACGCGCGCGGTGAGCGGCGTTCGTCGGTGCTGCTGCGCGATGTGCTGCCCAACGCGCTGCTGCCGGTGCTCACCATCTCCGGAATCACGTTGGGCACCTTGCTCGGTGGGCTGGTGATCGTCGAGAACGTCTTCGCCTGGCCGGGTTTGGGCACGTTGATGCTCGACGCGGTGTTCAACCGGGACTTTCCGGTGGTGCAGTCCGGGCTGGTGGTGATCGCGACCATCTTCGTGGTCGTCAACTTCGGCATCGACGTCCTCTACGGCGTCATCGATCCGCGAGCGAGAGTCCGATGATCCGTCTCCCCAACCGCGCCACGATCGCGGGCGTCGCGATGATCCTCGCGGTCGTGCTGTTCTCCCTGCTGTATCCGCTCTTCCCCGGCTACGACCCCTACGGGCAGGACCTCGCGGCCGCGTTCTCCACGCCGTTCAGCAACGGCGACTACCCGCTCGGCACCGATTCGCTGGGGCGCGATCTGGCGAGCAGGTTGGCGCTGGCCGGGCGGATCACGCTCGGGTTGGTGCTGGTGATCGTGGTGGTCAACGCGCTGATCGGGATGGCGATCGGGACGGTGTCGGGCTACTTCCGTGGCGTCACCGACAACGTGCTGATGGGTGTCGCCGATGTGCAGCTCGCGGTGCCGATGACGCTGGTGATCATGGCGGTGTCGGCGATTCGCGGGCCGAGTACCGCGCTGATGGCGACGATCCTCGGCGTCACCTTCTGGGTCGGCTACGCCAGGGTGGCGCGCTCTGTCGCGCTCGGGTTGTCCGGTCGCGATTTCGTGATCGCGCCGAAGCTGCTCGGGGCGCGCTCGGGGTGGGTGATGCGCAAGCACATCGTCGGGCACGTCACGGTGCCGGTGTTGATTCTGGCGACCGCCGATCTGGGAACTGTGCTGATCATGATCTCGTCATTCGACTACCTGGGGCTCGGTGTCCAACCACCAACGCCCAGTTGGGGATTGATGATCACCGATGGGCAGAAGTACCTGCGTCAGGCGCCGTATCTGACCATCGTGCCCGCGGTGGCGCTGCTGCTCGTGATCGGCGGGACGCTGCTGGCGAGTCGGCGTTTCACCGATGAGGGGCAGGGGTTGCGCCGCGTTCGGCGGGCACCGCGCTCCCGTCGCGGAGCTCTCGCGAAAGAAGTTGTGGCATGAGCGTATTGCTGGAGATCACTGATCTGACCGTTGGCTACGAGACCGCTGCGGGCGAACGGGTCGTCCTCGTGGACTCGGTGAGTCTGCGCCTGGACGAGGGTGAAGTGCTCTGTCTCGTAGGCGAATCCGGGTCGGGCAAGTCGGTGACGATGCTCGCGGTGCTCGGTCTGCTCCCCCCATCGCTGACGATCTTCTCGGGCAGTGTGCGTTTTCGCGGCAGGGAGCTCGTCGGTACCGATGACGAGACCCTGCGGCGGCTGCGCGGCGCCGAGCTCGGCATGGTCTTCCAGGACCCGATGACCACGCTGAATCCGGTTCGCCGGGTCGGCACGCAGATCGGACGGGCGTTGGCCGTGCATCAGCGGCTCGACGCGAAGGCGCGCAAGCGACGCGTGGTGGAACTGCTTGCCTCCGTGGGTATTCCGCAACCCGCCGAACGAGCGCGGGCCTATCCGCACCAGTGGTCGGGCGGGATGCGGCAGCGGGCGGTGATCGCCATGGCCATGGCCAACGATCCGGCGGTGCTCATCGCCGACGAGCCGACCACCGCGCTCGACGTGACCATCCAGGCCCAGCTCATGGAGGTGTTGGCGCAGGCGCGCGCCCGCAGCGGCGCGGCGATGGTGCTGATCACCCATGACCTCGGGCTGGTCGCCCAGTACGCCGATCGGGTGGCGATCATGTACGCGGGCCGGGTCGTGGAGACCGGGTCGGTGTGGCAGATCTTCGACGACGCCACCCACCCGTACACCCGCGGCCTCCAGAGCAGTCTGCTCGGGCACGCGGGGGCGGGCCGCGCCTACGCCATTCCCGGTTCGCCACCCTCCCCGACGCAACGGCCGGCCGGGTGTGGTTTCGCGCCTCGCTGTGAGTTCGCGGGCAAGACCACCGAATGTGCCACGGCCGCACCGCCGCTCGTCGCCTTCGGGGACGGGCGCGGGCTCGCCTGCCCACCCGCGCTCACCGCCCCACTGCGACAGGACATTTCGGCATGATCGCGATCGACACCGTTGAAGAAGTGATCCGGGTCGACGACCTCGAGGTGAGCTTCACCAGCAGGCGCGGCCTCACCGGCAAGCGCAGGCTGCGAGCGCTCGACGGGGTGAGTTTCGGCGTCCGGCGCGGGGAGACCTTCGGGCTGGTCGGCGAATCCGGCGGCGGCAAGTCCACCCTGGTCCGCACCCTCTTCGGCATCAACACGCCCACCTCCGGGTCGGTGCGCATCCTCGGCCACGACCTGGCGCAACTGCGTCCGGCCGCGCGTCGGGCGCTGCGCAATCGGGTCCAGCTGGTGTTCCAGGACCCGTACTCCTCCCTCGATCCCCGGATGAGCGCGCACGACATCATCGCCGAACCGCTCAGGATCGCGGGTGGTTACTCCCGAGAGCGGGTGCTCGAACTGCTCGAGCAGGTCGGCCTCGGGCCGGACGCGCTGGACCGGCGCCCGGCCGAGTTCTCCGGCGGACAGCGGCAGCGGCTCGGCATCGCCAGGGCCTTGGCGCCGCGGCCGGAGGTGCTCGTTCTCGACGAGCCGGTGTCGGCGTTGGACGCGTCGGTGCAGGCCCAGGTGATCAACCTGCTCCAGGACCTCCAGGAGCAGCTCGGCCTGTCGTACCTGTTCATCGCCCACGATCTGTCGGTCGTGCGACACCTGTCGGACCGGGTGGCGGTGATGCATCTGGGCAAACTCGTCGAGATCGGCGCCACCGAGGACGTGTTCACCAGTCCCCGCCACCCCTACACCCGGGCGCTGATCGCCTCGGCGCCCGTCCCCGACCCGCATCGCCGCCGCCGCGACACCTCGACCCTGGTGCGCGGCGAACTCCCCGATGCCGCCAACCCGCCCAGCGGCTGCACCTTCCGCACCCGCTGCCCCCTGGCCACCGACGAATGCGCCACGCGCATACCGGAACTCGCACCGCTCGGCCCGCCCGACCACGTCGCGGCGTGCCTGCACCCACTTCCCCGCTCCACGAAAGATGAGGAAAACCCATGAGACCGATCACCCGCAGTGTGGCAACAGGATTAGCGATTCTCGCGTTCTCCACCTTCACGCTGACCGCCTGCGCGCCCGCGGGCACCGACACCGCGTCGGCGACCTCGCTCGTCGTCGGCGCGGTCACCGAACCGACGGACGTGCCGGACCCGATCAGCGACGGCTCGCTGGCCGGCTACAACTACTACTTCGCCACCTTCGACCAGCTCGCCCGGTTCGACGCCGAGGGCGTGATCGGCCCGAAGCTGGCCACCGAGTGGAAGCACAACGCCGACTTCACCGAGTGGACGTTCACCATCCGCGACGACGCGAAATTCCACAACGGTGACCCGGTGAAGGCCTCCGACGTGGCGTTCACCTACAACCAGATCAAGGCCACCCCCAACGGCGATCCGGCCACCTACATGGAGATGTTCGCCTCCGCCGCCGCCGGACCCGACAACACGGTGGTGTTCAGCCTCAACGCCCCCTTCTCCGCGTGGCCGACCATTACCACCGGCGTGTCGATCGTGCCCGAGAGCGTGTACACGAAGCTGGGTTCGGCGGGGTTCGCGGCGGCGCCGGTGGGTTCCGGGCCGTTCGTGTTCGACCACTACACGCGCGGCGTCGAGTACGTCGTCAAGCGCAATCCGGACTACTGGGGCGAGAAGGCCACGCTCGAGACCGTGACCTTCAAGACGGTGGCCGACGCCGACGCCCGGCTCAACGGGGTGCAGTCGGGCAGCCTCGACGTCGCGTTGATCGCGCCGAATCAGGTTGCGGCCGTAGAGGGTTCCCAGAGCGTGCACATCGAGTCGCGGGTCTCCAACGGGGTCACCTTCCTCGGGATGAACGCCACCGCCGGACCGCTGGCCGATCAGCGGGTGCGCGAGGCCATCGCGCTGTCGATCGACCGGGACGCCATCGTGAAGAGTCTGCTGGCGGGTCGGGCGACGGTCGACAACCAGTTGGTCGCCGAGAACGTCGGCGGGTTCGACCCCAAATACCCGGCACCCGTGCGTGATACGGACAAGGCGAAGCAGCTGCTAGCCGCGGCGGGCTACAACGGCACGCCGATCCCGTTCCAATACGCGACGAACGGGCGCATCCCGCTGAGTTCGGAGATCGCCCAGTCCATCCAGGCGAATCTGGCCGAGGTCGGCATCACCATCACCCTCCAGGGCACCGACCAGAGCAGCCACTCGCAGATGATCTACACCAAGAAGGCCGCCACCGGGATCTACCTCAACACCTACGCGCCGTCCACCATGGACGGGGACGCGCCGATCGCCTCCATGTTCGGCGGGCAGTGGAACGACTACGCGATGCTGCCGGAAACCCAGGCGCTGGTCGCGAAGACCAGGACCGTGGGCGGGCAGGACCGGATCGACGTGTACCGCGAGCTGTTCGCCCTCAACGACGCCAAGGCGCTGCTGATCGGCCTCTACACGCCCGATGCCAGCTACGCGGTGGACCCGGACCTGAACTGGAAGCCGAGGGCGGACGGGATGATCACCGTCGACCTCGCCTCCTTCGGCAAGGACTGAGGCGTGCGAGATTCACTGTCGATCACCGATGTCCGCCCCTGGGGCAGTGCCCCGGTGGACCTGGTGATCGAGAACGGCACGGTGGCCGCGGTATCCGCGGCCGCCGGTTCGCCGGTGCCGGCCGGTGAGCACGTCGACGGTGCGGGTCGGTTGATCCTGCCCGCGCTGTCGGACGTGCACCTGCACCTGGACTCGAGCAGGCTCGGACTGCCCTTCCGGGCGCAGACCGGGCTGCCCGGTCGCTGGGGTCGGATCATGAACGATCGGCAGAACTGGCGGTCGGCGGAACGGTCCGTGGCCGAGCGTGCCTCGTTCACCCTGGCGGTGGCGGTTGCCAACGGCGCCACCAGGATTCGCAGTCACGCGCAGGTCGACGCCGATACCGGGCTCACGAAACTCGAGGGCGAACTCGCCGCGCGGGAACGCTACGCCGACGTGTGCGATGTGGAGATCGTGGCGTTTCCACAGGTCGGGATCCTGCTCGAGCCCGGGGTAATCGACCTGATGGACGCGGCGCTGTCGGCGGGGGCCGATCTGGTCGGCGGGATGGATCCGTGCGAGCTCGACCGCGATCCGGTGCGCCACCTCGACGCGGTGTTCGGGTTGGCCGAAAAGCATCAGGTGGGGGTCGATATCCACCTGCACGAGGCGGGGGAACTGGGGCTGTTCACGCTGTCGCTGATCCTCGACCGGGTGCGGGCACTCGGGATGACCGGGCTGGCGACGATCTCGCACGCCCGCTGCCTGGCCAGCGGGTTGCCCGGAGTACCCGCGATGATCGAGGAACTGGCGGAGTTCGACGTGGCGCTCACGCACGCGGCGGGTGCGCAGGGGTGGGCATTGCCGCTGCTCGACCTGGCCGCGGCGGGGGTGCGGGTCGGCGTGGGGATGGACGGGCAGCGGGACTACTGGTCGCCCTACGGCAACGGCGACATGCTCGATCGCGCGTGGCAGCTCGCGTTCGTCAACGGATACGGGTCCGATCAGCAGGTCGAACACGCACTCGGGGTGGCGACCTGGGGTGGGGCGAGCGTGATCGACCGGAGTCTGCGGCCGCTGGACGGCACTGATCCGCATCCGGGGTTCGCGGTGGGTGATCCGGCGGAGTTCTTCCTGGTCGACGCGGTGAGTCCGACGTCGGCGGTGATGGATCGACCGGCCGAGCGCACCGTGATCCACCGAGGCCGGCTGATATCCGTCGATACCGCGATCGAGGGGTTCGAGATTCCCGGTCGCTGGGGCAGAGAAGGGACATAGTCGATGCGACGCAGTATTCGGGCCCGACACGTGCTCGCGCATTCGTCCGGCAGCCCGGTGAGGTTCACCGATTGCTCGATGGTCCGACGGGCTGACCGGCTTCGCAGCCGCCACGTCGCGATCACCGAACCCACTGTGCGTGCACAGAATTCGCGTCGTGGCGGCGCTGGTTCACCGGTGCTGCTCACCGATGCCGAAGTGGTGGTGGAGGATTCGCGCATCGTCGCGGTGGGGCCGCGGGGCACGGCCCAGGTCGACGAGGTGATCGAGCTCGGTGATGCCGTGCTGATGCCCGGACTCATCGACCTCGACGCGCTCACCGATATCGACCACACCATCCTGGATTCGTGGCAGTCGCGCGAGCTCGGGCTCGGGTTGCAGTGGTCGCGCGACTACGCCACGCATCGGCGGCGGGCGGTGTTCGACGCCGAGGAGCGGGCGTTCATCCGGGAGTTCGGGTTCGTCCAGTTGCTGTTGCACGGGGTCACCACGGCGATGCCGATCGCCTCCGAAGTGCACAGTGACTGGGCGGAGAGTTACGAGGACGCCGTGGCGATGGCCGAGGCGGCTCGACGGCTCGGGCTGCGGGTGTATCTCGGGCCCGCGTACCGGTCGGGGGTGAATGTGGTCGATGACGACGGGACGCGGTCCATCTACTGGAACGAGGAACTCGGACGCAGCGGATTCGCTGATGCCGCCCGGTTTGTGGAGTGGGCCTCGGCGCAGGACACCGATCTCGTGCACCCGGCGCTGCTGCCGTGTCGGATCGAGACGCTGTCGGAGGATCTGCTGCATCGGACCGCCGCGCTCGCCTCGCGGACCGACGTGCTGGTTCGGTTGCACGCGCTCCAGGGGTTGCACGAGCGGGCGTTCGTGTTCGAGCGGTTCGGGATGCCACCGTTGGCCGTGCTCGAACAGGTCGGTCTGCTCGGGCCGAATCTGCTGATCCCCCACGGGATCTACGTGGATTCCAATCCGCACGTCGACGATGCCGAGACCGACGCGGACATCGGGACACTCGCCGCCTCCGGCGCCTCGATCGTGCACTGCCCGCTCACCTCGGCCCGGCACGGCGCCGCGCTCGACAGCTTCGACCGGTACCGGGCGGCGGGCGTGCGGATCTGCCTCGGCACGGACTCGTTCCCGCCGGACCTGGTCCGCGGCATCGACCTCGGCGTCACCCTGACCAAGGTGCTCACCTCCCGGCTCGACGCGGCCACCTACGCCGACTACGTCTCGGCCGCCACGCTCGGCGGGGCCGACGCGCTGCACCGCCCCGACCTCGGCCGGATCGAGGTGGGGGCGACCGCCGATCTGGTCGCCTTCCGCCTCGACGACCCGCGCGACGGCGTGCTCGACGACCCGCTCCGCACCCTGTGCATGAACAGCTCCGGACGAGCGGCGGACTTCTCGATGGTCGCGGGTCGAATCACTCTGCGCGACGGAGTGATTCCCGGCATTGACCTCACCGCCATGACGCGGCGGGCGCAGACGCTGTTCGAACGAATGCGCGCGGCCTACGCCGAACGCGACTACCTGCGTCGACCGGTCAGCGAACTGTTCCCGCCATCGTTCCCGGTGCGGTAGGCCGTTCTCGGCGCGCGTCCGCCTCTGCACCGAGTGGAGAGTGCGGACTCGAGCGCCGAGACCGGCCGCCGGCGTCTCAGTACTCGTCGACTACGCCTCTTACGGCGCGGTCGGAGTAGGTGTCGACGTCCCAGAACTCGTCGGCGATGCTCTTACGGCCGCCGGAGTGGGTGCCGACGTATCAGAACTCGTCGGCGACACCGATCACCGTGCGGCCGGAGTGGGTGCCGTTCTTGATGGATTGCAGGACGGAGTTCACGTCGGTGATGGGGATGTAGGACTCGATGGTTGAGAGGTGTTGGGGGCGTAGGGCTTTGCCGAGGGCGGTCCAGAGGGTGCGGCGTTTGTCGATGGGGAGTTGGACCGAGTCGATGCCGAGGAGGCTGACGCCGCGCAGGATGAAGGGCAGGACGGTGGTGGGGAGGTCGGCGCCGCCGGTGAGGCCGCTGGCGGCTACCGCGCCGCCGTAGCCGATGGCGCTGAGGACATGCGCCAGGGAGGGGCCGCCGACGCTGTCGACCGCGGCTGCCCAGTTGGCTTTGTTGAGGGGGCGGGGTTTGGCGTCGGGGTCGAGGGGGAGGCGGCCGATGACCTCGTTGGCGCCGATTTCGGCGAGGAGGTCGGCGGCGTCGGTTTTGCCGGTGGAGGCGATGATCTCGAAGCCGAGGCCGGACAGGATGTCGACCGCGATGGTGCCGACGCCGCCGGTCGCGCCGGTGACGAGCACGGAGCCGTCGTCGGGGGTGAGGCCGTGGTCGAGCAGGGCCTGCACGCTCAGCGCGGCGGTGAAGCCGGCGGTGCCGATGGTGGCGGCTTCGCGGGTGGTGAGGCCGTCGAGCTTCACGACCCAGTCGGCGGGAACGCGCGCGTACTCGGCGAAGCCGCCGTTGCGGGCGACACCGAGCTCGTAGCCGTGCGCGATCACCTGGTCGCCGGGGGCGAAATCGTCGGAATCCGAGGCGACCACCTCACCGGCGAGGTCGATGCCGGGCACGATCGGGTAGTTGCGCACCACGCCGCCGCGCGGGGTGATCGCCAGCAGGTCCTTGTAGTTGGCGCTCGAGTAGTGAACCTTGATCGTCACGTCACCGGTGCCGAGGAAATCGTCCCCGACCGTTTCGCGCGCGAGCACGATCCCGCCATCGGACTCACGGGCCACCATCGCAGAGAATTCCATGGACCCGAGCATAGGGTCCACGATCCACCCGCGGTCGAACTCCGAGTGGGTTATTCGGGTGGGAGGAGTTCCAGGCGGACGCCAAGGAGGCGGACGGGGCGGTCGAGGTCGAAGCGGGCGATGATGGCGAGGGCGGTGGTGGTGATGGTGGGGATGTCGTCGGTGGGGGTGGGGAGTTTTCGCTGCTTGGTGCGGGTGTAGAAGGTTTTGGTGCGGACGGTGACCGCGACCCGGGTGGTGACGCGGTGGTGTTCGCGCATTTCCTCGGCGACCTCGGTGGCCAGGCGGGCGACTTCGCGGTGGATCTCGTCGGGGTCGGTGAGGTCGTGGGGGAAGGTTTCGGATTTGCTGCGGCCCACGGGGATTCGCGGGGTGGTGGAGAGTTCGGTGTCGCCTTTGCCGTGGCCGAGGGCCCGGAAGTAGGGGCCGGTGGTGGGGCCGAATTCGGCGATCAGGCGGTCGCGGTCGGCGGACATGAGGTCGGCGACGGTGGTGATGTCGAGGTCGGCCAGGCGCTGGGCGATGCGGGCGCCCACGCCCCACAGGGCGTCGGTGGGGCGGTGGCCCATGAGGTCGGACCAGTTGGCGGCGGTGAGTTCGAAGATGCCGGTGGCGGCGCCGGGGTCGTGCTCGGGTTCGGGGGAGGTCTTGCCGGTGGACTTGGCGAAACCGGTGGCGAGCTTGGCGGTGAGCTTGTTGTCGCCGATGCCGACCGCGCAGGTGAGGCCGAGTTCGACCACGGCGGTGCGGATTTCGGCGGCCAGGCGCCACGGATCGTCGTCGGTGGCGACGAACGCCTCGTCCATCCCCCACACCTCCACCGGGCCCGCGACCCGGCCCAGGGTCGCCATGATCTCCTCGGAGGCCACCTCGTAGGCGGGCATGTCGACGGGCAGGAAAACGCCCGCCGGGCACTTGCGCTTGGCCATCTTCAACGCCATGCCCGCGCGCACGCCGAAGGCCCGCGCGGGGTAGGACGCGCAGGTCACGACCTTGCGGGGCTGCGCGGGATCGCCTTCGCCGCCGACGATCACCGGCTGACCGCGCAGCTCGGGACGACGCCGGAATTCCACCGCCGCCTGGAATTGGTCGAGATCGACATGCAGGAGCCACCGGGGCACTGTTCTGTCATACCTCGAGGCAGCGACAATCCGGCGGAACCGGGCGTGGCAATATCCGTAGGGCGCCGATCGTTCACGACTGAGCTCGAAGAAACGGAAAAACCCGATGCCGACCGAAGCCACCATCCTCGACCTCGATTTGGCGCGCCAGGTGCTCGCCGCGCAACCGTTCGCCCGGCTGGTCGGCACCGAACTCACCGAATTCGGTGACGGGGCAGCCACTCTCGTGATCGACATCCAACCCGAACACGGCCAGCAGTTCGGTTTCGTGCACGGCGGAGTGCTCGCCTACGCCGCCGACAACGCCCTCACCTTCGCCGCGGGCACCATCCTCGGCCCCAACATCCTCACCGGCGGCTTCACCATCACCTACCTGCGCCCCGCCCAGGGTGAACGGCTGCGCGTGCACGCCACCGTCCTTGGCGCCACCCGCCGCCAGGCCGTCACCCACTGCGACGTCTACGCCGAGATCGAGGGCGAGGAGCCGATCCTGTGCGCGGTCGCCCAGGGGACCACCCGGCGCGTGGAACAGGACCTCGAGCGCGGGGTTCCCGAGGACCTGGCCGAGGACGGGCTGGCCGACGACGAAGACGACGACGCGGACGTGGACGTGGACGTGGACGACGAGGCCTCCGACGAACCGGCCATCGAGGAACCCGCCACCGACCAGTTCGAAGCGATCGCCCCGAAACCTACTACTGCGCAAGCGTGGTCGATGGTTGCCGCGGAGTGACGGTGGTCGCCGCAGAACGATGGTGGTCAGCGGTGGGCGTGGATTCGGGGGTGTAGGCCCTCGATGAGGTCGACTGAGCGGGTTATCGAGTCGAGGGCGGCGGCTTCGCGTTGGATGGCTTGGGCTCGGGTGCGGTAGGTCGGGTCGGTCAGGACCGTGCGGACGGCGGTGCGGAGCTGGTCGGGGGTCGGGTTGCCGCAGCGGAGGTTCACGCCGACGCCGGTCCATTCGACGCGGGCGGCGATGTCGGGTTTCTCCTCGGTGGCGCCCGCGACGACCAGCGGTACGCCGTTGGCCAGGGCGAATTGGACGCCGCCGTAGCCGCCGTTGGTGACCATCACGTCGACCAGGGGCAGTAGCTTGCCGAAGGGGACGAACTCCTCGACGCGGGCATTCGGCGGAATCGGTTGGCGCAGTGTGGAACTGGCGCTACCGCCGGTGGCGATCACGGTGACGTCCTCGTCGGCGAGGGCGGCCATGGCGGGTTCGATCAGGTCGGACAGATCGGTGGCGACGGTGCCCTGGTTCACCAGCACGACGGGTTTGGTTCGGTCGATCTCGTCCCACCAGGCGGGGAGTTGCTCGGTGGGGGCCAGGTCGGGCAGTAGGGGGCCGACGAAGTGGACCTGCGGGGGGAGGTCGCTGCGGGGGAATTCGAAGGAGGCGGTGCTGCCCTGGAGGTACAGGTCGGGCGAGGTGCACAGGTCGAAGACCGGGGCCGAGGTGCGCGGAAGGCCGACCGCGGCGCGCACGGTCTGGTAGTGGCGGTGCACGTCGCCGAAGAGCAGGCGGGGCACCAGGGGCAGCATGAGGCGGTTCACCAGCCGTGCGGCGGCCGAGCCGGGGAGCTTGCCGGATCCGATCGGGGGCACGTCGCGGCTGGCCATGGTGAGGATCGAGACGCCGTAGGTGGCGAAGGGCGGGCCGTCGAGTTCGCGCAGGATCGCGGCGGCCATGAAACCGGGGTCGGCCAGGACGAGATCGGCGGGGTAATGCGTCAGGATGCGGCGCACGTCGCTGAGTTGGCCGGGGATCTCGTCGAGGAACAGGTGTTTGATGTCGAACTTCACCCCGGCCAGGCCGGTCAGGCCCACACGCTGCGGATACAGCTCGTCGGGGGTGCGGCCGAGCGGGTCGGTGGCGTCGCGGATCGGTTCGTAGACCGCGCCCGCCCGCTCGACCGCCCGCTGATGCCGGGCGCCGGTGTACCAGTGGACCTCGTGACCGCGCGCGACGAGCTCCCGCGCGATCGGGATCGCGGGATTGACGTGCCCGGCGATCGGCGTACTGCAGATGAGCACTCGCAGCGGTTGATTCATGTAGGCAACTACGAGTCACCGAAGGGCGCGGTTCACCGCGACAACGCGGGCGGAGGTGAATCCGCCCGCGTTGTCAGGGGTCAGGCCGAGACCGCCACCGGGGGTGCGGCGGGTTCGGCGATCGGTTCGATCGCGTAGGCCAGGATGTCGGCCACGTCCGCGACGGGGCGCACGGTCAGGGCCGCCAGCACCTCGGCGGGGACCTCGTCCAGGTCCGGCTCGTTGCGGGCCGGGATGAAGACGGTCTTCAGGCCGGCGCGCTGGGCGGCGAGCAGCTTCTGCTTCACGCCGCCGATGGGCAGGACGCTGCCGTTGAGGGTCACCTCGCCGGTCATGCCCACATCACCGCGCACCGGGCGACCCAGCGCCAGCGACACCAGGGCGGTGACCATGGTGACGCCCGCCGAGGGACCGTCCTTGGGGACCGCGCCCGCCGGGAAGTGGATGTGGATATTGCGGTCGAGGACCTTCGGTTCGAGGCCGATCTCCTCCAGGTGCGAGCGCACGTAGGTGAGCGCGATCTGGGCCGATTCCTTCATGACATCGCCGAGTTGGCCGGTCAGGGTCAGCGAGCGTTCGCCTTCGGCGCCGTTGGCCTCGATGTAGAGCACGTCGCCGCCCGCACCGGTCACCGCGAGGCCCGTCGCGACGCCGGGGACGGAGGTTCGCTCCATCGAGTCCGGGGTGAAGCGGGGGCGGCCGAGGTAGTCGGTGAGGTTGTCGACATCGATGGTCAGGTTGGTGGCCTGGCCGGTGGGTTGGGGGCCCGCGTCGATGTCGATGACGTTGTCGTAGCCCAGATCCGAGTCGTAGCCGAGCAGGGCGCCGTCGCCGAGCGAACCCTTGTCGACCAGCGTGGAGTCCGACAAGGCCGCGTCCGCGTCACCGAGGCCCGCGCCACCACCGAGCCCAGCGCCATCACCAAGCCCAGCGCCGTCACCGAGCCCAGCGCCATTGCCGAGGCTCGCGCCGGACCCCATTACGCCGCCGACCTCGACACCCGACTCGGCCACGCTGAGTGGGTTGCCGTCGCCGACGACCAGCCGAGTTGCCGCCTTGCGCAAGGCTTTTGCGACGAGGCGCTCCATCTGACGCACCCCCGCCTCACGCGTGTAGTTGGCCGCGATCTCACGCAACGCCGCCTCGGTGATCGAAACCTCGTCCGCCGTCAGCGCATTGCGTTCCAGCTGACGCGGCACCAGGAAGTCCCGCGCGATGGCCACCTTGTCGGCCTCGGTGTAGCCGTCGACGGTGATGAGCTCCATGCGGTCCAGCAGGGGGCCGGGGATGGTGTCCATGACGTTGGCGGTGGCGATGAACAAGACGTTGGACAGGTCGAGGTCCAGGTCGAGGTAGTGGTCGCGGAAGGTGTGGTTCTGGGCGGGGTCGAGGACCTCGAGCAGGGCCGCGGCGGGGTCGCCACGGAAGTCGGAGCCGACCTTGTCGATCTCGTCCAGCAGGACAACGGGATTCATCGAACCCGCCTCCTTCACCGCGCGCACGATCCGACCGGGCAGCGCGCCCACGTAGGTGCGGCGGTGGCCACGGATCTCGGCCTCGTCGCGCACCCCACCGAGGGCGACGCGAACGAACTTGCGGCCCAACGCTTTCGCGACGGATTCGCCCAGCGAGGTCTTGCCGACACCGGGCGGACCGACCAGCACGAGCACCGCGCCCGAACCGCGCCCACCGACCACTTCGAGTCCACGGGCGGCCCGACGCGAACGCACGGCCAGGTACTCGACCATCCGGTCCTTGACCTCCTCGAGGCCGTGGTGATCGGCGTCGAGTACGGCACGCGCGGCCGAAACATCGCTGCTGTCCTCGGTTTTCACCGACCACGGCAGGTCGAGGACCGTGTCGAGCCAGGTGCGGATCCAACCGGACTCGGGGCTCTGATCGCTGGCCCGCTCCAACCGGCCCACCTCGCGCAACGCCTCGGCGCGCACGTTCTCGGGCAGGTCGGCGTTCTCCACGCGGGTGCGGTAGTCGTCGGCGCCGTCGGGTTCGTCCTCGCCGAGTTCCTTGCGGATGGCGTTGAGCTGCTGGCGCAGCAGGAACTCGCGCTGGGACTTCTCCATCCCGTCGCGCACGTCCTCGGAGATCTTGTCGGTGACCTCCACCTCGGCGATATGGTCGGTGATCCACTCGATCTGACGGATCAGGCGCGCGGCGAGGTCGGGGGTCTCGAGCAGTTCGCGCTTCTGCTCGTTGGACAGGTAGGGCGCGTAGCCCGCGGTGTCGGAGACGGCCTCGGGATTGTCGAGCTGGTTGACGATGTCGATGATCTGCCAGGCCTCGCGGCGTTGCAGCACGGCCACGACCAGCTTCTTGTACTCGTCGGCGAGCTCGCGCACGCGCTCGTCGGGCTCGACGGCCTCGACGGGTTCGGCCTCCACCCACAGCGCGGCGCCGGGCCCGGTCACCCCGTGCCCGATCCGCGCGCGACGCTCGGCCTTCAATACCGCCGCGGGCGCGCCGCCGCGCATCCGACCGACCTGTTCGATGGTCGCCACCACACCGTAGGACGCGTAGCCCTCGTCCAGGCGCGGCGCGACCAGCACGGCCCCGGTCTTGCCCGCCTGGGCGGCGTCGATGGCGGCCTGCGCGGACTCGTCCAGTTCGATGGGCACGACCATGCCCGGCAGCACGATCGGCTCGGTCAGGAACAGCACCGGCAGGTTCTGAGCTGTAGTCATATCGACCCTTCCAAAGTTGAGCTTTGCTGACTCAACATGGACTACCGGGCCTTTGTTCCCGCAGGTGAGGGCGTTCACTCACGGCGAACGAAAACACCTCGGCCTCCGCCGACACGGTGTCGGGGAGGCCGAGGTGGGTGCTACCGGGTGCTACGGGTTGCGTTTGATCCGCTCGGTGGGCGGGTCGAACGCGCGGCCGCGACCGGCCGACGAACCCCCGCTGAGCAAGCCGAGGACGATGCCCGCGATCAGGGCGATCGCGCCGGCGATGCCGAGCACCACCGGCAGGGTGCTGCCGTAGAGCGAGAGCTTGTCCAGGCTCTTCTGGGTCACACCCATCTGCGCGTCGATGGTCTCCTCGTCGAAGACGATGTGCGACTTCAGCGCGGTGACATCGACCTGGTCGGCGCTGCGGCCGTAGTACAGGTGGATCTTCTCGCCGCCCTTGAGGACCGCGCCCGTCTTCGGCTCCACCCACAGGTCGCGGGTGTTGGTGTAGAAGCGGGTCATGGTGACCGGCTCGTCGCCCTCGAGGCCCCACTTGGCGGCGGGCAGGCTGAGCTTGTTGGTCGGCGCCTGCACGACGTCCCACATGTTCGTGACCGGGATGGACTGGCGGAAGTGGTACACGGTCACGCCGTTGATCTGCGTTTCCTCGAGGAAATCGATGTCGTAGGTGGCGCGGGCGTTGAGGTCGAAGTACGGGTAGGACTTCTTCTCGGTGCCGATCGGGAAGCGGTACTGCAGGCCGCGACGCTGCGACTCCTCGGCCACCGAGGCGCCCGACTTGTCGACGGTGACCGCGATCGAACCGTTGGGCGCGGCGTCGATCGGCTGACCGGTGACGCGATCGATGGTGACGCGGTCGATCGAGGCGGTCAGGATGCCGCTGTCGCCGTCCCGGTCGTCGCGACGCAGGGTCTGACCGGCCTGGACGGTCATCTCGTCGGCGCCCGAGGGCTCCTCCACGGTCAGGAACCGCTGGGAGACGACCGGCACGTTGGTGTCGACCTTGGCCGACCCCTCCGGCGAGGTGAGCGAACGCGAGTCGAGCACCAGGCTCTCCTCACCGGGCACGCTCTTGGCCACGGTGGTGATGCGCAGATCGAGCGGGGTCTTGGCGACCCGGTCGACGGTGTAGCTGGGGATCATGACGGCGGCCGCGAGCAGCAGCGCGCCGAGACCGACGAGTAGGCAGGCGATCAGCCTGCGCACGTTGCTCATCGCGAGCCGTACTGCACGTTGCCGAGCACCGACGAGCCCGGGTCACCGGATTCCTCGGGCGACGGGATCGAATTCTGTTGCGCGGCCGCGGTGATGCCGATGACGGCGATCACCCCGAGCACCGCGCCGGCCAGCCCACTGACCAGGCCGGGGACGACAAACTTCATAGATCGAACTCCAATTGCGTGGTGCGAGAACTCAGCCGACGGAGAAGAAGCCGACGGTCGGGGCGAACGAGCAGGTGCGGTCACCGTCGGCGGTGGTCGTGGTGAGCGAGCCGCTGATCACCGCGGCGACCCGACCCGCGCCGGTGTCGGCGATGGCGGTGAGGGTGGCCGGGCCGTCGGCGTTGATGCCGGACTCGGTGGTGAGCGGCTGGGTGCCGGTGCGGCGGTTGTCGAGGTTGACCCACTGCACCGTCATCGGCGGATTCTGCACCACGGTGGCGGTTTTCGTGCCGAGCGCGGTGAAGACGAAGCCGGTCTGGTCGGCGGCCGGTCCCGGCGGGGGCAGTTCGGCGGGGCCGGGCACGGCCAGCGCGGTGCCGACCGAGTCCGAGGTCGGGCCGATGCAGCCCTTGCCGATGGTCGGGTAGAGGAACTGCGCGATGCGCGGACCGTCCGACGGGGGCAGTTCGGGGCCGCCGCCGCCACTGCCGTCGAGGAAGGTGATGACCCGCTCGAGGGTGGACTTGACCTGCGCCGGAATGCCGGGGGTGGCCAGCAGGACCCGCGCCTGAGCCAGGATCGCGGCCTGTCCGCCGTCGGCGATGAGGCCGGGGGCGGAGATGGCGCCTACGATCGTCGGTGCCAGCGCGGCGAGGGTCTCGGAGGGGACGTTCTCCGCGATGGCGGGAACGCCGGGCTGCGAGGCGGGTGCCGCCAAGGCGGGTGCGGGCGCCACGAGGGCCGCACTCGCCGCTAGGACGAGTGCGGACAGGGCGGTCCGCGATGCTCGGGTGCTCAGCACTGGTCGGTCCTTCGTTCGAGGGATGGAGCAAGCGACCCGGAATTATCAGTGTTATCCCGGGTTTCAGATACTTTGGAGAGGTGACTACAGCGGACAGGCGGTATGGGGGTCGTACGGTCGTCGCGCGCAAAGCCGAACGACGACTGCGATTCCTGGAAGCAGCGACGCGAATCTTCGCCGAACGCGGGTACGCCACGTGCTCGCTCGCCGAGGTGTGCGCGGCGGCCGGACTGTCCAAGCGGCAGTTCTACGAGGAGTTCGAGACCCGCGAGGACGTGCTGGTCGCGGCCTACGACCGCATCCAGGACGACGCCGCCGCGGCCGTGGCCACCGCGCTGATCGCCCTTGGCACCACCGAGCCCGAACTCGCGCTGCGCGCCGGCTTCGGCGCCTACCTGGAATCGCTGGGTTCCGACCCGTACCGCGCGCAGGTGGCGCTGATCGAGGTGGTCGGGGTCAGCGATCGGATGGAGAACCATCGCCGCGACCGCCGCCACGCCTGGTCGGTGCTGATCGCCGGGGCGCTGGCCAGGGTGGGCGTGCGGTTGCGCGGCGACGCCGAACTCACCACCGCGCTGATCACCGGGGCGGTCACGGGCGTGGCGCACGAGTGGCTGCTGCGCGAGTCGCGCCCGCCCGTGGACGAACTGGTCGATCTGCTGGCCGGGGCGGCCCTGGCGCTGGTCACGTTCGACTGAGATTCGGGCAGCCGTCGGGCGGGTAGCGACCCGCCCCGCGTACTGCCTGCTCAACCGATTCCCTTTCCGGACATTGTGAGACCGATCGGCTTCACAGTGTGGGCGAGAGTTTGACATATTAGTGACCCAGATCGCAACGGGTCGGTTTCTGAGACAGCCGCCACCTGGGGGAACGGGCTCGGCGCTGCCGAAAGAGCGGGTCATCGGTCAGCTCTTCCGCAACGTGCCCGCGATGGCGCCACCGAGCAGACCGGGGGTTTCGTAGGCCAGGGTGCCGTCGGCGCGCAGGGTCGCGGTGGAGGTGTGGCCGTCGTCGGCGCAGCCCGCGCCGCTGGTCAGCCGGGCGGTGAAGGTGAGGGTGGTGGGGGTCGCGGCGGTGAGGGTTTCCGCGCGTTCGCAGCGGGAGCCGGCGAAGGTGCCGATATTGACCGAGGTGGCGAGCTCCTGGCCGACGGTGCCGTCGGTGATGGTCAGTTCGATGGTGAACTGGACGAGGCCGTCGGCGGCTCGGCCCGTCCAGGAGCCGACGAATTCGGCGGGGACGGTGGACTGGGCGGCCTCGGCGACGCTACTGGGCACGGCGGTGCCGGGAACCGGGGTGGCCGGTGCGCCGGCGGCCGCGACCGTGGTGGCGGGGCCGGAACCGGGTTCGGCGAGGCGCGTGCCGATCAGGTAGGCGCCGGTGGCCACCGCTATCGCGACGATCGCGGAGGCGGCGATCAGCAGGGTGCGGGTGCGGCGGGGCGAGGTGGTGCGGGGATTCGCGGGCGGGTTGTGGGGTGTCACAAAACCGGGAGAGGTGAATTCGCCGCGCGGTGGGTAGGTGTGGGTCGCGGCCGACCTGTTGTCTCGGGGGTCGCCGGGGTTGAACGGCGAAGCGCCGGTGACGGGTTGGCCGGACGTGAAGGAAGGGCCGGTCGGCGGGGTCGCGGCAGGGTGGTTCGGGCGCGAGGTCGCGGTGGACCAGGTCGGGGCCGAGGTGGCGGTGGGGTGCGAGCGCGGGTCGAACGGGGGGTCGGCGGGGCCGGAATCCAGGTCGAGCAGGGAGATCGCGGTGGTGCTGATGAGCTGGACCACTTGTGGCGGCAGCCAACCCGTGCGCTCGGGAGCGCCGAGACGGGCCAGCTCCGCGAGGACCTCGTGCGTGGTGGGTCTGGCGGCGGGATCCTTGGCCAGGCAGGCCGAGACCAAGGGGACGAGAGCGGCCGGGACGGCCTCGAGGCGGGGTTCCTCGTGCACGATGCGCCACAGCATCTGCATGATCTCGGCCGTGCCGAACGGGCCGTGACCCGCCGCCGCGAAGGTGAGGACGCCGCCGAGGGCGAAGACATCGCCCGCCGGACCCAGGTTTTCGCCACTGACCTGTTCCGGACACATGAAACCCGGTGAGCCGAGGAACTTTCCGGTGGTGGTGAGCGCGGAGTCCTCGAGCACCCGGGCGATACCGAAATCGATCACCTTTGGGCCGTCGATCGCCAGCATCACGTTGGAGGGCTTGAGATCTCGATGGATGATGCCCGCCGCGTGCACCGCGACGAGCGCCTCGGCCAGGCCGTGCGCGAGGGCGAGCAGAGCCGGTTCCGGGAAGGCGCCGAACTGGGACACCGCGTCGGTCAACGAGATCCCCGCGACGTAACCGGTTGCCAGCCACGGTGATTCGGCGTCTACATCGGCATCGAGAACCGGGGCGGTGAAAGCGCCGCCGACGCGCTGGGCCGCCGTCACCTCACGCCGGAAACGGGCGCGGAACTCCGGATCGATCAAATCCGGGCGAATCACCTTCACGGCCACCGTGCGACCACCGGAATTGCGTCCGAGATACACCTTGCCCATGCCACCCGCACCGAGAATGCCCAGCAGTCGGTAGTCACCGATCCGCCGTGGATCATTCGGACCTAGCGGGTGCATACCGGGTGGTTCCTCCGAACACGATCACGTTTGCGCGGTAACTGTAACTGTTTTTCCCCGGCCCGACCTGGAGAAGCCCACGCCCACACAGCCACCCCCACCGAAACCGTCGCCATACTCACGCACCCGAACCCCTCCACCCCAAAAACACAGCCCTGTCCGGCGGCGAACGCACCCGCGTGGCCCTGGCCCGGGTGCTGGCCGAGTTACCGCCTGATCGCGTTTCGGTTGGGTAGGGCGAGTTTGGTGAGGATGTTGCGCACATGGGTTTCGACGGTTCGCTCGGACAGAACCAGCCGCGCGGCTATGTCGCGGTTGGACAGCCCCGTAGCCAGCAACCCGTGGACTTCGCGTTCACGAGGCGTGAGGGGATCGGCGGCGCGAGTGGCGGTGGTGATGTCGCGCAGAAGAGCATCGGCGGCAACCAGGCGGTGAGGCATCCGAAGGCGACGGAAGGCCGCAGCGGCTTGTTCGGCAGCCGCGCGGGCAGCGGGGAAATCGGCACGGGCGTAGTGGGTTCGGGCCAACCCGAGATGGCCGAGGGCGATGAAAGGGTGCGCGCCGATGGCGATGTCCATGGTGAGGCCGTCGCGGTAGAGGTCGACGGCCTCGGCGAGATGGCCTGCCACGCGGGCATTGTCGGCGCGAACCCTGGCCAGCGAGCCGACACAGATGAGCGCGCCGGTGCCGTCCGCGGAGTAGTAGCGCTCGCAGCCCGCCATGGCCCGGTAGACGCGGTCGGCGGTCTCGGCGTCGGCGAGCAGTTCGGCGATCAGGCCCACCGAGTACACGGTGCCCGACCAGCGCGGGCCGATCTCGAGGGTGTCCGGGATCGTGCGGAACGGCTCGAACAGGGCCGCGGCCTCATCGAGATCGCCCGCCAGCGCGTGCATCATCGGGGCGAACAGCTGGGCGATGGTGATCTTGGGGGCGAAGGCGAGCGACGCGAGGGCAGCGGTGAGTTCGACGCGGTCGATGTGGCCGACGATCACCGCGTACATGCCGCGGAAGGCGTGGTGCAGGCCCGCGAGGGAGTAGTCGCCGATGCTCACGGCCAGGTCGAAGGCGGCGGTGTCGGCGGCGAGACCGGCGGGGAAATCACCGACGAGCACAGCCCTGGTGGCGCGCAGGCGCAGCAGGTGCCAGCGGGCCAGGGGCAGGTGGCGGCGGTCGGCGAGGAGTTCGATGTGGTCGAGGGCGTCGTCGAGGGCGGACAGGTCGCCGCGTTGCAGGGCGGCGTCGGCTGTCCACACGTATCCCCAGAGTTGGGCGAGCGGCTGTTCGGCGTCGACCGCGATCTCGATGGCCTCGGCGGCGAGTTCGGTTCGCTCGTCGAGGAATTCGGGCGCCGACAGGGCCAGGTGGCGGGCGTGGATGGCGTCGAGGGCGACGTCGGGGTCGGTGGAGCGGCGGGCGGCGCGCAGGGCCTCGTCGGAGAGTTCCCTGGCCTTGGCGCCCAGTCCTCGGTCGGCGGCGGAGAGGGCGCGCTGGGCCAGGACGCGGGCGATCAGGTCGGGGTGCGTGTCGGGGTCGAGCAGGCGTAATGCCTTGCCGCACAGCATGTCCAACTGGGTCATCACCGTGGGGGTGGTGACGCCCTGGACGACGAGACCCGCCGCGGCGAGCAGATCCGGGCGCTCGGCCTGTTCGGCGAGCTCCGCCGCTTCGACGCAGTGCTCGAGACTGGCCGCGACCCGACCCGCCGCGAACTCGTCCCGCGCCAGCTCGATCAGCAGCTCGGCTCGTTCGGCATCCGAGGCCGTCACCCCGGCCGCGTCAATCGCCCACTGCCCGAACCGTATTGCCTCATCATGGGCCGCGCTCGCCCTGGCCGCCCGCGCCGCCCGCCGCGACCACTCGCGCCCCTGCGCCGAGTCCGGGCGGGCATGGCGCCAGTGCGTAGCGATAGCCCCCGCCACCGCCGAATCCGGCCCACCCACCGCACACAACGCCTCGGCCGCACCCCGATGGAACTCGGCCCGCCGCGACGGCGCCAAGTCGGCGTACACCGCGTCCCGCACCAACGCGTGCGCGAAACCCAGTGCGCCGTCATCGAATCGACGAACCACACCCGCCGCCGTCGCCGCATCCAACGCCCGCGAAACCCGATCACGCATCACCTGCCACCGCGCCCCGGCGGTCAGCTGACCGCGCTCGTCCGCCGCACTCCCCCACTCATCGGCCTGAATTCCTCCGAGAACCGGCTGACCCGCGTCGCGGTCGTCACGAGCTGAGCCGCCGTCCGGCCGTGGATCGAGGCTGCGGTTCGGGTGGTGTGGATCTCGGGCTCTCAGGCATACGGCGGTGAGGAGGTCTTGGTCGATGCGTTCGCCGAGAACGCTTGCGGCGCTGAGGATGTCGATGTCGTGGGGGGTGAGGCGTTCGAGTTGGGACAGGACCAGGCGGTGGATGCCGGGGAGGGGGTCGTCGGTGTCGGAGTCGAGGAGGAGGCGGACCAGGAGAGGGGTGCCTGCGGTGCGTTGGTGGATGTGGGGGGCGAGGGTGGGTGGGCGTTCGAGTTGTTCGAGCCAGTAGCGGATTTCCGGCTCGGACAGGGCCGGGACCGGCAGGGATCGGTAGTGCGGGAGGCGGAGCCAGGCGGGTTGGACGGCCACGAGGGGGTCGCTCATGGGGTCGCGGGTGGTGGCGACGATGAGCAGTTCGGTGTGGGCGGAGTCGGTGGCGACGTGGGTGAGCAGGGCCAGGGAGGTGGGGTCGGACCAGTGCAGGTCCTCGAGGACCAGCAGCAGGCCCGAGGGCGCCGCGGCGGCGGTGAGGACCTCGGCTACCTCGGTGAACATGCGGAAACGCTGGGCGGCGGGGCCGCCGCCGGGTTGGGTGACGGTGTCGAGGGCGGCGGCGAGTTCGGGGAGTTCGCGGGCGGCGCGGTGCCACGGCCACAGCGGCGGCATTCCGGCGTCGTCGACGGCGTTGCCGCGCGCCACCCGCAGCCCGGTGTCGGTGGCGAGGGTGGCGGCGCGTTCGGCCAACCACGACTTGCCGATCCCGGCGGGCCCGCTGACCAGCACGAACCGGCCCGCGCCCGAGGCGGCGGCCACCACGGCGGCGCGCAGGCGGGCGAGCTCACGATGCCGTCCGACGGCCGGAGTCTGCACCGAACCAGTATCGCGCGCGGCGGGTGGTGACCGGCGGAAGTTTCGGGTGGGCGTCGGTCGAATTCAGTACCGCGACTACGTACCGGCACTGATCCGCGCGACCCCGTTCGGCGCGAGCCTTGATCTATCCACTTTTCCCACGTCAGGAGCACATCATGTACGCGCACCTCATCTGGTTCGACCAGCCACGCAACGCCGACGCGCTCGCCGCCGTCGAGTTCGCCGACACCCACCGCATCCGCCCCGCCGTGGCCACCGTGCCCGGCCTGCTCGACTACTACGAACTGCGCCGCCCCGACGGCTCGGGCGTGGTGATCGGCATCGCCGAGACCGAAGCGGCCCTGCACACCGTGCGCGAAACGATCCTGGCGACCGAACTGCTGCCCGGCGAGGACCCCACCCTGCTGCCCGGCCCGGACCGGGTGGAGATCGTCCCGGTCCACGTCCACCAGGACCGCGACGCCATCTACGCCGCGGGCACCCCGTCATGACCGCCCTGACGATCCTGGGCAGCCGGTTGCCGATCGGACGCTGCCTCGGCCTCGCGATCCAGGAGGCCCTCACGTCCCGCCGGCAACCGGCCGCAGGTCACCGGCCGAGCACCTACAGGTCCGCCAACGCCAACCCCGTCAGTGGTCGGCCGATGCGGACCAGGTCGGTGTCGGTGCCGGTGCCCACGTCGACCAGGCGGATGGTGCCGCCGAGGTCGCTGACATAGAAGCGGGAATCGAAGCCGGCTACGCCGATGGCCTCGTGGTAGCCGGTGGAGATGATCTCGGGCGTGCCCACTTCGGGTTGGACCTGGGCTTCGTAGAGGGCGTTGCCGCGCGGGGCGGCGCCGCGGTCGGTCCAGACCAGGTCGCCGACACCGTGCAGTTCGATGTCGATCGGCTCCGGCAGATCCGACCAGAGCAGTTCGATGTCGGTGCGCGCGGCGGGGTCGGCGCCGGCGGGCAGGTCGATCGGGACGCGGAAGATCCGGCCGTCGCCCGCCTTGGGGGCGCCCTTCTGGGTCCAGTAGAGCAGGCGGCGGTCCAGGTCGAGGGCGATGCCGACGCACCAGTTGCGCACGACGTGCGCGTCGGCGTCGCCGGAGCCCGTCACGACCACGGGGTGCAGATCGTCGCCGTTGAGGTCGCAGGTGAGCACCTGCATGCCCTCACGGTCGCACCAGTACAGGCGACCGGACTCGAAATCGGCGGCGATCTGCTTGCCGGTGGTGAAACCGCCGATCTCGACGATCGTGGTGCGATTGCCGCCGTCGAGGTCGACGCGCTCGATGGAACCGTTGCGGGAGAAGAACTCCGGCTCGGTGCCCGGCTTCGGGACCGCGTCGGGGGTGCCCATGTTGGTCCAGTAGATGTGGCCGCGCAGTTTGTCGACGACGACACCATCGGGGAAGCGGTCGAGTCCGTCGACGATGGTGCGCACGTTCTTCCCGTCGAGCGAGACCGCGTGCATGGCACCGGCCGCGAGATCGAGAGCGACGATTTCGGTCATCCGGCTCAACCCTTCTTCGGCTTGGGGTAGTCGTCGTAGAAGCCCTCGCCGGTCTTCACGCCGAGCTTGCCCGCGTCGACGTACTTCTTCAGCAGTTTCACCGGGCCCTTGGGCAGGTTCGGGTTCTCCTGCTCGTAGTGCTCCTCGATGTCGAGCACCACGTCCAGGCCCACCTGGTCCATCATCCGGAACGGGCCCGCCTTGGTGCCGAAGTTCTGCACGAACATCGCGTCGACATCCTGCGGCGTCGACACGCCCTCGTAGACCACCTCGAGCGATTCGCGCTTGATGGCCGCCCAGATGCGGTTGAAGATGAACCCGGTCGACTCCTTGCGCACCAGATACGGGTGCAGGCCGTAGTCCGGGAAGGTCTTCAGGACGAAATCGATGACGTCCTTGGACGTGTTGCCGTCCGACATCACGTCCAGCGCGGTGGTCTGCGGCGGCATGTAGAAGTGGGTGTTGAGCATTCGATCGTTGGTCTTGAGCCCCTCGGTGAACAGTCGACTCGCGTACGAGGACGAGTTCGAGGAGACGATCGCGTCGGGATCGGCCTGGGTGTCGAGCTGGGCGAAGACCTTCTTCTTCAGATCGAGGATCTCCGGCACCGCCTCCACGACCAACCACGCGCCCTTGACCCCGATGGCCTGATCGGGCACGTACTCGGCGGTGCCTGCCTTGCCGTTGGTCACGGTGGGCACCACATCGGGCAGGTTCTTCTCCACAAAGGCGACCGCCGCGTTGCCGACTTCGCCGTTGGGATCGATGATGCGAACCTCGCCGCCCCTGGTGGCGAACATCAGGGCGATGCGTCTACCCAGCGTGCCACCCCCGATCACGGCGACCGGTCGATCGAAATGGTTCTGCGGAACACTGCTCACGGCAACTCCCTCTGTACGGACGACGGGGGAAGAGATCCAGGACACACCAACCTCGCCAGCCTAACCCCGAGTTGGCTCGAGACCCCGTCACCACCGCTCAGAATGTGATTGCCTTATCCTCACGTTCTTCACGTATTTCGCGCGTCAGCACTAGGGGGCTACACGATGACCACACTGGCCTCCGGACTTTTCATCGACTGGGAAGAGCTCACGGGGCAGTCGAAGTTCGTGGTCGAGCTGGTCAGTTTCCCGATTTTCAGCGCGTTGGCGGGCTGGCTCACCAACTGGACCGGCGTGCTGATGCTGTTCTGGCCGCTGTACTTCAAGGGCTTCCGGGTGCCGCTGCTGCACGTGCTCTACCCGTACCTGCCGCGCCGCGTGCAGGTGCTGCCCACGTTCTCCGGGGACGGACGCAAGCTCGGCTTCCAGGGTTTCATCCCGGCCCGCTCGGAGAAGATGGCCAGCATCTGCGTGGACAAGGCGCTGATGCGCATCGGCAGTCCGCGCGATTTCATCTCCGAACTCGACCTCGACGGCATCGGCGACTATCTGGCCGAACGCTCGCGCGATCAGGTGCAGCCGATCGTGGACGAGATCATGTACCGGGAGAATCCCGACCTGTGGCGCTCGCTGCCCCGGCAGGTGAAACAGGCCGTCTACCAGCGGGTGGACCGCCAGCTGCCCGCGCTGTGCCGGCGCGCGTTCGAGAGCCTGGGCGACAATATCGACCAGCTGCTCGACGTGAAGAACTTCGTGATCCGGTACCTGCAGAAGAACCCGGCCATCCTCAAGGACCTCACCACCACGATCGCCGCGCCCGAGCTCAAGTTCATGGCGCGGATCGGTCTGCTCGGCGCGCCGTTCGGGCTGATCCTGGCGCTGTACCTGCACGTGCACTCGAGCATTCCGTACTTCGGCGCGATTCCGGCGTGGGTGATCGTGCTGTTCGCCTCGGCGATGATCGGCGTGACGGTGAACGTGATCGCGATCAAGATGGTGTTCGAACCGGGCGACCCGCAGCCGCGCTACAAGTACCTGTGGCGGCAGGCGCTGCTGGCCAAGCGTCAGCCCCAGGCGGCGACCGACCTCGCCCACATCCTGGCCTACCAGGTGCTGACCGTGGAGAACCTGTCCAACGAGCTGCTCGAGGGCCCCAACGGCGACAAGACCCGCCAGCTCATCGAGCGGGTGGTGGCCGAGGAGATCCAGAAGCAGCTCGGGCCCACCGCGTTCATGGTGCGGGCGGCGCTGGGCAAGAAGCAGTTCGAGAATCTGGCGATCTCGGGTGCGGGCGCGGGGCTGGTCTCGGCGCGCACGATGGTCGAGGACGAGGCGTTCGTGCTCGAGCAGGCCAAGAAGATCGACGACTTCGCCGCGCGCAAGCTGCGCACGCTCACCCCCGGCGAGTTCATGGAGATGTTCTACGCCTCGGTCGAACAGGACGCCTGGTTGCTGTACCTGCACGGCGGGGCGCTCGGGATCGGCGTCGGCGCGCTGCACCTGATCACCTTCGGCTGGTAGCCGCAATAACAAGCACGCGTGCTTGCCTTTTTCGGCGGGCGCTGCGACCCTTGTGACCAACGGCGCACCGGCACGAGTCGCGCCATGATCGGCAAGGAAACTCCATGGCTGACCTCGCAGCGCTGCTCGACGACTTCGCCGCCGAATGCGCGGACCTGGAGGCCATGGTCGCCCCGCTCACCCCCGAGCAGTGGCGCACCCCCACCCCCGCGCCGCGCTGGGACATCGCCACCCAGATCGCCCACCTGACCTGGACCGACGAGATCTCGATCACCGCCGTGACCGACCCCGACGCCTTCGCCGCGATCCTCGTCGACGCCGCGCCGAGGGTAGCCACCTTCGTCGACGAGGGCGCCGAGGAGATCGCGCAAACGCCCCCCGCCGACCTGCTGGAACGCTGGCGACGCGGACGCGCGCGCCTTATCGAGGCCCTGGCCGCCGTGCCCGCCGGCACCAAACTCCCCTGGTTCGGCCCGCCCATGAGCGCCGCCTCGATGATCTCGGCCCGCATCATGGAAACCTGGGCACACGGCCAAGACGTCGCCGACGCCCTCGACATCACCCGCGAGCCCACCGCCCGCCTACGCACCGTCGCCCACATCAGCGTCCGCGCCCGCAACTACGCCTACCTGGTCAACGGCGAATCCGGCCCCACCGAAGAATTCCGAGTCGAACTCACCGCCCCCGACGGCACCCTGTGGACCTGGGGCCCCGAAGACGCCCCCCAACGCGTCACCGGCCCCGCCCTCGACTTCTGCCTCACCGCCACCCAACGCCGCCACCGCGCCGACACCACCCTGACCACCGAGGGCCCCGACGCCACCCACTGGCTCACCATCGCCCAAGCCTTCGCAGGCCCCCCCGGCACCGGCCGCAACGCAGGCCAATTCGCCTGACCCCCGGCACAAAACCCCCGCACACCCCAATTCCGCCATGACCGCACTCCCAACCCCGCACATCCCGACCCCGAGGAGGGATCGCCGCGCAGCGGCGTAGCGGCCCGGCCGCGAGTTAGCCGCCGTTGCGTCCGCGGCGCAGCCGCCAGCAACGGTGGCTAACTCGCGGCCCCTGGGGGGCCGCGCTCGAGCGCGCCAGCGCTCCAAAAACACAGGCGAGCGGTTCGCGAACTCTCCTGCGGACTGCCGGACATCGTCGGCCGGAACGCCCGTCGGAGCAGTCGCGAACATCGCTCGCCTGCTTTCTTCAGTTACCCCCTGCCCGGTGTGAGAAACCACGACACCGCCCGGTACCCGCTCCCACTAGGAGTGATACCGGGCGGTTTCGCTTGTGGTTCTGATCTCACCGGTGGGAGGCGGTCGGGGTGCGACACAGCACGTACCGTGGATCGAGCGCGTGGCTTTCAACGATGCGGGCCCGTGGCACCCGGGCATACCCTCTCAGGAAGGACCGCATCGTGACCGCACATCGACCCGCGCAGATCGTGCGCCTGTCCGCGATCGTGCTCTCCGGCGCCGCCAGCCTCTGCCTCACCGTGGCCGCGGGCGCCTACATCGTCCATCAGATGCCCGATCTCGCGCCGCCCGAGCAGGCCGCGCCCACCGACACTCCCACCCATCCCCGGCCGTTCGTCGAGGACCCCGCGGGGCAGTCGGTGGAGTTGGCCCTGTTCACCGGGGACACCGTGCTCGCGGGCGAGCGGTCGGTGCCCGCGACGACCCGCACCGCGATCACCGCGCAGCAGTCCGGTGTTTCGCCGACCGAAACGGCGCTGACCGGGCGATTCGGGATCGGCGGCGCGTATGTGGGCGCGCAGGTGGCGCCCGCGCGCACCGACTCCGTGACGGTCACCGTGGACACGAACCTGGTGTCCACGGCGGCCCAACGCCTCGGCCTGTCACCGGACGCGGCGGCGGTCACCGCGCTGAGCACCGAATTCGACGTCCACGACGGCGAATTGGTGGTCGTGCTCTCCCATCCGGGGCTGGGCACCCACACGTTCGTGATCGACGCGCCAGCGCCCCTGTCGCCACTGCCAGAGCGAGCGGCTACCGTCGGCGTGTGACTTCTCCCGGCGGCACCGGCGGTGCCTACGACTTCTGTGTGATCGGCGGCGGCATCGTCGGTGTGGCCACCGCGCACCGGCTGCTCACGACGTTTCCGGGTTCGAGTCTGGTGCTGATCGAGAAGGAAGCCGCCCTCGGCGCGCATCAGACCGGGCACAACAGCGGCGTCATCCACTCCGGGATCTACTACCCGCCCGACAGTTTGAAGGCGCGACTGTGCCGGGCGGGCGCGGAGTGGACGAAGAAGTTCGCCACGGCCAACGACATTCCGTTCCGTGAGTGCGGAAAGTTGTTGGTGGCCACCGATTCCGACGAACACGAGCGGATGCTGGCGCTGTACGAGCGTTCGATCGCCAACGGGGTCGAGGTCGAGGCGATCGACGCGGACGAACTGAAGCGGCGTGAACCTCGGATCACCGGCGTCGGCGCGCTGTTCGTGCCCGCGACGGGGATCATCGACTACACGAAAGTCACTGCGGCACTGGCCGATCAGGTCGTGGCGATGGGCGGGAAGATCCTGCTCGGTACGACGGTCGACGCGATCACCGAAAACACCTCGGCCGTCACGGTTTCGGGGTCGAACGGCTCGGTGAGCGCGGGCACGCTGATCGTGTGCGCGGGGTTGCAGGCCGATCGGATGGCGCGAAAGGCCGGGATAGACACCGACTTTCGGATCGTCCCGTTCCGGGGCGAGTACTACCGGCTGCCCGCGCGGCGCGCGGACCTGGTGCGCACGCTGATCTACCCGGTGCCCGATCCGGCGCTGCCGTTCCTGGGGGTGCACCTGAGTCCGACGATCGACGGCGATCTCACCGTCGGCCCCAACGCGGTGCTCGGACTCTCGCGCGAGGGATATCGCAAGGGCAGCGTGAACCGGCGCGACGCCGCCGACGTGCTGAGCTTCGCCGGGGTGCGCCAGGTGGCCCGCGACCACTTCGGCACCGGCGTGCGCGAGCTGCGCAATTCGCTGTTCAAGCGCGGTTACCTGGCCGAATGCCGCAAGTACTGCCCGGAATTGAGCACCGCGGACCTGCTGCCGCATCGCGCGGGCATCCGGGCGCAGGCGGTGTTGCGCGACGGCACGCTGGTGCACGATTTCCTCATCGAGCGCACGCCGCGCTCGATCCACGTGCTCAACGCGCCCTCACCGGCGGCGACCTCGGCGATGCCGATCGCGGAATACCTGGTCGAACAACTGGATTCCGTGAATTAAAGAGGATTTTTGTAGTATTTTTGGGCCCATCCGCACTCAGGGAGGACCGATGGGCCACATCAGGTTCGCGAGTGACGTCGGCGCCCCGGTCGACGCCGCCTTCGCCTACGCCGAGAATTTCCGGCACGCCGCGCAGTGGATGGTCGGCGTCACCGGGGTCGAACCCGTCGGCGAACCCGATCGCGGACTCGGCGCCGCCTTCGCGGTACGGGTCCGACTGTTCGGCGTGATCCCGCTGCGCACCACCTGCGAGATCACCGAATATCGGCGCGACGCCGTGATCGGGTATACCCTGCGGGGGCGGGTATACGGAACCGTTACCCTGCGCTTCGATCCACTCGGCTACGAACGGTCGGTGCTGACCTCCGAAGCCGACTATCCACCACCACGCGGCATGTTCGGCCGCCTGTGCCACGGCCTCGCTGACGCGGCCGCGAAATCGGCACTGCGTCGAACGGAATCGCGGTTGCGAAGGGAGATAGAGGCATTCCACGGTACCGATCTTGTCGGTCGGATCGCCTAGGGTGGCGGTCATGATCATCGTGAGCACCGACGGGTCCTGCCTGCGCAACCCCGGTGGTGCCATCGGCTGGGCCTGGGTCAACCACGCCGGACCCGCCGACAGCGGCGGCGCCCCCACCGGCACCAACCAGATCGCCGAGCTGCGCGGGATCCTCGAAGCCATCCTGGCCCACCCCGGCACCGAACCGATGCTCATCGAGAGCGACTCCCAGTACGCCATCAAATGCGCCTCGGAATGGATCACCAGCTGGCGCCGCAACGGCTGGCGCACCTCCACCGGCGGCGCGGTGAAGAACGTGGAGATCATCAAGCAGATCGACCGCGCCATCACCACCCGCGAGGGCCCGGTGCGGTTCCGCTGGGTGCGCGGCCACGTGGGCAACTACTTCAACGAGCAGGCCGACAAACTCGCGGGCGAGGCGGCGCGCGCGGTCAGGGAGAACCCCGCCCCCGCCCCGAAGAAGACGGTGATCAGGTCTTCGTCGTCCCCCAGGAACTCGGTTCTCGGCCCGCCTCGATCCGGACTGACTGGAGGGTGCGACGAAGAACCCGCGGCACCAGCCGCCAAGAATTCAGTCTCCACAGGGAAGTCGGTCGCGCCGACCGCAGGGGCACTCACCCTGTTCTGAGCGCGACCGGAGTGGGACCGAAAAGTGAACGCCCCCGGCAATGGTTGCCGGGGGCGTTCGCGTATCAGTTACCGGGTGTCGGCTCCGGCGCCGGGGTAGCGGCCTGTTCGGGCGACGGGGTCGGCGCGGGTTCGCCGCCGCCGAACACCCCCACACCGCCCTTGAGCAGCGGAGAGTCCATCCGGTTCACCAACCACTTGCCGCTCGGCGCGCGATCCAGCGACATCTCCACCGTGAGATCCGAGCGCTGCTCGACCGGCTGACCGACGCTGGTGCGGAACTGTGTCACCGCCACCAGCACCGTCGCGGTGTCGATCGAGCCCGAGATCCACCCGCAGCGCACGCCCTCGCCGCGCGATTTCACCTCGGCGGAGGTCATGGCCGTCTTGATGTCGTTCCTGGCCGCGGCGAACTCGGTGGCGTACTCGCCGGTGGCCCCGGCGGAGACGGCGTCGAGGAAGGTGTCGAGGCCGTCGGAGTAGTCGAAATCGGCCAGCACCAGGGCGTAGGAACAGGCCGCCTCGGAGGAGGCGGACACGGCGTCGAGCTCGGCGGCCTTGCCGCTGTCGCGCAGATAGAAGACCACCGCCGCCGCGATCCCCACGACCGCGAAGGCCGCGATCAGGCCGTTCGTGAACCGGCGCGAACGCTGTGTGTCCACCTCAGCCATGTGCCACCCCGGTTCCCGCCAGTGAGCCACGCCACCCAGTCATGCAAGCAGTATGCCTGGTCGGCGTGGCTCCTCGGTCAGTTGCCCGGGGTCGGTGCGGGCGCGCCGCCCTCGGGTGCGGTCGGGACGCCGCCCACGTTGGCGCCGACGCCGAGCCGGTCCAGGATCGGCGAGTCGACCTTCGAGACCAGCCACTTGCCGTCGATCTTGTCGATGGTGATCTTCACCGGGAAGATCATCGAGCGCGACTCGGCGGAGATCTTGTTGCTCTGGAACTGGATCCAGGTCGCCGCCACGACGGCCTGGTCGTCACCGGTCGAGAGCGGGGCGCACTCGAGCTCCTCGACCGTGGACTTCGCGCCGACCTCGAGCATGGCCGCGCGCAGCCCGGCCGCGCCGTCACGGAAGTTGGACTGCACCTCGCCGGTGCTGCGCTCCTCGACGCCGGCGAAGAACGCGTCGAGATCGCCGTTGGCGTCGAAGGTGGCCGAGGCTCGAGCGAAATCGCACGCCGCCGCGGACGCGTCCTTGGCATCGTCGATCTGGGTGCCGCGCTGCGCCCACAGGACGACGAACACGGCCAGCGCGGTGCCCAGTGCCACCGCGGCGACACCGGCGGCGGCCGCGGCGATCCAGGGACCGCGATCGGACTTCGACTCGGTCTCGCCGGCGGCCGGCTTCGCGGCGGGCTCGTCGGCGGTCTTGCTCACGACGACGGTCTTCGCGTCGTCGGCGGGGGCGGACTTGTCCACCTTCACCGTCTTCTCGGTGTCCACAGCCTCGGTCGCCGGATCCGGCGTCGAATCGGTCGGCTTCTCCTCCGGGGTGGAGTCGCTGGCGGTCTCGTCCGTTGCCATGAAATCAAATCCTCGTTCTTGTCTCGCGCGGTTGCGCTTCGATGGGCGACCGGGGCGGGTCGCACTGGCGTGTGCGCCCGGCGTGGTGCATGGTATGCCGGGCGCACACGGCGCCGTCTCAGCGGCTCCGGTCGATGATTACTTCGCCGGAATCAACGTACGCTCATTCGGGTCGACACCCGGCGGCATGAACGCCCCATTGTCGGGAATATTCGGCCGCGGCGCGTTGGCCGCACCACGAATCTGCTGGCCAGGGGGCGGATTGGTGCAGTAGTTCCACTTCGGGAACGAACCGTCCTGAACCTTCCAGAAGGGTTCCGGCTTGGTGTCGTACTTGCACACCGGACGCGGCCAGATGTCGATCATCGCGTGGAACTCGTTATCGTGCGCCGGGATGCCGAACGCGCCGATACCCTGGCCCAGCGACGGGAACAGCAGCCGCAGCGCGGGGGCGCGCAGCGTGGCCGCCCTGGTGATGGCGGTCAGGTTGGTCGCCACCGAGGTGATCGGATCACGGTTCTCGTCGAGCACCGCGCCGAGGGCGTTGAACTGGGCGGGCGCCTGCTGCAGCACCTGACGCAGTTCCCCGTCGGCCTTGTTGAACTGATCCAGCAGCGAGCTGGAATTGCGGGTCAACGTGCCGAGGTCGGGCTGGGCCATCGAGGTGGTGTTCATGATGACCTGCAGGTTCTTGATCAGGTTCACCGTCTGCGGGAGCAGATTGTGCAGCCCGGCCACGGCCAGGCTCGCACCCTCGACCAGGCTGCGCAGCTGATCCGGGCCCGCGCTCAACGCGATGTCGAGCTCGTTGAGGATGACCTTGAACTGCTTGGGGTCGACCTGCGACACCAGCAGGGTCGTGTCGTCGAGCACCTCCCACACCGGAACCGGCGTGCGCACCTTGCCATCCTTGTAATTGATGACCGCGCCGTTCTGCAGGTACGGCGCGCTGTCGGTGTTGGGCTTGAAGTCCACGAACTGCTCGCCCGCGGCCGAGAGCGCCTGCACGGTGACCAGCGTGTCGGTCGGCACCTGGAACCGCTTGTCGATACGCACCTGCGCCGCGATCGAGTCGCCGCTGTCGATGATCTCGATCGAGGTGACCTGGCCGATGCGGTACCCGCGCATGGTCACGTCGTTGCCGGCCTGCAGACCGCCGGAGCGGTCCAGCTTCACGGTGACGTTGTAGTTGCGCTGCAACGGGTTGAACCGCATCACATCGACGAGCAGGTAACTGCCGCCGATCAGGAACACCAGCACCAGGGTGCAGTTCGCCAGGAGGAGTTTGTGTTTGAAGATCTTGCTCATCGCTGGCCTCCCAGCCGGCCCTGGACCACGAGCAGCACCTGGACGAACGAGCCGACCATGTCGTTCACGTCCTGCAGGTTGGGCAGCCGCGCGGTGCCCGGTGCGGTGATCACCGGGATATCGAGATTGGTGAGGTTGGCATACGGGATCAGGCCCTTGCCCTTGGTGGTCTGCTCGAGACCAGGGCGCAGGATCTGCAGCTGGTCGAGCACGAACGCGAGACTGTCACCGCTGGTGGCGAGCTGATCGGTCAGCGTGGTGACGCTGTCGAGCAGGGTGCCGAGCTGATCGGTGTTGGTCCGCGCGTAATCGCCCAGTGCCTGCGAGGTGTTCGCCAGGCGGGCCAGCATGTCGGTGAGACCGTGGGTGTTCTCCGCGATCGCGCCGATGGCGTTGGGCAGGGTGTCGGCCACCTGGCCGAGTTCGCCGCGCTTGGAGCTGATGGTGCCCGCGAGGGTGTTGAACTCCGAGAGCACCGAGTCGATCTGGGCGCTGTTGGCGTTCAGGTCGCCGAGCACGCCGGTCAACTCCATGGTCAGGTGACCGAGTTCGCCGCCGTGGCCGCCGAGGATGTCGCCGAGTTCGGTGCCGAGCCTGCTCAGGCTGGCCAGACCGCCACCGTTGAACAGCATCGTCACCGACAGCAGCAGCTGCTCGACGGTCGCGCCGGCGGAGGTGAACTCGCGGGTGATGGTGTCACCGTCGGTGAGCATCGCCCCGCTGGGGTTGGCCGGCTTGACCACCGCGACGAACACGTCGCCCAGTGGGGTCGCCTGGCGCAACTCGGCCACACTGCCCTTGGGCAGCTCGATGTCCTCGCGCACCTGCAGATCGATCACGGCCTGGAAGTTCTTGGTCGTGATGTTGGAGACGACCCCGATATCGGAGCCACCGATCTTGACCTTGGCCTGATCGGGCAGGTTCAGCGCGTTGTCGAACACCGCGTGCAGGGTGTAGGTGTCACCGCCGACGCCCGGCTTGGGCAGCGGCAGCGACTCCACGGTCAGGCCACAGCCCGACACGGCCAGCGAGACCGTGGTCAGGGCCGCGGCGGCCAGCACCGCCTTGGCGCGGCCGGTCTTTCGTATCATCGAGATCATTTCGTCAGTCCCAGCATCGCGGCGGTCAACCCGTAGTCAGGTCCGAAATCCTGCATGTTTCCGGTACGGCAGGCCTCGGCCCGCATCTGCACCCGTTCGCAGAAGGTGATGACGAGCTCGCTCGACAGCGACTCACCGATCACCGCGTGCAGGCGCACGTAGCGGCCGTTGCGGTCGACGGCGTTGCTGAGGTTCTGCATCGTCATCGGCAGCACGTCGGCGATCTCGGTGAGCTCCTTGGAGTTGTCGCGCAGCTGCTGGGTCACCTCGGTGAGCCCGGCCAGCGTGATCGCCAGGTCGGAGCTCTTGTTGCTCAGCGTGCTCGAGGTGTTGGACAGCACCGCGTTGAGGTTGTCCAGGGTGGCCTGCAGGCCGGGGGCCTGCTGGTTGAGCATCGTGGTCATCTGCGTGACCTGATCGCTGAACCCACGCACCGACTGGTCGTTCTCGGCCAGCATGGTGGTGAGGTCGTTGAGCTGGATGATGATGTTGGCGATCGCGTCCTTGTTGTCGGTACCGACCTTCAGGGCGGCCGACAGCGCGTTGAGCGTGTCGCGGATCTTCTCGCCGTTGCCGTTGAGGATCGGGTACAGGGCGCGACCCGACAGCGGGCCGAGACCCTCCTGGCCCGGCTCGGGGCCCAGCGCCTTGGCGAAGCTGTCGATCGTCTCGATCATCTTCTCGAGCTCGATCGGGGTGTGGGTGCGCTGCTCGGGCAGGTGACTGCCCGACTTCAGCTTCTCACCGCCGGTGAAGGGCGGGTTCAGTTCGATGTGGCGGTCGGTGACCACCGAGGGCGAGATGATGGCCGCCTCGACATCGGCGGGCACGTCGACCCCGGCCTCGACGGTCATGTGGATCTCGGAGTACAGCCCCTTCGGCACGATCTTGTCGACGGTGCCGACCTTGATGCCGAGGATCATCACGTCGTTGCCCTCGTACATGCCCGCGGCACTGAGGAAGTCGGCGGTGATCTTGGTCTTGGAACTGAACACATCCCCGACCGGCCCCGGCAGCGAGCAGCTGCCGAGTGCGAGCACAGCAGCGCCCGCGACGAACGATCGTGCTACGCGCGCACGGATTCTCGCGTTCATTGGCATCCTTCTACCAGGTCGACTGCGCACAGCCAGTTGTCGGGGAACAGCCACGGCAGCGCCAGGCCGGCGTAGGGACCGTCACCGGTGGCATTGGCCAGGTAGCGCGCGGTCGGGGCACCGACCGAGAGCAGGGTGTCGAGGTTTTCCTTGTTCTTCTGCAGGCCCTCGGACATGGTCTTGAGGTTGTCGATGGTCTGGGTGAGCTGGTTGTTGTCGTCGGCGCCGAGTTCCTGGAGCTGACGGGTCAGCGTGGCGACGCTGTCGAGCAGCTGACGCAGCAGATCCTGACGCTGCATCACCCGCGCGGCGATGGCCTCACCCTGGGTGATGACCAGCTGCACGCTGTTGCGGTTCTCGCCGAGGATGGTGGTCACCTGGCTGAGGTCCTTGAGCAGCTGATCGACCTCGCCGCGACGACGTTCGATCACCTTGGCGACCGCGCCGACGCTGTCGAGCGCCTGGGCGACCAGCTCGGGGTTGCCGCTGAGCTGGGAGTTGACCGCGTTCAACGAGGCCGCCAGCTTCGCGGTGTCGAGTTCCTGGAACTCGGGGGTACCGCGCTGGATGACGTCGGCGAGGTCGTAGGGGACCGTCGTGTTCGCCAGGTTGATGCGGTCGCCGTCGAGTTCGGGCCCGTCGCCGGGATCGAGTTCGATGTAGCGAGCGCCCAGCAGGGTGGCCATCTTGATGGTGGCGTGCGCGTTCTTCTTGAGCTCGATATCGCCGTCGATGTTCATCGAGATGACCACCTTGGCGCCGTCGAGCCGCGCGCCGCTGACCGTGCCGACACCGACACCGGAGACCGCGACCCGGTCACCGGAGCGGATGCCGGCGGCCTGCGTGAACTCGGCCTCGATCCCCTGCTTGCCGATGCCGAGCAGGGTGAAGACACTGGCCACGATCACCAGCACCGCGGCGACCGCGGTACCGATGACGCCGAGCCAGAAGTTGCGGTTACCGTCGAACCGCTTTCGGAATTTGTTCACCATTACCTGCACACCGCCGACTGTTTGTTTCCGCCGATCTGACTGAAAATGCCCCGTGGGAACAGCACCCCGTAGAGCGTCACGTCCAACCGGCAGAAGCCGGAGTTGGCGTAGGCGCCCTCGGAGGTGACCCGGCCGAAGCCCGCGGCGACCGCGGGCAGGTCGAGCGCGGCCTGGTCGAGTCGAGCGCCGTTGGCGATGAGCACGTTCGTGGCCCCGACCATGGCGTTCTGGGTCTGGGTCAGCTTCGGCTGGATCGCCGCGAGCATGTCGACCACCGAGGCGGTGTTGTCCGACAGTGCCTGGACCGAACTCTGCAGCGACTGCCCCTGCGAGTACAGGCCGCCGATCAGCGCCCTGGTCTGGGTGATCAGCGTTTCGAGCTGGTCACCACGCTTGGCCAGGCCGGTCATGACCGCCGAGAGGTTGACGATCACGTCGGAGAGGATTCCGTCGCGCCGCTGGAAGTCCGAGGCCACCTCGGCGGCCTGCAGGATGAAGGCCGACAGCGAGACGCCGTCGCCCTGCAGGGCCAGCAGCAGGCTCTCCGACATGGCGTTGACCTGCGCGGGCTCGAGCGCCTGGAACATCGGCTGGAAGCCGTTGAGCAGGGCCGAGACGTCGAAGGAGGGCTCGGTGTTGGTGAGCGGGATCGTCGCGCCGGAGCGCAACTGCTCGGAGCTGCCCTCCTTGCCCGGGGCCAGCGCCACATAGCGCTGGCCGATCAGGTTCTGGTAGCGCACCAGCGCCTTGGTGTCGGTGTACACGGCCTGGTCGGCCTGCACGATGAACGACACCTTGGCGTTGTTGTTGTCGTCGAGCTCGATCTTGCTGACCTTGCCGACGCGCACGCCTGCCATGCGGACGTCGTCGCCGGAGCGAAGGCCGAGCACGTCGGTGAAGATCGCGGTGTATTTGCGGGTGTCGCCCGGCACGGCGCGCGCCAGGGTATTCCACACCACCACGGTCACCAGGATGGATACCAGTGCGAAGAGGCTGAATCCGATCAGCGGCTTCTTGATGCTCATCGATCGACCTTGCCTTCGGTCACAGTCAACGTCGAATCCTTGGTGATCGGGCCGTAGAGCAGGTAATCCACCACGGTCGGCGGGCGACCGAGCATCGCGGCGATGGCCGCGTTACCCGTGTAGGAGATCGGCTTGGCACTCGGCGTCGCGGCCTGATCGGTCGCCGCCGCGGGGACGGTCAGACCGGGAATCGCGGGCAGACCGGGGAAGCCGGGCAGACCGGGAATCGTCGGCAGGCCGGGGGCCGCGTCGGGTTCGGTGGTCGGGGAGAAGCCCGGCAGGGTCAGGCCGGGCAGGTTCAGCCCGGGGATCGACACCAGCGGCGCGAGCCCGGCCGCGGAGTCGAGCGCGCGGGGACGAACCTTGTCCGGCATCTCCGCGATGATCGGCTCGGCCGACGCGGTGGCGCAGCTCGGGCCTGCCAGTTCGCCGTAGTGCGGGCAGTCCTGCAGCGCGTACGGGATGTAGGGCGTGCCGAGGGTGATGCCCGCGTTCCACACCTGCTGCTTATTCGGGCCCCAGGTGAAGGTGGTGTTCAGCGCGGCGACGGCCACGCCCATGTCGGTCAGCGACTTGCTGATGCCAGTCGGGTCGTAGGCCAGCGCGCCGAAGACGACGGCGCCGTCGGTGGTGATCTGCTTGCCCGCGTCACCGTTGAGCATGAACAGGTCGTCGAGTCGGACCGTGGTGGCCGAAACGCCGGTGATCACGTCCATCAGGCCCTGGCGGTTGGTCGCGATGGTGTTCGCGGTCTGGACCGACTTGCCGAGCACGTCGAGCAGTTCGGGCGCGGACTCGTTGAGCGCGTGGGCCGCACCGGAGAAGTCGTTCAGGATCCCGGTGAGGTTCGGGCCCGCGTCGGCGACCTGGGTGACCCATTCGTCGAGGCGCTGGATGGTCGAACCCGGAACCCGGCCGCTGCCGTCGAGCGCCTGGGTGAGGGTGCCGAGGACCCGGCCGAACTGCACCGGGTCGATCTGGTCGAGGATCTCGCGCACCGAGGTCAAGGTGTCCTGCAGCGCGATGGTGCCCTTGCTGCGGTCCTCTTCGATGACCGAGCCCGCCTTGAGGAAGGTGGTGTCGGAACCGTTGTAGACCAGCTCCACCGAGGTCACGGCGAACAGGTTGCTCGGCACGACGCGGGCGGTGACGTTGGCCGGGATGTCGTCGGCCAGGTCGGGCTTGAGGTTGATCCGCACGTTCTGGATCGCGCCCTGCTGCTGCACGTCGACGCCGTCGACCGAGCCGACGAGCACGCCGCGGAACTTCACGTCGGCCTCGGAGGGCAGACCGTCGCCGGTGGTGCCGAGCTTGGCGACCACCTTGGTCTTGGGCACGAAGTACCCCTCGTACCTGGCCATCAGGAACGTCAGGATCAGGCCGAGCACGACCAACCCTGCCGCACCGGCCAGGTACAGCTGTTTCATGGTGGGCCCACGCCCACTGGGATCGATGATCATCGCGCCCTTACCCCGATATCCGGATGCCGGGGTCGACGCCCCAGATCGCCAATGTCATGAACAGGTCGGCGAACACGACCAGGATGATGCACATCTTGATCGCGCGGCCCGCGGCCACGCCGACGCCTTCGGGACCCCCCGAGGCGAAAAAGCCGTAGTAGCACTGGATGAACGTCGTGATCATGACGAAGATGATCGCCTTGAGCAGCGAGTACAGCACGTCCGTCGGCACCAGGAACTGATAGAAGTAGTGCGAGTAGGTGCCCGAGGCGGTGCCGCCGATCAGGCCGACCACGAACGCGCACGACAGGTAGGCCATCGCCAGGCCGATGCAGTACAGCGGCACGATCGCCATCACCGCGGCCACCATCCGGGTGCTGACCAGGTAGGGCAGCGGGCGGATGGCCACGGACTCGAGCGCGTCGATCTCCTCGGAGATGCGCATCGCGCCGAGCTGGGCGGTGAATCGACAGCCCGCCTGTGCCGCGAACGCCAGCGCCGCCAGCAGCGGGCCGAGCTCACGGGTGGTGGCGAAGGCCGAGATGGCGCCGGTGATCGGGCTCAACCCGAGCAGGTTCAGCGAGGTGTAGCCCTGCACGGCGACGGTCATGCCGCCGAAGGCGCTGATGATCAGGATGACGCCGATGGTGCCGCCACCGACGACGATGTTGCCGTTGCCCCAGGTGACATCGGAGAGCAGCCGCCAGACTTCCTTCGGGTACTGCTTGAACGCCAACGGAATCGAGCCGATGGAGCGCAGGAAGAAGAAGACCTGGTGACCCAGCCGGGCGAGCAGGCCCGCCGGCGCCTTGCCGACCGCCTTGAGTTGGCGGATCGGCCGCAGTAGCGGGGGTACGTAAGTTGATGACAAGGCTCAGACCACCTGTGGGGGGAATACGGCGGAGTAGATCTGCGTGATCGCCAGATTGACGCCGAGCAGCATGACCATGGAACTGACGACCGCCGAGTTCACGGCGTTGGCGACGCCGCCGGGGCCGCCGCGCGCGTTCAGACCGCAGTCACACGCGATGATCGCGGCGATCAGACCGAACAGCACCGACTTGAGCAGCGCCACCGCGAGGTCGCGGGTGACCGCGAACGAGGCGAAGGTGCTCATGTACGAGCCGGGCGTACCCGCCTGGGCGAAGATGTTGAACATGTAGCCGGTGAGGAAGCCGACGAAGACCACGAAGCCACACAGCAGCACGCTGACCAGCATCGCGGCGCCGAGCCGGGGAGCCACCAGGCGCCGCAGCGGGTCGACGCCCATCACCTTCATGGCGTCGATCTCCTCGCGGATGGTGCGTGAGCCGAGGTCGGCGCAGACCGCCGAACCGACCGCGCCCGCGATCATGATCGAGGTGACCAGTGGGGCACCCTGCTGGATGATGCCGAGGCCGTTGGCCGCGCCGATGAACGAGGTGGCACCGACCTGGCCCGCGACCGCGCCGACCTGGATCGACACGATCACCGCGATCGGGATCGCGACCAGCAGGGTGGGGGCGGCGGCCACGTTGGACATGAACGCGCACTGTCGGACGAACTCGTCGAAGGGAAAGCGCTTGCGGAAGATCGCGACGATCAGCTCCGTGATCGCTTCGAAACCCATCGTGATCTGTCGACCGAAGGTTTCCAGGGACTTCTTCGGGTGGTCGTCCCAAAGGCCCTTCGTCCAGTCGACAGCCTCGCTGACTCGTGAACGTGTGGGCGGACTCTCGGTCGACTGCACTGCTTTTACCCCTCTCGACGCCGGACCCTCAACGCCCCGGCGACTTGTCGCTTGACGCACCTTACTACGGAGTAGCGCAGAACACACCACCGACATGTGAGCGCTGTCATAGTTGGAGGTCACTGTCGGAAACGGCTATGAGTTCCGCCACGACGGACGATACAGCCCGTTTTTGTACTGGTCTGTTGATTGCGTTCGAACGCGTTTCTCCGCATGGTTTCCCAGCCCCAAGGGTCGGGGTAAAGAAATATTGCGGAACCCTGTCATTCATAACGAGGCACTCGTCGAATTATCGGAACAGATCACGCGGCGGACACGAACCACGTATCGCGACACGATTTCAATAGGGCCTCGCTATGACAATGGTCGGCTTTCGCGCGGGCAAACGCGCCGCTGCGAGGGCGCGCCCGGGCACGAATACAGGCACGATAGGCAGAACGTATTGATATCGTGCGAGCTTCCGACATCTGGAGGGACATGTTCAGCAAACTCGCCAGGGCCGCCACCACCGCCCTCGCACTCGCCCTCGGCGCCGTGTTGCTCGGCTCCGGCGCGGCCACTGCGCAACCCGGCCCCCCGGTGCTCGGCGGCGGCTCCGGCATCGTGATCGACGACGCGTTCGAGTGCACCCTCACCACCGTCGGTCACGACGGGGCGGGCCGGCTGGTCGGTCTCACGGCGGGACACTGCGGCGAGGCGGGCTCGACGGTCGCGGCCGAGGTCGATCCCGGCTACGGGCAGGTGGGCCGGTTCGTCTACAGCAATCCCGACCTCGACTACGCGGTCATCGAGTTCACCCCGGGCCGGATCACCCCGGTCAACCACATCGGCAATGTGACCATCACCGGCATCGGCGGCCCGCCGCAGTTCCCGACGGTCGTGTGTAAGGAAGGCCGGACCACCGGCAATACCTGCGGCGTCGCCTGGGGCGATGTGTTCGCCACGCAGATGGAGACGTGGTCGCAGATGTGCGTGGTCGAGGGCGATTCCGGTGCGCCGGTCGTGGTCGGTTCCACGCTGGTGGGGATGGTGAACGCCTACCTGGCGGTGGCCTGCTTCGGCCCCGAGGTGGGCACGAACATGAACTCGATCATGGACGATCTCAACGGGCGCGGCAGCGTGGGCGCGGGGTATCGACCGATCTGACTCTCTGTTCCTGATGTCGAGCGGGCCGCGTGGGTTCTCCCCTGCGCGGCCCGTTTTCTATGTGCGAGGCGCGATGGCCGGTCCCGAAGCGCCCGCGCAGTGCGGCAGGCAGTCGACCCGCGCCGGCTCGGGCGCCCGACGCGGGGTGCGCAGCAGGACCGCCGCGATGACCGCGCCCAACAGCAGCAGCCCGGTGCACCAGCGCATCGCCGTGTCGAACCCCGCCGCGAAGGCGGTCGGGTTGCCGAACGCGCCGGACAGACCCGCCACCCCGGGCAACGCGGCGACGGCGAGCAGCTGCGCGGTGCGGGCGACGGCGTTGTTGACCCCGGAGGCGATGCCTGCCTCCCCCGAGGGCGCGGCGGCCAGGACGGCCCCGGTCAGCGGCGCGACCAGCACCGACAGACCGAGCCCGAACACGAACACCCCGGGCAGCACATCGGTGAGATAGTCGGCGTCGGGCCCGATCCGCTGGAGCGCGAACACCCCGGCCGCGGCCAGCAGCGGGCCGACGGTCATCGGAATCCGTGGCCCGTGCCGCTGGGCCCACCGACCGGCGGGTGCCGAGAGGAACAGCATCAGCAGGGTGATCGGCAGCCCGGCCGCGCCGGAGGCGATCGGCGAATAGCCCGAGACCAGCTGCAATTGCAGGACAAGGAGGAAGAACACGCCCCCGAGCGCCGCGTACACGAGCAGCGTCACCAGATTCGCGGCCGTGAACACCCGCGACCTGAACAGCGCGGGCGGGACCAGCGGATTCGCGCTGCGGATCTCCACCAGTACGAAACACCCCAGCGCGACGAACCCGACGATCACCAGCCACCCGCGCCCGTCGATGAGCCCGAGGGTGAGCGCGCCGAGCGCGAGCGCCACGACCACCGCGCCGGGGATGTCGATGCGGCTCGGCGCGTCGGGATCGCGGCTCTCCGGCACTGTCTTCACCGCGACCACCGCCACCACCAGCGACAACGGCACATTCAGCAGGAAGATGGCCCGCCAGCCGATCAGGTCGATCAGTCCGCCGCCGAGCAGCGGCCCGACCGCGCCCGCCACCCCGCCGAGCCCGGACCACAGCCCGATCGCACTGCCCTGATCGCGCCGATCGATCGAGGCCGAGATCAGCGCCAGACTGCCCGGCGTGAGCAGCGCGCCCGCCACGCCCTGCAACAACCGCGCCGCGACCAGCATCTCGATGTTCACCGCGGCCGCGCACAGTGCCGAGGTGACCCCGAATCCGAGGATGCCCCAGACGAAGACGCGACGACGGCCCAGCCGGTCGCCCAGCGATCCGCCGAGCAGGATGAACGAGGCCAGGGTCAGGGTGTAGCCGTTGACCGTCCACTGCAATCCCGCGACGTCGGTGTGCAGCGATTCGCCGATGCGCGGCAACGCCACCGAGACCACGGTGGCGTCCAGTGACGCCAGCGAGGATCCGAGGATGGTGGCCAGCAGGATCCACCGGCCCGCGGCCGAGTTCAGTCGAACCGTGTTGGGCACGGTTCCAAACTAGACCTGCGGCTACAGGCTCTCGACGCAGACGACGGTGTGGCGTTCCTCGTACTTGAAGCCCGAGTCGGCGACCTGCGGGCAGTCGTCGACGCTGTCGGAGTTCTTGTTGATGCTGATGACCTTCACCGGCTCGGTGCCGCCCTCGGTGCAGTCGATGCGCACGGGTTCCTCGCCGCCCACGTCGAGGCAGCCGCCGATGACCCAGTCGATGTCGAGGCACAGCGCGCCGGTCTCGATGCCGTTGAGGGTCTCGGCGTAGTAGTTGTCGCGGTCGCTGACGCATCCGCTGCTGGTCTTGGCCTTGCCGATGACCTTGTAGTTCGACGCGCGCGACCCGCAGGCGGCCTTCTCGATGGTGGCGTCGTCGACGGTGCCGCCGAGTGCCACGCAGTCACCGATATTGGCCTGGAAGTCGGTCTTGCCCGCCTTGCTCGTGGTCGGCGCGGGTTTGCTCGCAGTGGGCTTGCCGGTGCTCGGCTTGGTGGTGGGGGTCGCGCTGCTGGTGGCGGGGACGACGTCGATCGCCGGTTGGGCGTGACCGTCGATGGTGCCGCCGCAGCCGGTGGCGACGAACGCCGTCACGGTGATGGCGAGCGCGCCGGCGAGCCGACCGAATGGCAAATCTGCAAACACTCACTGTGAATACACCACCGGAGCCACTCGCGTCGACTCCAACCGTGCGCAATCCTCACATTCGTTCCGGCGGCCGGAACTCGCGTGAACCGATCGGCCTCGCGCGCCGTAGTCACGACTATGAGCTCGCTGAATTCCGCGCCCGCCACGCCGCGTCTCTCGGTGCTGCACGGCCTCGCGGCGGGCCGCGATTTCGAGGGCTACCTGCGACGACGCGCCGCGAGCGGCGATCCGTTCGCGGTCGGGTTCCCCGGTTTTCCGCCGGTGCTGTTCACCGGAACGGCCGAGGGGGCGCGCGAGTTGTTCCGATTGCCAGTGGGGTTGATCGAACCGCCGCTGCCCAATCCGATCGAGCCGATGGTCGGGGCGGCCTCGTTGATCCTGAGCACCGGCGCCCGCCACCGCACGGATCGGGCGATGGTGATGCCCGCGCTGCACGGGGCGCGGATGCGCGAACTCGGCTCGGTGATCCGGGAGGCGACCCTGCGCGAGATCCGCGGCGGCACAGCGGGACCGTGGCGACTGGGGACGCGGATCGATTCGCTCGCGGCCGCGCGCACCATCACCCTGCGGGTGATCCTGGCGGCCGTGTTCGGCGCCGAGGTGGACCGGGAGCCCGAATACGGTGGCGTGGTCGAGGATTTCCTGGCCTCGTTCAGCACACCGCTGCTGGTGGCGCCCGTATTACGCAGGGAAATGGGCGGTTTCGGCCCGTGGGCGCGCTTCACCGCCGCCCGCGCGCGCCTGGAGGCGCTGCTGCTCGCCGATATCGCCGCCCGCCGACGCACCGGCCCCGCCGACGGCGACCTGCTCGACCTGCTGCTGGCCATTCGCTACGACGACGGTTCCGCGCTGTCGGACGCCGACCTGTGCGAACACCTGCGCACCCTGCTGGTGGCGGGCCACGAAACCACCGCGACCACCCTCACCTGGGCCCTCTACCACCTGCATCGCGAACCCGGCCTGCTCGCCCGACTGCTCGCCGAACTCCCCGACGCGGGCGCCGATCCGGCCGAACTGACCGGGCTGCCGCTGCTCGACGCGGTCTGCCAGGAGACCCTGCGATTGCACCCCCCTGTTCCTATTGTCTTACGCACCGTGCGCGAACCACTGCGCTGGCACGGCGTCGACCTCGCGGCCGGGGCCACCGTCGGCTTGGCCGTCGGCGTGCTGCACCACCAACCGCGCACCTGGCCCGCCCCGCACCTGTTCCATCCCGACCGCTTCCTCGACCGCAAACCCACCCCGTTCGAGTTCGCCCCGTTCGGCGGCGGGCACCGGCGCTGCATCGGCGCCACCCTGGCCGACTACGAGCTCAGGATCGTGCTGGCTACCTTGCTGACCGAGGTCGGCTTGAGCCTCGAGCCACCCCTGCGAACCGGCGTGCGGCCACGCACCGTGCCGCGCAATCTCGCGACCGCCCCGGATCGAGCGATCCACTTCACACGTACCGCGTGATCTCGCTCACGCCGTGTCGACGAGTCACACCGATGTGCTTCTCGGCTGCTCGGACGCACCGCGATCGACTCGCCGCTGTGAGCGCGGGGTTTGCCCGGCCCCGACGAATAACGAGGCGTTATGTGACCCGCCGCACATAGTTGCCGGTCTGTTATGACTGCTCGGCGTGGCTGGCACCAGCTCACCGGGTGCGGGTAGGAATGGAGGGTCCGGGTCTGGCGGAGTCGTTACCCCACAGAGACCCGATGCGGCCTGAAGCGTCACTGAACACAGCGTCAATGAGTAGATCTCGCGCCGCCGCACGCGGAACGAGAGATGGAATGGACGAGAAACCTATGTACTTCGAGGCAAATCTGCAGCAATCGCACTGGCTGCGCCGGGGCCTGCTGCTGTCGGCGGCCATCGCGGCGACCGGCGCGCTGGTGGCCGTGCCCGCGCAGGCACAGCCGATCCTGCCCTTCGGCCTTGGCTCCGGCTCGAGCGCGCCCGCCGTGGCCGAGCCCGCCCCCGCGGTGGCCCAGTTCGCGCCGCCGAACATCAACATCGCCGACGGCGAGACCGTCGGCGTCGCGCAGCCGATCGTCATCAGCTTCAAGGAGCCGATCGAGGACCGCGCGGCCGCCGAGCGGGCCATCAAGGTCACCTCGAGCGCCAACGCGCCCGGCCACTTCTACTGGACCTCGAGCAAGCAGGTCCGCTGGAAGCCGTATGAGTTCTGGCCCGCCAACACCGACGTGACCGTGGTCGCCGGCGGCACCTCCAGCTCGTTCCACATCGGCGACGCGTTCGTGGCCACCGTGGACGACGCCACCAAGATGATCGTGGTGACCCGCAACGGCGAGGTCGTGCGCGAGATGCCGACCTCGCTGGGCAAGCCCGGCTACGAGACCCCCAACGGCACCTACATCGTGGGGGAGCGGCTCGAGAAGATGACGATGGACTCGTCCACCTACGGCGTGCCCGTCACCGACCCCGAGGGCTACAAGCTCGAGGTCGAATACGCGACGCGGCTGTCCAACAGCGGCATCTTCATCCACGCCGCCCCGTGGTCGGTCGGCCAGCAGGGCTACTCCAACGCCAGCCACGGCTGCCTCAATGTGAGCACCGCCGACGGCAAGTGGTTCCTGGAGAACTCGCGCCGCGGCGACGCGGTCGTGGTCACCGGCACCCAGGGCGGCACCCTGAGCTCCGGCGACGGCCTGGGCGACTGGAACTGATAGCGGAAAACCCCGCAGCCTGAACAAAACCCGAACAATACGATCTTTGCCGGTCGTACTGTTCGGGTTTTTGCTGTACTCGCCAGTGTGTGCCCGTTGTTCAGGAAATCGGCGGACAGGGTTAACCGACGGTTCGCCATGCACCGTAAAGCTGCCGCGGTGCGAAAGAGTCCGGAGCGGGTGCTCCCCGGGAGAAAACGGCCGTGGACAGACTATGCCCTGTTCACGGTGCTGGTGGTCCCGAACCTCGCGCTGCTGACGCTGTTCGTCTATCGCCCACTGGCCGACAACATCCGGCTATCGTTCACCGACTGGAACATCGCCGACCCGGTGGCCAATTCGGTGGGGTTCGACAATTACATCGAATGGTGGCAACGCGACGATTCGTGGAAAGTTGTCAGTAATACGCTGATCTTCACCGTGGCCGCGGTCGTGGTGAGCATGGCGCTCGGTCTCGCGCTGGCCATGCTGTTGGATCGTAAATTGTTCGGGCGCAATGTCGTTCGCTCCGCGCTGTTCGCGCCGTTCGTCATCTCGGGCGCGGCGATCGGCGTGGCTTTCCAATTCATCTTCGATCCGAGTTTCGGTCTGGTACAAGACCTCGCGCACCGACTCGGTGTGGAGAATGTGCCGAATTTCTATCAGGACCCCGACTGGGCCCTGTTCATGGTGACGATCACCTACATCTGGAAGAACCTCGGCTACGCCTTCGTGATCTACCTGGCCGCCCTGCAGGGCGTGCGCGCGGAATTGCTCGAGGCCGCCGAGATGGACGGCGCGAGCAGCTGGACCCGGTTCACCAAAGTCCTGCTGCCCCAACTGCGTCCGACGACGTTCTTCCTGTCGATCACGGTGCTGCTGAACTCGCTGCAGGTCTTCGACATCATCAACGTGATGACGCGCGGCGGCCCGCTCGGCAACGGCACCACCACCATGGTCTTCCAGGTGTACGAGGAGTCGTTCCGCAACTTCCGGGCCGGTTACGGCGCCACCGTCGCCACGATCATGTTCCTGGTCCTGCTGGTGGTCACGTTGGTTCAGGTGCGTGTGATGGATCGAGGCGAACGATGAAACATGTAGGCCCTGAGACCCTTTCGTACAAGCGACGCGAACGCGCGGTGACCCTGCTCGGCTACGCGGCCATGGTGTGCGTGCTGATCATCATCGGCGTCCCGCTGTTCTGGATCCTGATCACCTCGTTCAAGGATCGCTCCGAGATCTACACCCAGCCCGCGGTCTACTGGCCCTCCACCTGGCATCCGGAGAACTACAGCCACGCCACCACCACCGTCCCGTTCTGGACCTTCCTGCGCAACTCGCTCATCGTCACCGGCATCGTCTCGGCGGTGAAGTTCGCGCTCGGCGTGTTCAGCGCCTACGGCCTGGTGTTCCTGCGCTTCCCCGGCAAGAACATCGTGTTCCTGGTGATCATCGCGGCGCTGATGGTGCCCAACCAGATCACGGTGATCTCCAACTACGCCTTCATCGCCCAACTCGGCTGGCGAAACACCTTCCAGGGCATCATCATTCCGCTCTGCGGCGTCGCCTTCGGCACCTTCCTGATGCGCAACCACTTCCTGTCGCTGCCCGCCGAGGTGATCGAGGCGGCGCGCATGGACGGTGCCAACTGGTGGCGGCTGCTCACCCGCGTCGTGCTGCCCATGTCGGGCCCGACGATGGTGGCGTTCGCGGTGGTGACCCTGGTCAACGAGTGGAACGAATACCTCTGGCCGTTCCTCATGGCCGATTCCGCCGATGTCGCCACCCTGCCGGTGGGCCTGACCCTGCTGCAGAACACCGAGAACCCCAGCGTCACCAACTGGGGGCCGGTGATGGCGGGGACCGTGCTCACCATGCTGCCGATTCTGCTCGTCTTCCTCGCCCTACAACGTCACATGATCAAAGGCCTCACCTCCGGTGCGGTCAAAGGTTGATTCTCGAACGGAGTTCCACGTGTCCACTTCACGATTCCCGGCGCTGAACCGCCGCGGCTTCCTCGGCCTCACCGGTGGCGCCGCCGCCGCGCTGGCACTGACCGCCTGCGCCGGTACCGGCGGCGGATCCGGTGATTCCGGTGACGCGAGCACCATCACCTTCTGGTCCAACCACCCCGGCACCTCCAAGGAGCTGGAGCTGGAACTGATCAACCGGTTCCAGGCCAAGCACCCCGACCTGAAGGTGAACCTGGTCGACGCGGGCAAGAACTACGAGGAGGTGGCGCAGAAGTTCAACGCCGCGCTCACCGGCGGCGAACTGCCCGATGTTGTTGTGCTGTCGGATGTCTGGTGGTTCAACTACGCGCTGAGCAAGGCCATCGAACCGCTCGACGGCCACTTCGGTGCCGCCGGGGTGAAGCTCGACGACTACGTCGACTCCCTTGCCGCCGACTACCTGTTCGACGGCAAGCACTACGCGCTGCCGTACGCCCGCTCGACCCCGCTGTTCTACTACAACAAGGACGTCTGGGCGAAGGCCGGCCTGCCCGACCGCGGCCCGAACTCCTGGCAGGAATTCGACGAGTGGGGCCCCAAGATCCAGTCCGTGGTCGGCGGCGACAAGTTCGCCCACGCCTGGGGTGACGCCAAGAACTACCTCGGCTGGACCTTCCAGGGCCCGAACTGGACCTTCGGCGGCGCCTACTCCGACAAGTGGACCCTCAAGTTCACCGATCCGGGCTCGATCGCGGCGGCCACCTACCTGCGCGAATCCATCAACGTGAAGAAGTACGCCGCCATCCGCCCGCAGATCGCGGTCGATTTCGGCACCGGCGTGGCCGCCTCCACCATCGCCTCCACCGGCGACCTCAAGGGCATCCTCAAGAACTCCACCGGCAACTTCGAACTCGGCACCGCCTTCCTGCCGCACCCCAACGGCCCCGGCGTCACCACCGGCGGCGCGGGCCTCGCCGTGCCCTCGCGGATCTCCGATGAGCGAAAGGTCAACGCGCTCAAGTTCATCGAGTTCATCACCAACGCCGCCAACACCGCGTACTTCACCCAGAACACGGGCTACATGCCGGTGCGCAAGTCCGCGGTCACCGACCCATCCGAGATCGACTTCCTGGCCAAGAACCCGAACTCCAAGGTCGCCATCGACCAGCTCTCGGTGGCCAAGTCGCAGGACTACGCCCGCGTGTTCGTGCCCGGCGCCGACCAGATCATCGGCACCGGCTACGAGCAGATCGGCCTCCAGAACGCCGACCCCGCAACGGTTCTGGCCAAGGTCGCCGCCGACGTGCAGGCGATCATCGACCGGCAGATCACGCCCAAGCTGCCCAAGTAATTCACCCGCGGGCCGGTGGTACTCGTGCCACCGGCCCGTTCTCATTCGTGTGTCTGTAGGAGTGATTCGCCATGGCGACAGTGCAGTTCGACGGTGTGACCCACCGCTACCCCGGTGCCGACGCCCCCGCTGTCGACGCACTCGACATCGACATCGCCGACGGCGAGTTCCTGGTCCTGGTCGGGCCCTCCGGCTGCGGCAAGTCCACGAGCCTGCGAATGCTCGCCGGACTGGAATCCGTTGAATCAGGCACGATTCGGATCGGCGAACGCGACGTGACCGACCTGCCGCCCCGGGCGCGCGACGTGGCGATGGTGTTCCAGAGCTACGCGCTGTACCCGAACATGACCGTGGCCGAGAACATGGGGTTCGCGCTGCGCAACGCGGGAATGTCGAAGTCCGACACGCTCGTTCGCGTGCGCGAGGCCGCCGCCATGCTCGAACTCGAACCGCTGCTCGACCGCAAACCCGCCAAGCTGTCCGGCGGCCAACGCCAACGCGTCGCCATGGGCCGCGCGATCGTGCGCCGCCCCCAGGTCTTCTGCATGGACGAGCCGCTGTCCAATCTCGATGCGAAGCTTCGTGTTTCGACCCGCTCCCAGATCGCCGCCCTGCAACAGCGCCTCGGCACCACCACCGTCTACGTCACCCACGACCAGGTCGAGGCCATGACGATGGGCCACCGCGTCGCCGTCCTGCGCGAGGGCACCCTCCAGCAGATCGCCTCTCCCCGCGAGCTCTACGACAACCCCGTCAACACCTTCGTCGCCGGCTTCATCGGCTCCCCCGGCATGAACCTGCTCGAGGCCCCCGTCGTCGACGGCGCGGCAGTCCTCGACGGCGTCCGAATCCCCTTGCCACACAAGGCTTCCGGCCCCCGCGTAGTCCTCGGCATCCGCCCCGAATCCTGGGAAGTCACCACCGACCCCACCTCCCTGCCCGTCGTCACCGAACTCCTCGAGGAACTCGGCGCCGAATCCTTCGTCTACACCCACGGCGCGGGCACCGACTGGTCCACCCGCTCCGGCAAAATCGTCGTCCGCGTAGACCGCCGCTTCCACACCACCCTCGGCCAAACCCTGCACCTGCGCCCCAAGCCCGACGAAATCTTCTTCTTCGACGCGGAAACGGACCTGCGGATTCGCTAGGACAGTGCCTCCACCATTCAGCGGACTACCCGGACCTCGACATCGACCTTGGCTTGTTCGGCGGCTTCGGCGAGCCGCACATCGCAGGTCACCAGCGGCGACTCGTTCTCGGCGGCCACCACCAGGTAGGCCGCGTCGTAGGAGGACACGTTGTGGCTCAGCGCCCACATTCGCGCCAAGAGGGCGCTGTCCACGCCGATGTACTCGATGCCTGAATACGCGAGTGCGCGGAATGCCTCGTTCGCGTCGTCCTGGCTGGTATACCGCGAGAGCACGGCCTTGCGAAGCGTTCGGACGACCTCGAGCGGAAGGTGGGACGGGGCGACCCAGTCGGTGTCTTTGCCGAGTTCGAGTCTCGCGCGCTGTCCGAACTCGTTCTGCCACAACAGGGCCGCGCACATCGCGGACGCGTCGACAACGAGCACGGGCTAGTCCCGTCCGCTCCGGATGAACTCCACCATCTCGTCCGCAGGCATCGTCGTGCCGCGCTGGATGTGTATATCCTCGAACAGCCGCTTGTTGCGCTCACGGCGGTACTCCTGTTCCAGGAGTCCGCGCAGGTACTGCTGGGTGGATTGCCCGCGCTCGGCCGCCCGCTTGGCAAGCACGTCACGGACCTCTTCGGGAACATCCTTGATCTGGATCGCGACAGCCATACCCCAGAACAACATGCTCATGACATGCTCATGCGTCGCCGGATCTGCGGCCAGTCGCTAGGACAGCGCCGCCACCGTGCGACGGCCGATCGCGGCGAGGATGTCAGTGGCCGCATAGAAACGTTCGTAAAGTACAGCAACCGTGCACTTACTATACTTTGGTGTGCACAAGCTATAGCCGTGAGGAACCCCGGGAAAAGTCGCCGCTGATCTCTTCGCGGGCTGACCTGCGCGAAGCACGCCACCGAGCTGCGACGATCGCCGAAATCCCCCGTTAGCCAATGTGTTACTCTCGCAGCACAAGTCAGGCCCCACAGGAGGTAGCAACTCCCGTGAGGCCCTGGGCGAGGAACTGAGACACCAGTCCGACGCCGTAGGCGAGAAGCCTACCGCATTCGGCTATTCAGCCACCTTCCCCCGCTTGCCGCTGTGCGCCCGAGCGAGCACCACGGGCGATGCGCCTCACCCGCGCAGTCGTCGCCCGTCAGAGGGGCAACTGCGCCAATTCCGATGAGGCAGAGCCGCGCGTAAAGGCGGACTCGGAGCGCTCCCGCGTGGTCGCGGGACGGCCGTCGGACGACACCCGGGTTCCCCGCGCACTGCGTCCAACGGCAGGACTCTGCCCAACACCCCAGTCCCGAGGACCGGCCGACCAATACCCGGCGTCCTGTGCGAACCAACCGAGACGAAACGACCGACTGACCGGCGGACCCATCCGGGCGCACCTAGTACCCGCGGTACTGGGGTACCCCTGCCCTCCCGCCACTTCCCTTCCCTCCCAGCGGATCTACCACAACCATTGCGAGACAGGAGTTTTCAACAATGCCGAAAGGTACGTTCAACAGCCACGACATCTACGCCCGCGAAGTACTTTCCCACCCCGCCAACGCCGCCAGCGAACTCCGCGACATCCTCGACCCCGAACTCGTCGCCCACCTCGACCTCGACAACCTGCGCCTGGAATCGACCAGCTTCATCACCGAGGACCAGCGCGCCGAATACGGCGACATCCTGTACAAGACCACCCTCAACCAGCGCCCCGCCTACATCTACATCCTCATCGAGCACCAAACCAAGAACGACCCGCTCATGGCCTACCGGCTCCTCAGTTACATGGTCCACATCTGGCGCCGCTACCTCGACGACCACCCACGCGCCACCACCCTGCCCGCCATCATCCCGCTCATCGTCCACAGCTCCCGCAGTCGACGCCGGTGGACGGCACCCACTCAATTCGCCGATCTCATCAAGGCCGACGACCCCACCCGCACGCTGCTCACCAGCGTGATCCCGCACTTCGAATACCTGGTCGACGATGTTTCACCCCTGACCATCGACCAGCTGCGCGCCCGCCCCCTCAACGAACCACTGATGTTGATGCTGTTCATGCAGAAAATCGTCGGCCGCAATCCCGACGTCGTCTCCGATATGATGGCCAATGTCGACCTGTTCGAGCAGATCCTGCACAGCCCAGACGGCGCACGACTGCTCGCCCAGGCCTTCAACTACCTGTTCACACTCAAACAAGGCGACCACACCAGCCTGCAACCGCTGACCAGCAAACTCGGCCCCAAGGCAGAGGAGATCATCGTGACAATCGCCGAAACCCTCCGCAACGAGGGCCGGACCGAAGGCCGAACCGAAGGCCGGACCGAGGGTGTGTCAGAAACGCTGATTTCGCTGCTCACGCTCAAGTTCGGCACCCTCGAAGCCAGCGACCGCGCCCGCGTCGAGCACGCCCCCATGGAACAACTGCGCACCTGGTGCGACCGCATCCTCACCGCCGACTCAGTAGTCGAAGTCCTTCGCTGAAAACCGCCGGAAACGCCCCGTGAGCACGGCGGTCGCACTCACGGGGCGTAGATGGTCACATTGCCTTGGGTGCCGGCAGTCCAGGCTCTCGCGGTCCATCTCTGCCGTGTTCGACCAGGAGAACAACAGCCGGTAGCGCGAACTCACTCACCGACATCCTGCGCTGAGCAGCACCTGATCTCCCGCCGCCCAGTGTGCGGTCGGTGGCTCCTACACAGGAATCCATGATGGCCACCACGGCGGAACATTGTCCGGTGGACAGATCGGCGCCGGGTAGTGGCCGCCGGGATTGTGCCGCCACGAAAAGATCAACCAAACTGCGAACAGTGACACCAGGATTGCGAAAATAACTCCACCTGCACGAGACCATTGCCCCTGACGGAGAGTGGATCGCAATATCAGGAGCCATGCCGCGAACAATGGAAAGAAAACAAGCGGCAGGTCGAATAATGCCAGTCCAATAGTGCTCGAGCCAACGTTCACACCGACTTCGCAAGTGGCCCATGAATTGGCTACCAGCGCTCCACCGGCGAGGGTTGCCAGGGCGCTGACCACGAACGATACCAACCAATACGTCCCAGAAAATTTGCGAACGGCTGCTGCGTCAACAGTTTCGGGCACTTCGTCCTCCGTATCCCTGTGACCTCGTCCCCATCACAACCCGATACTCGGATTAGGTGGGACTGTAAGAACAAGGGTGTAACTCCAAACAAGGAGTAGCACTTCATGACTGATGTGATGTTGGCCGACCTGGCCGATACTGGCGAGGTGGCGAAACGTAAGGAACGCGACTCGGTAGTCGATGCCGACCTGGTCGGGCAGCTGGTGGCCCAAGCCCGCGATAGCGGGCTGCAACTCACCGGCGAAGGCGGGCTGCTGGCGCAATTGACCAAACTGGTCGTCGAGTCCGCACTCGAAGGCGAGATCACCGACCACCTCGGCTACGAACACAGCGACCCCGCGGGACGGGGAACCGGGAACTCCCGCAACGGAACCCGATCCAAGACCGTGGTCACCGATGTCGGCCCGGTCGAGATCGACGTACCTCGCGACCGTGACGGCAGTTTCGAGCCGCAACTGGTGCGTAAACGCCAACGCCGCCTCGAAGGGGTCGAGAACATGGTGTTATCACTGTCGGCGAAGGGCCTGACCCACGGAGAAATCTGCGCTCACCTGCAACAGGTGTATGGCGTGGAGGTGTCCAAACAGACCATCACCACGATCACCGACAAAGTCATCGACGGGATGACCGAATGGCAGAACCGGCCCCTGGACCCGGTCTATCCCGTCGTGTTCCTCGACGCGATCCACGTCAAAATCCGTGACGGCAAAGTCGCCAACCGGCCGATCTATGTGGCGTTGGCGGTCACCGTCGAAGGCCGCCGCGACATCCTCGGCTTGTGGGCCGGCGACGGAGGTGAAGGGGCGAAATTCTGGTTGCAGGTGCTGACCGAGCTGCGTAACCGCGGCGTCGAAGACGTGCTGATGTGCGTGTGCGACGGGCTCAAAGGCTTCCCTGACGCGATCAACCAGGTATGGCCGGCCACGGTGGTGCAAACCTGCGTGGTGCATCTGCTGCGCGCGTCGTTTCGCTACGCGGGACGCCAGGACTGGGACGCGATCGCCAAAGCATTGAAGCCGGTGTATACCGCGCCGACGGAATCAGCAGCGCTGGAACGGTTTTACGAGTTCGTCGAGGTGTGGGGCACCAAGTATCCGGCGATCGTGCGGATGTGGGAGAACGCGTGGGCCGAGTTCACCCCGTTCCTTGCCTTCGATGTCGAGATCCGCAAAGTCGTCTGCACGACCAACGCGATCGAGTCGGTCAACGCCCGTATCCGCAAGGCCGTGCGTGCTCGTGGGCACTTCCCGAACGAGCAAGCCGCGCTCAAATGCATCTACATGGCGATCATGAGTCTCGACCCGACCGGCACGGGTCAGCGGAAGTGGGTGATGCGGTGGAAAGCGGCACTCAACGCGTTCGACATCGCCTTCGACGGACGCTTGACCGCTAACCGAGATTAGAAGTCTGACAACAAGTTACACCGTTATCTTGACAGACCCGATTAGGTGAGAGTAGTGGCGTGGGTGGTGGCTGCTGCTACGACATCGGCAATTGGCTGGGAGAAGGTGGGGCCGTGGCCGGGGAGAAGGAGGTCGGCGGGGAGGAGGGCCAGGGGCGTGAGGGCCGCGAGGGTTTCTTCGGTGTTGTGGTTGAAGAAGCGGGGGAGTAGTTGGGGGCCTTGGTGTTTGGAGGTGGGGTGGGCGGTGACGAGGGTGTCGCCGGTGGCTATTGCGCCTGCTTGGGGGAGGTGGAAGGCGGAGTGGCCGGAGGTGTGGCCGGGGGTGGGGATGGGGGTGGGGGCGCCGGGGAGGTCGAGGGGGCCTTCGGTGGGGAAGGGGTGGATGTGGGGGACCGGGTTTTTGCGGAGGCCGCCCGCGCGGGTGATGCGGAGGGCCCAGCAGCAGGTGGAGTAGTCGCCCAGGCGTTTGATGACATCCAAAGGTGTTGCGGATTCGTGGAATTCGCCCTTGGCGTGGCCTACCTCGGTGGGGCTGGTGTAGGCGGGGATGCCGTAGCGGGTGTGGAGGTGGTTGAGGGCGCCGACGTGGTCGAGGTGGGCGTGGGTGAGCAGGGCGGCTTGGATGTCCTGGGGTTTGTGGCCCAGCGCCTCGACGGTGTGCTCGATGATTCCGGCGTCGCCGTACCAACCCGCGTCGATCAGGGTGAGGTCGCGGCCCTCGCGCAGGAGGAACATGTTCACGTCGGTGCCGCGGATGACGAACACCTCGTCGGCTACCTGCTCATAACGCACTGACCTACCCCCTTCACGGACAACGTGGTCCGACCCTACCGACGCGTCGGCAGGGTCGGCGCGCACATCACCAGATCGTCACTCGCGCTTCGGGTTCGAGGAACAGGGCATCGTCGGGGGTGACGTCGAAAGCCTCGTAGAAGCTGTCGATATTGCGGACCACCGCGTTGCAGCGGAACTCCGGCGGGGAGTGCGGGTCGACGGCGAGGCGGCGGATCGCCTCCTCCTGGCGCGCCTTCGTGCGCCACACCTGCGCCCACCCGTAGAACACGCGCTGCAGGCCGGTGAGACCGTCGATGACAGGGGGCTCGGCGCCGTCGAGGGAGATCTTGTAGGCGGCCAGCGCGATCGACAAACCACCCAGGTCGCCGATGTTCTCGCCGATGGTGAACTCGCCGTTGACGGTGTGCTCGTCGGCCAACTCGGCGGGGGAGAGCACGTCGTACTGGTCGATCAGGGCCTTCGTGCGCTTACCGAACTCGGCGCGATCCTCGTCGGTCCACCAGTCCTGCATGTTGCCGTCGCCGTCGTACTTGGCGCCCTGATCGTCGAAACCGTGGCCGATCTCGTGGCCGATCACCGCGCCGATGCCGCCGTAGTTGGCGGCGTCGTCGGCGTTCATGTCGAAGAACGGCGGCTGCAGGATCGCGGCGGGGAACACGATCTCGTTCATGCCGGGGTTGTAGTAGGCGTTCACGGTCTGCGGGGTCATGAACCACTCGCCGCGATCCACCTCACCACCCAGTTTGCCCAGGTCACGGTCGTGATCGGCGGCGTGGCCGCGGCGATAGTTGCCGACCAGGTCGCCCGCGTCGATCTCGACGGCGGAGTAGTCGCGCCAGGTGTCGGGGTAGCCGATCTTGGGGGTGAACTTCTCCAGCTTGGTCAGCGCGGCCGCGCGGGTGTCGGCGCCCATCCACTCGAGCTCGGCGATATTGCGGCGGTAGGCCTCCTGCAGGTTGGCGACCAGTTCGACCATGCGTTCCTTGGCCTGCGGCGGAAAGTGCCGTGCCACATACAGTTTGCCGACGGCCTCGCCCAGCAACTCCTGTACCAGCGACACGCCGCGCTTCCAGCGTTCGCGGTTCTCCTGCGCGCCGGTGAGCGTGCGGCCGTAGAAGTCGAAGTTCTCCTCGACGAGCTCGTCGGTCAGGAATCCGGCGCGGGCGTGCAGGACCTGCCATGCCGCCCACGCCTGCCAATCCGCCTGCGGCACTTCGGCCCACGCGGTGGCGAAGGCGCGCAGGTAGTCGGGCTGGCGGACCACGAGTTCGGCGAACAGGTCGGCGCCGTCGCGGTCGAGTCCTTCGGCGATGCCGTCTACCCATGCCGCCCAGTCGAATTCGGGATTCTCGGTGATGAGGTCGGCGAAAGTGGTGAGGTTGTAGCTCTTCTCGGCATCGCGACGCCGGACCACATCCCAATGTCCCGCGGCGAGCGTGGTTTCCAGCTCGAACACGCGCTGCGCGGCCTCGGCCGGATCGGTGGGAACCAGACCTTCCAGCGAAGCATCGGCGGCCGCGATGGTGAACATCTTGGTGATGTGCGCGATGTACGCCTCGCGGATGGGCGCGAATTCCTCTGCGCGATAGTAGGACTCGTCGGGCAGACCGAGCCCGGACTGGGTCGCGTGCACGAGGTACCGGGTGGAGTTCTTGTCGTCGGTGTCGACGTAATACGCCACCGCCCCCCGAACCCCGGTGCGCTGCAACCGACCGAGCAGACCCGCGAACGCACTCGCGTCGGCAACCTCGGCGATCGCGCGCAACTCGTCGGCCACCGGCACCAACCCCGCCGCCGCCACCACATCGGTCGCCATGAAACTCGAGTACAGATCCCCGATCTTGCGCGCGTCGGCATCATCGGCCGCCCCCGCCGCACTGTCCTGGATGATCGCCTGCACATCGAGCTCGGCCTGGTCGTACAACGTGCGAAACGCCCCGTCGACCGCCCGATCCGCCGGTATCTCATACCCGGCCAACCACTGCCCGTTGACATGCGCGAACAGATCGTCCTGCACCCGCACATCCTCGTTACGGAAGGACAGATCGATACCGGAGGGGCTGCTCAGATCCGAAGTCACGCGCTCCAGTATGCCCAAACATCGGCGTGCGCACGCCGACGATCGGTACCGACTACGCGCAGGCGAATTCGTCGGCGTGGACGCCGGACAGGAAGGCTGTCCATTCGGGGGCGGTGAAGTGGAGGGTTACTCGGTTGTGGTGCAGGGTGGTTGAGCCGTCGGGGGTGGTGGTGGCTATCAGGGTGGGGTGGGGGGTGGTGGTTCGGAGGGCGGCGAGGAAGGCCATCCAGACCGGGATGGGGACGGTGATGACGGGTTGGGGGGCGGTTGCCTGGGTGCGGCGGAACTTGCTGTCTCGTATCTGGACGGCGTTTTCCGTGAAGCGGACTTCGACGCATTGGTTGCCGTTGTTGGAGTACGAGGAAGTGAACCAGCCGTTGTCGGCCGGGTGAGGTCGAGCGGTGGCGGACATGGGTCGAATTCTACACGCTCGCATAGTCACTGATCAGGGCCAGAGAATCGGTGCGGGACAGGGATTGTTCGCGGGCGCGGACGTAGGCGAAGTCGAGATCGCGGACCTGGTCGGCGTCGTCGACGTGGCCGCCGAAGACGGCGCTCTCGGCCCACGCGAAGGTCGGTAGCTGGTCGCTTGCGAAGTCGAGGAGGTGGAAGCTGGAACCGCCGAGTACGGCGCCCTCGGGGGCGGTGAAGGGGATGACGCGCACGTCCACGGTGTCGAGTTCGCGGACGAGGGCGACCAGGTGGCGGAGCTGGTCGCGCAGGACCTCGGGGCCGCCGGTCTGCTGGCGCAGGGTGGCTTCGCCGAGCACGGCGGTGAGTTCGAGGGGGTCGGGTTCGCGTAAACGCTCCTGGCGGCGCAGCCTGATCGAGACTAATTGGTCTACTTGGACGGGGCGGATCATCACATCGGCGCTGATCAGCGCCCGCGCGTACGCCTCGGTCTGCAACAGGCCGGGCACGATCAGACTGTCGTAGCTGCGGATACTGCGCGCGCCGGCCTCCATGCCGTACAACCGCTGCAACTCCGGGCCGATGAGCGCGGCGGACGTGGTCGCCCACCAGCCCCGATCCTTGCTCGCCTCCAGCAATTCGAGCATCTCGCGCCGTTCCTCGAGCCCCACATCAAGCAGGTCGAGCACCGGTTCGATAGTGGTGCGGGTGAGCACCCGGCGACCCTTCTCCACGTGCGACCAGTTGGCGGGAGTGAAGCCGACGCGGCGGGCGAATCCGGCCGAATCGAAGCCGCGCTGCTCGCGCAGATCGCGCAGACGCAGCACGAGTTCCCACCGCGCGACGGTCGGCGAAACGGGTGCCATAAACCGTTATCGTACGCCGCTCGACACGCCAGCTACTGACTATTGTCAGCACGGTTGTGCGGCACTAGGCTGTATAGAACGGTGATTTTCCCTCACAACCTGCCGTTATGAAAAAGTTTCCTGCGCCATCCGCTCGTGACGGTACAGCGCTCCCCGAGATTTCCCCGATCGAGCGAATTCACAGCTACATCCGAGTCCAGCGTCGACAGAGACGAGGTCGTGATGAGCACGTTGCGCACTGACGAGGATAAGGGCGGGTTCACGGCGGCCGAGGAATTCTCGGTCACCCAGGACGCACTGGCACGCTGTCGCCACTATCGAAAACACCACGGGCTCTACGGCGTCGTCGACGCCAACCTCGGGCGCATCGTGCTCGAGATCGGCGCGGTCGGCGCGGTGGTGATGCCATCGACGCTGGGCGAACGCGTGCGCGGGCTGCTCACCACCCGCGGCCTACGCTGCGGGCCGATCATCGCCCACCCCCGCTCGGGCCGCTGGACCTTCCTCACCGGACCGGTCGACAATTCCTATCTCGACACCGAACTGTTCGCCGAACTGTTCCGGGTCTGCGCCTCGGTGGCATTGCCGGGCAGCGATATCGTCCTGCCCTCCCCGGCCGACGAACGCAGCGGCTACCGCACCTGGATGCAGGCCCCCGACGGCGACTTCCGCCCCGATTTCGCGCAGATCGTCGCCGCCACCCGCACCAACGCCAGGTCCTCGACCCTGCTGCGCAGCACCACCGGCTCGGCCTGAACTCACCCGCCCAGGCGCGCGTGCATCTCCCAGACCAACACCTCGGCCGCGCCGTGCGCACGCACCGACTGCCCACCTGACCGGGTCAACCGCACGGCATCGCCCTGCGACAAGGTGCCCAGACCCTCCACATCGACCTCGCCGCGCGCCACGAAAACATGCAGGTAGGGCGCGTCCGGCAGGGTGAAAGCGGGACTGTCGGCGGCCAAGCGGGCCACGTGCATGGCCGCGTGCGAGGAATTGATCGCGATGGCGGTGCGGTCGCGATAGCGCGGCAGACCAGACGCCACGGTCACCAGTTCACCGCGCGCGAGTTCGTCGTCGATCTCCAATTGCTGATAGCCCGGATCCACGCCGGGCTCATCGGGCACCACCCACATCTGCACGAAATGCACCGGCTCGTCGTGGGTATTTCCGTCCAGCCGCCACGAATCGTTCTTCTCCGAGTGCAGAATGCCGGTGCCTGCGCTCATCCGCTGGGCCAGACCCGGATAGATGACACCGTTGTGCCCCAGCGAATCCTGATGCACGAGACTGCCGCCGAGCACCCAGGTGACGATCTCCATGTCCCGGTGCGGGTGGGTGTCGAAACCCTCGCCGGGCAGCACCACGTCCTCGTTGCTCACCAGCAGCAGGCCGTGGTGGGTGTTGTCGGGGTCGTAGTGCTCGCCGAAGGAGAACGAGTGCTTCGAGTCCAACCAGGGGATCCGCGTCTTCATCCGGTCGCCACCGCGGTGGAGTTCGATCCGCGGGGGAGCAGGCGGTGATGTGGGCGTCACCCTTCGATTCTGGCACCGATCGGTGGCACTAGGGTCATGGCGGTGTCGACGCATCCCCCGGACGGCTCGCATGCGGCAGCTGAGCAGCCGACCACGATGCGGCAACTGCTGCGCGAGTCGCGCGGCGTTTTCCGGCGAAATCCGCAGATGCCGCGCCTGGCCCTGCTGCGGCTGGCCGCGCAATTCGGCGACGGCATGTTCCAGGCGGCGCTGTCGGGGGCGATCCTGTTCAACCCCGAACGCGAAACCGATCCGCTGGCCATCGCCGCCGGATTCGCGGTGCTGCTGCTGCCGTATTCGATCCTCGGACCGTACGCGGGCGCGCTGCTGGACCGGTGGGATCGGCGCGGGGTGCTGCTGGTCGCGAGCATCGCGCGGGCGGTGCTGATCGCGGCCGCGGCGATCGCGTTGTTCGCGGGGGCGGGGGAGACGCTGCTGCTGGTGCTCGCGCTGGCCACGGTGGGAATCAGCCGGTTCGTGCTGGCGGGGGTGTCGGCGGCGCTGCCTCGGGTGCTCGAACAACGCTGGTTGGTGCCGATGAACTCGGTGCTGGCGACGGTGGCCTCGGTGTGCGCCGGGATCGGCGCGGCGGCCTCGGTGGCGGTGATCGCGCTGATCGGCGCGGGCGACGCGGCCTCGGCGGTGGCGGTGGCGCTCTCGGGCATCGGCTCGGTGGTCGGCGCGGTGCTGACCCTCGGGTTCCGGCCGCACGTGCTCGGACCCGATCGGGGCTCGGCCGCGACCGAGAGCACCGTGCACGCCATCGCGACCGGCCTGCGCACCGGCGCGCGAGCGGTCTGGCACAGCGCGCAGGTGACCACGGCGATGATCGGCATCGGCGCGCACCGCGTGGTGTTCGGCATGAACACGCTGATCATGGTGCTGGTACTGCGCCAACCCGGCCAGGACACCGACATGAGCGGCGGACTGGTCGGATTCGGCGTCGCGATCGGCTTCGCGGCGGCGGGCATGCTGATCGCGGCGATCCTCGCGCCCGTTCTGATCCCACGCCTGGGCCGACCGCGCACGGTGCTGCTCGGACTGGTCACCGCCGTGATCGTGCAGCTCACCCTGGTGACCCCGATCGCGCTCGCCACCGGAACCGGCGTCGACAACGCGCACCGGCTGCTGCTGTTCGGCGCGTTCGGACTCGGGTTGGCCGGCCAGACCATCAAACTGACCGGCGACGCGAGCATGCAGATCGACATCGACGACGATCAGCGCGGACAGGTATTCGCCCTGCAGGACACGGTTTTCAACATCTCGTTCGTCGCGGCGATCGCGGTGACCGCACTGGTGATCCCGGCCGACGGTCGATCGATCGGGGTGGTGCTGGCGGGGGCGGGCGTGTACGCGCTCGGCATCGCGGCCGTGCTGCTCAATTCCCGTCGTGCCAGGGTGGCTTGACCGGCTCCTGCGCCAACACCTTCCGGTAATCGACCGTGGCCAGCGGAATGTCGGGGATGTCGTCGTCGAGCGACACGCCCGTCGGCCACGGCGCATCCTCGATCCCGGCGTCGTAATCGATCCACAGTGCGTCGGCCACGCTCGTGTCGGCCAGGCCGTGGCCATACCAGTGCCCGGCGATGCCGTCACCGATCCCGAAGACGTACTCGATGTCGCTCACATCTGTTTGGACGCACCGCGAACGCATTCGGTTCCGGTAAATTCGCACGAGTTCGCCGGGGATCCGCCGGCGGCTCGATAACCCTGATTCGGGAGACGAATGCGCGCACAACCGGTCTCGCACGCGACTGTCACCGTGGCCGTGGCGCTCACCGCGCTCCTGGCCGTTCCCGCCCACGCCGCGCCGCTGCCGTGGCAGCCGCCGCCGGTGAACCTGTGCGGCGAAACAGGATTCGACCCGGTCAACCGCCTGCCCGATCCGGCCGCGCCGCCCGCGCCCCCGCTGCCGCCCAGCATCGACATCCCGGTCTGGGTGCCGCAGCTGACGCCGGTGCCGGTGCCCGATCCGCCGCACGACCAGACCCGGGTCGCCCAGGTGCCGTTGCCCGCCGACCCGTGCCGCAATCCGTGCCCGACGGTGCGCGACACCCCCGAACCCGAACCGGCGACCACCGACGAGACCACCTCCACCGGGTCGGCGATCGCCGTGCCGCGCATCAGGATCCAGCCCGAGATCGAACCCATTCCGATCCCGGTGCCCGGCGGCGAGGGCGAGCCCGCCCAGCAAGCGCCCGCACCGGTGATCCGACCGGCCGAGGCCGGACCGGTCGCCGCGCCGGTCGCGCCCGCGCAGGTGGAATCCGTGCGCCTGGTCGAGCAGGTCACCGGGCCCGGCTCGACCAACCGCACCGATATGCGCTGGCAGGTCGACGGCACCGACCTCGGCCTGTTCTGGGAGACCGAACCGGGCAGGGTGGCCATGGTTTTCGGCGACACCTTCGGCGAGGGCTGGGTCTACGGCGGCGCGGGCTCCGACACCGCCGACTGGCGTTCCAACGCGCTCGCCTTCAGCACCGACCGGGACCTGCACGACGGCATCACCATCGAGTCGATGGTCCAGGACAGCCCGTGCCACGCCGCCGAACTGCTCGGCAGCCGCAAGATCAAGAACTGGGAGACCACCACCATCCCGACCTCGGGATTCGCCCTCGGCACACGGCAATTCATGAGCTACATGTCGGTGAACCACTGGTCGAAGATCCCCGGCATGTGGCTGACCAACTACGGCGGCCTGGCCTACTCCGACGACGGCGGCCAGACCTGGACCAAAGATCAACACGCCCGCTGGGAGAACATGTTCGGCCTCGGACGCTTCCAGGTGGCGGCGATGGTGCCGCACGGCGAGTACGTGTACATGTTCGGCACCCCCAACGGGCGCATCGGCGTGATCGGCCTGGCCAGGGTGCGCGCGGCCGATGTGCTCAACAAGACGGCCTACCAGTACTGGGTGAACGGCAACTGGGCGCCCGCGGCGGAGAATTCGGCGACGCCGCTGGTGGCGGGCACGGCCAGTGAGCTGTCCGTGCGCTTCGACGCCGACAGCGGCCAGTGGCAGATGGTGTACCTCGACGCGATAGCGAACCAGATCGTGTTGCGCACAGCGGCCGAACCGCAGGGCGCGTGGACCTCGACGGTGCCGCTGGTGTCGACCGAGATGTACCCGAAGGCCTACGGCGGGTTCATCCACCCCTGGTCGACGGCGCACGACCTGTACTTCACGATCTCGGCGTGGGACAGCTACAACGTGTACCTCATGCACGCGCGCCTGAATCCGCCGCGCTGATCACGAATTTCAGCCGCTCGCCGGGACGCGCCTGGGCGACCCGGTCGACATCGGCGTCGAGCACGACCGCGATCACCGGATAACCGCCGGTGATCGGGTGATCGGCGAGGAAGACCACCGGTTGACCGTTCGGCGGCACCTGCACCGACCCGAGCGCGACCCCCTCCGAGGGCAGTTCCCGCGCGATCGAGCGCACCAGCGGTGGCCCGTCGAGCCGGTCCAGGCGCGCGCCGACCCGGTCGGTATCGGCGGTGACCACCCACGAACCGCGGAACAGCTGACCGGGATCGGTGAACCAATCGGCGCGGGGGCCGGGACACGCACGGACCTCGAGCACATCCGGGGGGAGGGGGACCGGCGCGAATTCGACGGTCGGCAGGGTGCGCGGCGGCGGACCGATCGCCACCTGCATGCCCGCCACCAGCGGGTCGGGACCGATCCCGGACAGGGTGTCGCGGCTGCGCGAGCCCAACACCTTCGCCACATCGATCCCGCCGCGAATCGCCACATAGCTGCGTAAGCCGCTGGTGGCCAGGCCGAGTTCGAGGACCTGACCCTCGTTCAGTTCCAGCACACTGGCGTGGCCGACCGGGGTGCCGTCGATCAGCGCGGGGGCGGGGGCGCCGGTGACGGCCACGGTGAGGTGCCCGTCGGCGCGCAACACCAACCCGCCCAGCAGCACCTCGATGGCCGCGAAGTCCTCCGGGTTGCCGACCAGGCGATTGGCCAACCGCAGCGAACCGCGATCGGCCGCACCCGCCTGTCCGACGCCGGAATCGAACCAACCCTGGCGGCCCAGGTCCTGCACCGTCGCCAGCGGTCCCACCCGCTCGATAAAGATCAGCATGCGATCTCTCCCCGATTCGCTGTCGAGGCGGCGCATCGTTGAGCAGCCATTGCGTGTCCCGCCGAAGCGGCTAATCCTCGGACGCGACGAACCTGATCGCCGAACCCGCCCGCACCAGCGCGGGTGGATCACGGTCCACCACCCACATTCGCAGATCGGTACTGCCGATCAGCTGCCATCCGCCCGGCGTGCCGCGCGGATACACCGCCGAGTAACCACCCGCCAGGGCCACCGAACCCGCCGGAATGGCCGTGCGGGCGACCGCGCGACGCGGCACCGTGAGCCTGCCGTCGGGCGAGGTGAGATAGCCGAAACCGGGCGCGAAACCAACGAACGCGCACTGCCAGACCGTGCCGGTATGCGCCGCGATGACCTCGGCGACCGTGAGCCCGAGCAGCTCGGCCACCGCGGGCAGGTCGGCGCCGTCGTAGCGGACCGGGATCTCCAGCACCGCTTCGGGATCGGGCACTGTTCCACGGGAAACATCGGGACCCGGCAATTCCTGGTCGAGACGATCGAGCAGCGCGACCAACTCGCGGCGCACCTGCGTGCCGTAGGTGACCGAATGCATGGTGACCAGCACCGTTTCCGCCGCGGGCAGCACATCCTCGACGCCGGCGATGGCGTGCACGCGCAACGCCGAAGCCAGGCGCTGCACCGGGCGCGAGTCATCGAGCGTGATGAGCATCGCGCGGTCGCCCGCCGGTCGGATCCGTGCGTTCCAATCAGTCTTCATCGTGCCTCCCACCCCTCAGCTGAACGGCTCCACCGGTATTCCGGCTTCGTCGAGCGCCCCCCGAATCCGGCGGGCCATCTGCACGGCCGCCGGAGAATCGCCGTGGACGCACACGCTGGCCACGGACACGGCGACCGTCCCGGGACCGTCTACGGTACGCGCGGTCCCCGACAGCGCAAGAGATGTCGCCTGCGCGACGGCGTCGTCGGGCGGCAGCACCGCCCCGGCAACACCGCGCGGGGCCAACGAACCTGTCGCAGTGTAGGCCCGGTCGGCGAATCCCTCACCGACGAAACGCACGCGCTGTGCGGCCCGGTCCAATTCGGTACCCGCCGGACCGAGCAGCGCCAGGGTCGGATCGGCCTCGAAAACCGCCGCGACCAGGGCTTCGGCGAGCAGACGGTCGCGGGCGGCCGCGTGATAGAGGGCGCCGTGCGGTTTCACGTAGCGGACCCGGTCGCCGGCGGCTCGGGCGAAGGCTTGCAGCGCGCCGATCTGATACAGCACCTCATCGCGCAGGTCGGCCGGGGCGATGGCGATATCGCGGCGCCCGAAACCGACCAGATCGCGATAGCCGACATGCGCGCCGATCCGCACACCCTTGGCCACGGCCGATTCGCAGGTGCGGCGCATGATCGACGGATCGCCCGCGTGGAAACCACACGCGATGTTCGCGCTGGTCACGATGTCGAGCATGGCCTCGTCCTCGCCCATGCGCCACGGGCCGAAACCCTCGCCGAGGTCACTGTTCAGGTCCAGCGGCACGTGCTGCCCTCCGGTCTTTCGGGATCGTGAAGTCTCCCCAGCACACCACAACTCATGGTTTCCGCGACCTCGGCCAAGTACGCTCGGAGCATCATGGCCACGTATTTCGACCCGAAGTCCTGGTCACTGGCGGGCGCGTTCGATATCGGCAAGCGTCTGCTCGACCCGTCATGGATCGACCAGTGGCTCGGTTTCACCACGTCCTGGGCCGATCCGGTGGCCGATCTCGGCTCCGGCACGATCACCGCGCTCATGCCCGACGTGCTGATGACCGTGCTCAGTGAAGGCATCCTCAGCCGCTTCGGCGGGCAGGAAGTCGACGCCACGCTGCTCGGCCACGACCTCACCGCCACCCTCGACACGTTCAAGGTGCGCAGGCGCGGCGCGCACTTCCAGTCCAAAACGGTGCTCTCGGACCTGGTGTGGGACTCGCATCCGTTCGAAACGGTCACCGTGATCGCGCACGGGGTGCGGCTTATTCCCGGGGTGCCGACCAAGGTGCGCGTCCAACAGCTCGACATCGAGGGCACGATCAGCGTCGGCGCGCTGGTGGAGTGGGTCGACGCCCAGAACCTGGACTGGCGGGTGCGCCTGGACGCGCACGGGCGCATCGTCGCCGCGCACCGCACCCGCAAGATGAGCGCGATCGTGGACGCGCAGGTCTACGACAACCTGCTCGACATCGACATTCGCAAGGCCAGTTGGTACGGCATCCGACTACCCAAGCGGGCCGTGCCCGCGCCCGCGCTGCTGCTCGACGACCTGCCCAACCGGGCGAGCATCTCCTACGCGCACCGACGCGGGGACGTGGTGAAGTTCCGGCTCGAACTGCCCGAGACCACCGGCTCGTTCGACCTGACCCAGATCAGGGACGCGATCATCGCGGGGACCACGCTGATCGTGTTCTGATCAGGCCTGCTCGGCCGCCCACCACTCCCGCAGGGCCTGCTCGGCCTCCTCGTGGGTCATCGGGCCACGGTCCAGGCGCAGATCCTTCAGGAACTTCCATGCCTTACCCACCTGCGGACCCGGCGGCAGGCCGAGCAGTTCCATGATCGCGTTGCCGTCCAGATCCGGGCGCACCCGGGCCAGATCCTCCTGCTCGCGCAGGACCGCGATGCGCGTTTCCAGCTCGTCATAGGTCGACCGCAGGGCGGCGGCGCGACGCTTGTTGCGGGTGGTGCAGTCGGCGCGCACCAGCTTGTGCAGGCGATCGAGCAGGTCGTCGGCGTCGGTGACATAGCGACGCACGGCCGAATCGGTCCACTGACCCTTGCCGTAACCGTGGAAACGCAGGTGCAGGAACACCAGGCGGGCGACCTCCTCGGTGAACGCCTTCGGGTACTTCAGCGCGCGCATCCGCTTGCGGACCATCTTCGCGCCGACCACCTCGTGATGGTGGAAACTCACCCCGCCCGCGGGCTCGTTGCGCTTGGTGTCGGGTTTGCCGATGTCGTGCAGCAGCGCCGCCCAGCGCAGGACCAGGTCGGGATCGCCCTCCTCCTGGTCGATCGCCTGCGAGAGCACCGTCAGCGAATGCTGATACACATCCTTGTGCTGGTGGTGCTCGTCGATCTCGAGCTTCATCGCGGGCACCTCGGGCAGCACCCGCTGGGCCAGACCCGTGTCGCACATGAGGTTGATGCCGTCGATCGGGTGCGCGGCGCCGATCAGCTTGTCGAGCTCGGCGCGGACGCGCTCGGCGGTGATCCGGTCGATCTGCTCGGCCATCTCGATGATCGCCGCACGCACCCGCGGGGCCACGTCGAAACCGAGCTGGGCCACGAAACGGGCCGCGCGCAGCATCCGCAACGGGTCGTCGTCGAACGAATCCTGCGGCAGCGCGGGCGTATCCAGCACACCCTCGAGCAGGGCGTCGATGCCGTTGAGCGGGTCGACGAACTCGAGCGAGCCGTCGGCGGCGATCTTCACCGCCATCGCGTTGACCGTGAAATCGCGGCGAACCAGGTCGCCCTCCAGGGTGTCGCCGAAGGTCACCTCGGGATTGCGCGAGACCCGGTCGTAGGTATCGGCGCGAAACGTCGTGATCTCGAGCTGCTGATCGTCCTTGGCGGCGCTGACCGTGCCGAACGCCAGCCCACCGGTATCCCACAGGTGATCGGCCCAACCCCGCAGCAACTCCTGCACGACCTCCGGCCGCGCGTCGGTGGTGAAATCCAGGTCGTTGCCAAGGCGTCCGAGCACCGCGTCGCGCACGCTGCCGCCCACCAGATACAGACTGTGTCCCCGCTCGGCGAACATCGCCCCCAACGGCGTCAGCACGTCGGTGAGCTGCCCCAGTGTCACCGCCGCCCCCGCCAGCAGGCGAGCACGACGATCCGCCACAGCACCAGGGACAACGTCAGGAGAAACCACATAGGCACCTTACCGACCGCGTCGAATCCTTTCCCCTACCGTCGCCCTTCAGAACCACCGCCCTTCTTCCCTATAAGCTGAGCGGGTGTCTCCTCCGGCCGATCGCGCGAACAGTCGACGCCGCCAGCCGCGGCGGCGCGGTTCGGCGAACAACGCCGGCAAACCCCGCATGCGCACCGTGCGCGAAACCTCCGCCGGTGGCCTGGTCGTGGACGGTTTGGACGGGCCCAAGGAGCTGCGCAGCGCGGCACTGATCGGGCGCACCGACCGGCGCGGGCGACTGCTCTGGTCGCTGCCCAAAGGCCACATCGAACAGGGTGAGACCTGCGAGCAGACCGCCATCCGCGAAGTCGCCGAGGAAACCGGGATCGACGGGGAAGTGGTCGCCGAACTCGGCAGCATCGACTACTGGTTCGTCACCGAGGGTCGGCGGGTACACAAGACCGTGCACCATTTCCTGCTGCGTTGCCTCGGCGGTGAACTCTCCGACGCCGATATCGAGGTCACCCAGGTTGCGTGGGTTCCGTTGAGCGAGTTGGATTCCCGGTTGGCCTACGCCGACGAACGGCGCCTGGCCGAAGTGGCGAATCGATTGATCGACCGGATGGAGACCGGCAAGCGATGACGGGTGGACTGTTCCGGCTGATCACGGCGGTCCTGACCATCTTGGGTTCGATGACGCTGCTCCCCGCGGTCGCGCACGCTCAAACAGACGGGTCGGGCACACCGAAGTTTCTGAAATTGACCCTCGACGCGGTGGCGCCGGGCACGGTCACCACCGGCAGCGACCCCAAACTCACGGTATCGGGCACGGTCACCAATATCGGCGACCGGGTCGTCGACGACGTGAGCGTGCGAATCCAGCGCGCGGGCGCGGTGCAGACACCGAGCGGGCTGCGCAGTTCGCTGCGGCTGGATCAGGTGAACTACGAGGTCACCGGGCCGTTCCAGGACGTGGCCGAGCGGTTGAGTCCCGGTCAGCGCAAACAGTTCTCGGTGAGTATCGCCCTTCGACCCGGCTCGGAGGCCTCGCTCGGGCTCACCGAACCCGGGGTGTATCCGCTGCTGCTCAATGTCAACGGCGAACCCGCGTACGGAACCCAAGCCCGGCTCGACGACGCCCGCTTCCTGCTGCCGGTCCTCGGCCTGCCCCCGACCGGGCCCACCGACACGCCGATCGCCGCGCCGCCGGAAGCCACCCCGGTCGCCACCACGATGATCTGGCCATTGGCCGACCGCCCGCGCATGGTCGCGGGCAGGCCCGGCGCGGTGAACGGCGAAGTCGAACTGCTCGACGACGAACTCGCGGTGTCGGTCGGCAAGGGCGGACGGCTCGAACAGCTCGTCGCCGCGCTCGAATCGGTGGTGCCCGCACCCGGCAAGGACCGGGGGGTGGCCGGGTCGGTGTGCATCGCCATCGACCCCGACCTGCTCTCGACCGTGCAGACCATGACGCGCGGGTACCGGGTGCTGGCCAGTCCGTCCGACCCGAGCGGGGCGACCAGGGAGGGCACCGGGGCGGTGGCCGCGCAGGCCTGGCTCGACCGGTTGCGGGCGCTGGCCGGGTCGATGTGCACGGTGGCGTTGCCGTTCGCGCAGGTCGACCTGTCGACGTTGGCGGTGGTGAACGATCCGGGCCTGTCGGCGCGGGCGCTGCTCGCACCCGCCGACGTGGTCGACGCGATCCTGGGCACCCAGTCGTTGCGCGGGGTCAGCCTGCCCGACTCCGGCAGCATCGACGACGCGGCCGGACACCTGGTGCGCGCGCACGGGTTCGGGACGGCGGTGCTGGCCAGTTCGGCGGTGACCGCCGACGGCGAACCCGCCGACACCGACAACGCGCTCACCACCGCGCCCACCACCCTGACCCCCGACGTGGTCGTCGGCGGGGAGCAGGCCGCGCCCGACGTGGTCCGGGTGCCCGCCGTGAGCACCGAACCGCACGCACCGGGAATCGACCCGGCGCTGCACGTGACCACCTTCGACATCTGGTCGGCCACCGCGCTGGCCGCGGTCGGGTCCAACCCGCCGACACCGTCGTTCACACCATCGAAGGTGCGCTTCGACGTCACCAACGACTCCCGCTCGGCCCGCCTCCAGGACGCGCTCGGAGCGATGGCGTGGACGGCGCTCAACCCGGCGCCGGACCGGCCGCGCTCACAACTGCTGATGCCGCCGCAGCAGTGGGGCGCCAGCCGCGAGGAAGGGGTGGCGCTGCTCAAACAGATCGAACTGCTCACCCGCAACAACCTCGCCGGGCCGCGCGCCTTCGTCGACCTCGTCGCCCAGGCGCCCGACCCGCGCCCGTTCGCCCTGGACTACCTGCCGCACGCGGCCCAGGACGCGGCGCCCACCGAACTCGTCGCACCGATCCAGGCCCAGGGCGCCCGGGTCACCGAGCTGCTGCGCGCCATGGTCGAAGTGCCCGAAGCCGAACTCACCCCGATGGCCTATCTGACACCCGCGCGCGAGGACATGCTGCGCGCGCTGAGCCTGTCGGACCGGCGCGGCGACGACGACACCCTCGCCGACCTGCACGCCCGACGGCGCGTCGACCAGGTCACCCGCGAACTCGACACCATGTTCTCCTCGGTCTCGGTGCTGCCACCCGGCGGGGTGTACACGCTGGCCTCCGAACAGAGCCCGTTGCTGCTGGTCGCGCGCAACAACCTGCCCGTCGCCATCCGGGTGACGTTCCGGATCGAGGCACCGGCAGAGACGAACATCACCGACATCGGCGAACAGCTGCTTCCACCGTTCGGGACCCGGTCCTTCCAGATCCCGACCGAGGTGAGCGACAGCCGTAAGCTGGTCATTCCGATCGCCCTTACCACCCCCGAGGGAATAGCGCTAGGAGAGGCCACCTCGGTCTCGGTGCGCTCGAACGCCTACGGTCAGGCCTTGGCCATAATTACCGGATGTGCCGCGATACTGCTGTTGCTGCTGGCCGGGCGCCGACTGCTGCGGCGGTTCCGGGGGCAGCCCGACCCCGCCGACGAAGGGTTCGCCCCGGAGACGGTCGAACGGGCAGGTCGACTGCGACGAGCACGGGCACGACTGCAACGGCAGTGAACCCCCGCGCCTGACGCGCGAGAGGGGCACCATGGCAGAGGACGAGAGTGGCACGGGTGAGCGAAACGCTCAGCGGACCGGCGGGATCCGCGGGTCGGGCCGGGTACAGGAGGCATGATGAGCGACGATGATTCCGCTCATCGGCATGACCACGACGACCATCGCGACGACCCGACCCTGCGCCGGGCCCCCGCCGCGCCGTGGGAGCGCGGCATGACGGCCGGTCAGGACGCCGATCGCGACGAGTCCGTGCCGAGCATCGACCGCCACGGACGCCCGCCCCTTCGCCCCGGTGAACCCGGTTTCGAGCAGGCTGGTGGGATAGCGCCTGGTCAACGACCCGTTGGGGACGAGGCCGGCAGGGCGCCTCGCCCCGGCGAACCCGGATTCGAGCAGGGCGGTGGAATAGCGCCTGGTCAGCGACCCGTTGGGGACGAGGCCGGCAGGGCGCCTCGCCCCGGTGAACCGGGATTCGCGCAGGGTGATGGCATTCGCGCTGGTCAGCGCAGCGGTGACGATGGCGGGATGCCCCTCACGGGCCGCCCCGGAACGCCGCAGCGACCCGATCCTCGGCAGTCCGGGGGACCTCGGCAACCCGATTCGGGTCAGGGACCGCGCGATCAGGCGAATCGTCCGCAAGGGCCCGGACAACGTCCTGATGCCGCCGGTCCGCAGGGTTATCGGCCCGCCGGCTATCGACCCAATGCGGCCGACCCCGGCGCACCCCAACCCCCCTCCGCGCGCCCCGGCCCACCCCAGGGCTACCCGGCGGATCGCCCCGACCCCGCCAACTACCGCCCCGGACCCGGCGCACCACCGCCCCCCGGCGCGTATCGCCCAGATCAACAGCCACCCCGAGGCGACCGCCCCGCAGGCGGCCCGATCCCACCCCACCCGGCGAACCGCTCCGGCGAGTTCCCCCGACAGCAGCGACCAGGCGTCCCGCCACAGCGACCCGCCCCCGGCCAACGACCCGTCGGCCCTGGTGACCGTCCGGGCGAACCGGCGCGACCGTCCGATTTCGCACGTCCTGGCGAACCTGCACGCCCTGGCGACCCCGCACGTCCCGGCGACTTCGCGCGACCCGGCGAACCTGCACGCCCTGGCGACCCGGCCCGCTCTGGCGACCCCGCACGCCCCGGCGAACCTGCACGTCCCGGCGACCCCGCGCGCCCTTCCGACTTCGGCCCTGATCCTCGTGGCCCCCAGCAACATCGCCCACCCGGCCCAGCAGCGCGTCCCGGCCCGCCGCAAGGTCCTCCGGTCGCGGGACCGGACAGGTTCGCGGGGCCGCGTCCCGATGCCGGGTCGGCCAACCCCTCCGGGGAGTTCCCGCGTCAGCAACGCCCCGGTGCGCCCGGTGCGGGGCCCAACGGGTTCGACCGGCCCCGGCCCGGTGACGGTCCCGCGCACCCCTCGGGCGAATTCCCTCGGCAACAACGTCCCGGCGCGCCGGATGCGGGGCCGAGTGGATTCGGTAGCCGGGGTCCCGGTGCGGGTTCGGCTGATCCCGCCGACTTTCCCCAGCGTCCTGGTTCGCGCAACCCCGGCCCCCGCCTGCCTGCTGAGGGTTCGGCTCCCGCTTCCGGTGAGTTCCCCCGGCAGCGGCCGGGCCCGCCGCGTGGTTCGCAGTCCGGTGCTATTCCGCGGCAGGCGCGGCCCGACCAGGCGCGACCTGGTCAGCCGCCCGCCGATCAGGCTCGACCGGGTGGGTTCGAGGGGCGACGGCCTGAGCAGGCACGGCCCGCGCCGGCTCGGGGGAGCTTTCCCGGGATGCCCGCCGCGGATCTCGCGCGGGCTGGTCAGCGAGCCGACGCCGGGCGGGTGTCCGATCCGTCCGCCGACCGGACCCAGGTCATCGCCAAGCCGACGAAGGTCTCGGTCGACAAGTCCGACGACCCGCCGATGAGCGCGAACGCGAAGCTGCTCAAGGACTCCGGGTCGATCGCGGTCGCCACGCTGATCAGTCGGATCACCGGGTTCGCCAAGCAGCTGTTGCTGTTGACCGTGCTCGGTCCCGCGATCGCCAGTGCGTTCACCTCGGCGAACCTGATCCCGAACATGATCGCCGAGCTCGTGCTCGGTGCCGTGCTCACCGCGATCGTGGTGCCGACGCTGATCCGGGCCGAGCAGGAGGATTCCGACAACGGCGCCGCGTTCGTGCGCCGGTTGGTGACGGCCGCGTTCACGGTGCTGTTCGCGGCGACCGTGCTCACGCTGGCCGCGACCCCGATCCTGGCCACCCATGTGTTCGTCGACTCCGACGGCAAGGTCAACACCGAACTCACCACCGCGCTCACCTATCTGTTGGTGCCCGCGATCCTGTTCTACGGCATGTCCGCGCTGTTCACGGCCATCCTCAACACCAGACAGGCGTTCAAACCCGGTGCCTGGGCGCCGGTGCTGAACAACGTGGTCGTGCTGGTGGTGCTGGCGGTCTACGCGCTCACCCCGGGCGAGATCAGCCTGGACCCGGTGCGGATGGGCGACCCGAAACTGTTGACGCTCGGCGTCGGCATCACCGCCGGTGTGGCGGTGCAGGCGCTGAGTCTGCTGCCCGCGATCCGCAGGCACGGCATCAACCTGCGCCCGCTGTGGGGCATCGACGCGCGCCTGCGCCAGTTCGGCAAGATGGGCATCGCGATCATCCTGTACGTGCTGATCAGCCAGGTCGGGCTGGTCGTGGCGAACCACATCGCGTCCTCGGCCGACGAGGCGGGCCCGGCGATCTTCCAGAACGCCTGGCTGCTGCTGCAACTGCCCTACGGCGTCCTCGGCGTCACCCTGCTGACCGCGATCATGCCGCGCCTGAGCCGCAACGCCGCCGCCGACGACACCCCCGCGGTGGTCGACGACCTGTCCGTGGCCACCCGACTCACCATGATCGCGCTGATCCCGGTCGTCATGTTCCTGACGCTGGCGGGCCCGCAGGTCGGCGAGGCGCTCTACGGTTACGCCCGGTTCGCCGGCGATGCCGAACGTCTCGGCACGGCGGTGAGCTGGTCGGCGTTCTCGCTGATCCCGTACTCGCTGGTGCTGATCCACCTGCGCGTGTTCTACGCCCGCGAACAGGCATGGACGCCCACCTGGATCATCCTCGGCATCACCGCCGTGAAGATCCTGTTCTCCAGCGCGGCCCCCTACCTGGCCCGCGACAGCGACGACGTGGTGATCATCCTCGGCGTCGCGACCGGTCTCGGCTTCACCGCGGGCGCGGTGATCGGCGGCATGCTGCTGCATCGCAGCCTCGGTGACCTGCGGATGGCCAATGTCGGACGCACGGTGACCCGTGTGCTGCTGGCCTCGATCGCCGGCGGCGCGGTGATGCTCATCATCGACACCGTCACCGGGATGGACCGCCTCACCGGCGGCCCCGCCTCGCTGCTTCGCGTCTCGGTCGGCGCGATCGTGATGTTCTCCGTGGCGTTCGCGCTGATGCGACTCGCCGGTGTGCCCGAAGTCGTTGCAATCACCGTCGCGATTTCGCGCAAACTCGGCATCACCCCGCCCGCGCCGGATCTCGGACTCGACGACGCCCCGTCCGACGACATCTACGCGACCCAGATCATGCGGCGCCCCGATACCTACGGATTCCCCGCATACGGGCAATCTTTGGACACTCAGACCATGGTCTTGCCGGTAATCCGACCGGGAGCTGTTGACAGCACCGGTCAACCACAGTTCCCGTACGCTGTTCGGCAGACCGACACGGGTTTTCAGGCCGAAGGAGGACCGAGGGTGAGCGATGACGCGGTGGGCGGCGTCCCGGCCGCTGATTCTGCGGCGCGCGCGGCAGCAGGAATGTCCACCGACATCGGCCCCGAGGCGCCGGACTCGCGTGGATCCGACCCTGCCGACGCACCGGACGATCGCGACGACGACAAACGCGACGACAAGCACAACGGCGACGAGGTGCGCGCGGCCATGCCGCCGCACGATCCCACCTACGACACCGGCACGCTGCCGATCCCGCCCAAGGTACCGGCCAACGCCGCCGCCAACCGGGCACAGCGCGGCCCCAAGCTCATCCCCGGCGCGTCCGTGGCCGGGGGCCGCTACCGACTGCTGGCCGGGCACGGCGGCGCGCGCGGGCTGAAGTTCTGGCAGGCGCTCGACATCAAGCTCGATCGTGAGGTCGCGCTGACCTTCGTCGACGCCGATCAGACCTCCGGTGAGAACGCGGGCCACGACGGCCCGCAGGCGGTGCTCTCGCGCACCCTGCGCCTTGGTCGGATCAATTCGCCCGGTCTGGCGCGCGTGCTCGACGTGGTGCGCGGCAGCTCCGGCGGCATCGTGGTGGCCGAGTGGACCCCCGGTCGGTCGCTGCGCGAGATGGCCGAGACCGTGCCGTCGCCGATCGGCGCGGCCAGGGCCATCCGGGCGCTCGCCTCGGCGGCCGAACTCGCCCATCGCGGCGGCGGTTCGCTGTCGATCGATCATCCCGACCGGATCAGGATCAGCGCCTCCGGTGACGCGGTGCTCGCGTTCCCCGGCACGCTCGGCGATTCCGACGCCCAGTCCGATGTGCGCGGTCTCGGCGCCATGCTCTACGCCCTGATCACCGCGCGCTGGCCGATCCGGGTCGGCGGCGTCACCGGTTCCGCGGCGACCATCGGCGGGCTGCGCCTGGCCGACTTCGGACCCGACGGCACCCCGGTGGAACCGCGTCAGATCCGCCCGGAAGTGCCCTTCGAGATCTCGGCCGTCGCGGTTCGCTCGCTCGAGTCCAACAAGGGTGTGCGCACCGCGGCCACCGTCCAGCACGTGCTGGAGCAGGCGTCCGTGGTGGACCAGAAGACCGATTTCATTCCGGTCTTACGGCTGGGTCAGCGGGCGGTGGCCCCCGGCACCGATTCGCTCGCCGACCCGGAACTGCTCGCCGCGGAGCGCGAACGCTCCCGGCGCATGATGTGGATCATGGTCGGCCTCGGCGTGTTGGCCGCGCTGGTGGTCGGCGTGTTGATCTGGTGGATGGTCAGCATCTTCGCGCCCGGCGCGTCGGACAAGCCGCTGGACCAGCAGATCAATATCGGCCTCACCTCGAGTGTGGCGCCGCCCGCGGCCTCGGCACCGCCCGCCTCGGAGTCCGCCGACGCGGACGCGCCGACGAGCGTGCCGGTGCCGGTCGCGGGCGCGGCGGTGTTCTCCCCGGAGGGCACCCCCGACGGCGCCGCGACCGCGGGCGCGGTGCTCGACCACAACGCGACGACCGTGTGGCGCACCGACCAGTACTTCCAGCAGTTCCCCGCCCTCAAGAAGGGCGTGGGGCTGCTGGCCACGCTGCCGACCCCGGCCAAGCTCACCAATGTCTCGATCACCTCGCCCAGCGCGGGCAGCACGGTCGAGATCCGCACCTCGCCCACCGAGGCGCCCACCCTGGACCAGACCCAGCTGATCGGCTCGGCCAAGCTCGATGACGGTGTCACCGATATCGCCGTGCAGACCGATCAGGCCGCGCGCTTCGTCCTCGTGTGGATCACCGGGCTCGCCAACTCCGGCGGCCAGTTCCAGACCTCGATCGCCGACGTCCGCTTCGACGCGGAACCGTAATTCCCCGGTCGACGCCGTCTTCGCAGGTGACCCCCTGTTTCCGGGCGGTGCGCCGAACGTCACCGAACCGCGGTCCGGTTGGTGCGGAATTGTTATCGGCGATACGATGGCCCCGCGCTCTCGATGCGAGAGCTACCCAGGATTTGTCGACGTCGATCCTGGACGCCGCGTAGTAATCAGGTGATGGATCGGCCCCGTTCGCCGACGTGAAGTCGCCGTCATCAGCGCTGTCCAAGGGGTTGTCGTCGTGTCGCCGGAAGTCAACGAGCAGGTCCGCGGTGTGCCGCCGCGACCCGGCGGCGCAGGCGTCCGCTCGTTGCTGGACAACAGCAGCGACAAACAACTCCTGGCCGCCCACATCCGCGGCGAACCGCACGTTTTCGCCGAACTGCTGCGCCGCCACTCCGATCACCTGTGGCAGACCGCGCTGCGAACCTCCTACAACCGCGAGGACGCCGCCGACAGCCTGCAGGATGCCCTGTTCTCGGCCCACCGCACCGCGGACTCGTTCCGCGCCGAATCCGAGGTCCGCAGCTGGCTGCACGCCATCGTGGTCAACGCCTGCCTGGACCGGATCCGGCGCAACAAGACCCGGCGCGCGATCTCGATCCTGCCCGACGTGCTGCCCGAGGCCGTGGACCCGCACGACGCCATCGCCCACTACGAACTGTCCACGGTCGTGAGCGAGGCGTTGTTCACCCTCCCTGACGAACAGCGATTGGCGCTGGTCATGACCGAGATGGAGGGGCGAAGCGTGGCCGAGACGGCCGCCGCGCTCGGCGTGGCGGAGGGCACGATCAAGAGCCGATGCGCCCGAGCGCGCGTACGTTTGCAAGAACGTTTGGAATTTTTCCGGGATCCAGGGAACCGGAACTAGTCGGGATGCGTCATTAACAGTGACGAACAAGTCAGCGATGTAATCCTGCGATCCGATATCGACAGAACAGGGGAGGTGCGAGGGTGACTCGATCCGTGCCGCAGCCTCCGTTCCCGTCGGAACTGCTGGCCGATCTGCATGCCGACAACCTCGCGCCCGACCTGCGCGAGCAACTGTGGCCCATGGTCCGCACCGACGTAGACGCGCTGCACTACCTGAACAAGCTCGACGAGGTGAACCTGCACCTGCGCACGCTCGCCGCCGACGACCGGATCATGCACCGCATGCCCGACGACGTGGCCGCGCGCATGTTCCGTTTCGTCGCCGATCTCGACGCGGGCGACGGCCCCACCGAACGCCTCACCCCGGCCTCGACCCTGCTCCCACCCGACCTCGACGGCCCCACCGCGCGCCTGAGCACCCTGCCCGCCGAACCCACCCCGCCCCTCTCCGACGACCCCACCGAGCGCCTCACCGCCCCGATTCCCCTGGCCCAGCACCGCGCCCGCCGCCGCATGGCCTGGCTGGCCGCGGCCGCCGCCACCGTGGCCGTCCTGGCCGGCGCGGGCGCGCTCGTCACCACCCTCGACACCACCGAGGGCACCCCCACCGCCGCCCCCGTCACCACTCCCGCCGAGCCCGACGACCTCACCACCGCCGCCGCCCTGAGCGCCCTGGGCAAACGCACCACCGTCGGCCCCCTCGCCGACGAAGCCGCCCTCACCCGCTGCGTCCAGGCCAACGGCATCGACCGCCCCGTCCTCGGCACCTCCACCATCACCTACCGCGGCACCGACGCCGTCCTGATCCTGCTCCCAGGCCCCCAGACCCCCACCCTCACCGCCCTCGTCGTCGGCTCCGGCTGCACCACCGACACCCCCCAACAGCTGACGATCCGCGACATCGGTTGAGGGACCCAGGAACAACACGGTTTACGCTGTTGTTGACCGAGTCGTCCCCAGATTGCTTTTTCGGAAGGGCCTCATGAGCACGCCAGTTCGCGACCTGATCATCGTCGGTTCAGGACCAGCCGGCTACACAGCGGCCGTCTACGCCGCCCGCGCGGAGCTTTCCCCGCTGGTCTTCGAGGGCACCCAGTTCGGTGGCGCCCTGATGACCACCACCGAGGTGGAGAACTACCCGGGCTTCCGCGACGGGATCATGGGCCCGGACCTGATGGAGCAGATGCGCGACCAGGCCAAGCGTTTCGGCGCCGAGCTGCGCACCGAGGACGTCGACGCGATCGACCTGTCCGGCACCGTCAAGACCGTCACCGTCGGTGACGAGACCTTCCAGGCCTACGCGGTGATCCTGGCGATGGGTTCGGCCGCGCGCTACCTGCACGTGCCGGGGGAGCAGGAGCTGCTCGGGCGCGGGGTGAGCGCCTGTGCCACCTGCGACGGGTTCTTCTTCAAGGGCCAGGACATCGTCGTGGTCGGCGGCGGCGACTCCGCGATGGAGGAGGCCACCTTCCTCACCAAGTTCGCCGCGAGCGTCACCATCGTGCACCGTCGCGAGGAGTTCCGTGCCTCGCGCATCATGCTCGAGCGGGCCAAGGCCAACGAGAAGATCAAGTTCCGGCTCAACTCCGAGGTCATCAAGGTCAACGGGGACAAGAGCGTCACCAGCCTGACCCTGCGCGACACCCGCACCGGCGAGGAGTCCGTGCTCGACGCGACCGGGCTGTTCGTCGCCATCGGCCACGACCCGCGCAGCGAACTGGTCAAGGGCCAGGTCTCGCTCGACGGCGAGGGCTATGTGCGCGTGACCGAGCCGGGCACCGCCACCGACGTGTCCGGGGTGTTCGCGGTGGGCGACCTCGTCGACCACACCTACCGCCAGGCGATCACCGCCGCCGGCACCGGCTGCCGCGCCGCGATCGATGCCGAGCGCTGGCTCGCCGAGCAGGGCGACATCAAGGCCAATACGCTCGATCACGCCTGACACCTGTTGCGCACCATCTGATTTCGAGTACGTCGAGTTCCACCCTGTCGAGGAGACATCATGGCCGAGAGCGCCAACACCATCACCGTCACCGATCAGTCCTTCGCCGATGATGTCCTGCTCAGCGAGAAGCCGGTGCTCGTCGACTTCTGGGCCGACTGGTGCGGTCCGTGCAAGATGGTGGCCCCCGTGCTCGAGGAGATCGCGGGTACCCACGCCGACAAGCTGACCGTCGCCAAGCTCGACACCGAGGCCAATCCCGGTGCGGCCCGCGACTACCAGATCCTCTCGCTGCCCACGATGATCTTGTTCTCCGGTGGCAAGCCGGTCAAGCAGATCGTGGGAGCCAAGGGCAAGGCGGCGCTGCTGCGCGAACTCGACGGCCTCATCTGAGCGCGAGCTCGCCACAAAAGCGCCTCCTACCGGCCGACGCGCCGTAGGATTCCGTGACCCGGGATTCCCGCAAAGGGCCTCGAGTCTGAGACAATCGACGCCACGCTCCGGCCGAAGAAAGGGCTCTCACGCATGCACCGACTTCGTCACGGCGATTCAGGACCAGCCGTCGCAGAGGTTCGGAGCACCCTCGCAAGCCTCGGTTTCCTGCATCTGCCCCACGGTGAATCCCACGACGGTTCCGAGGAGTACTGGAAAGATACCGAGGCGGTGTTCGATCGGCCCCTCGATTCGGCGATTCGCGCGTTCCAACAGCAGCGCGGACTCCTCGTCGACGGGGTGGTCGGTCCGGCCACCTACCGCGCGCTGAAGGAAGCCTCCTACCGCCTGGGTGCTCGTACGTTGATCTATCAGTTGTCGGCGCCGCTCTACGGCGACGACGTGGCCACCCTGCAGCGCAAACTGCAGGACCTCGGCTTCTACGTGTACCGGGTGGACGGGCATTTCGGCCCGCACACCCACGACGGTCTCAGCGCGTTCCAGCGCGAGATCGGCCTGTCCGCCGACGGCATCTGCGGGCCCGACACCCTGCGTTCGCTGGATCTGCTGGGCGCGCGCGTCACCGGCGGCAACCCGCACCGCATCGCCGAGGAAGAGGTGGTGCACCGGGCGGGTCCGCAGCTCACCGGCAAGCGCATCGTGATCGATCCCGGATTCGGCGGCGCCGACAAGGGTTTCGCGGTGCCCACGGAATTCGGTGACGTGTACGAGTCTGAGATCCTGTGGGATCTGGCCTCGCGGCTGGAAGGTCGGATGGCCGCGACCGGGATGGAGACCTTCCTGTCCCGGCCGTGGGGCGCCAACCCCACCGATGTCGAACGCGCCGAGACCTCCAACGCCTTCGACGCGGATCTGATGATCTCGTTGCGATGCGCGACGAGCGACAACCCGTCCGCGCAGGGCGTCGCCGGTTTCTACTGGGGCAACTCGCACGGTTCGGTGTCGATGATCGGACAGGTGCTGGCCGGGTTCATCCAGCGCGAAGTGGTGGCGCGGGCCTCGGTGCAGGACTGCCGAACCCACCAGCGCACCTGGGACCTGTTGCGGCTGACCAAGATGCCGACCGTGCAGGTCGATCTCGGCTACCTCACCAACGCCTACGACGCGTCGGTGCTCACCAACCCGCGCATGCGCGACGTGATCGCCGAGGCCATCCTGATCTCGGTCAAGCGGCTGTACCTGCTCGGCCAGGACGACCAGCCCACCGGCACCTACACCTTCGCCGAACTGCTCGCCGAAGAACTGGCCGCCGCCGATACGGGGCGTGTGTAGTCCCCTGGAAAGACCAACGGCCCCGCGATGATTCGCGGGGCCGTTCTCGTTTCTCGGGTCAGTGCGCGCCGACCCGCGTCGGCGGCGCCATCGACGCGGCCGCCAGGAGTTGGTCCAGGGCGCGTTCGACGTCTTCCTTCCACCCGTGATCGGAGTCGAGCTCCAGTCGAAGTCGGGGGAAGCGGTGGTGGGGGGCCACCACCTCGAAACCGACCTCGGTGAGGAAATCGGCGTCGATCATGCAGGTTTCGGGGGTGCACCGGGTCGCCGAGGACGGGTCGCGCAGCGGTGCCGCGATCCGTTCCATCAACCGCATCGACGAACCGAACCCGCGGTCGGCCACCGAACTCGACGCCGGACCGTTGCGAATCCCGAACGCCTCCAGCGCGCGCACGCCACGACGCACCAGATCGGCCACCACGGCCTGAACGAGGCGGTGGGCTACGTCGGCCTCATCGTAGGGGAATTCGGCCTGCAGCGTGGTCAGCAGGACCGCGTCCGGGCTCACGGGGGACGTGGGGAACAGCGAGGACCGCGGCACGGCACTCGGGGGCGAGTACAGCGCGCAGCCGGCCAGGTTGTTGTCCACGTGCGCGACCTGCCCGCACGAACCCCATTCGAGCATCACCGTCGAGAGCCAGGCCTCCTTCTCGAAGACCGGATCGCTGAACGACTGGGAGTCGGCGGCGACGGCCGGGTCGAGTTCCCAGAACACACACCGACGGGTGTGCGCGGGGAGTTGACCGAGCCCGTCGAGAGTCAACGCGGTGACGCTGCTCGACACGTCCCTGTTCAGCCGCCAGCTGTCGGATTCATCCACGCTCACGCCACATCACTATCCACTGTCCTGCCGCCTCTTTCAGTCACAGTGACGTTTCGGGGCCGACTTGTTCCATCAGCGCCACGATGCGCTCGAGATCTTCGACGGACCCGAACTCGACAACGATCTTGCCCTTACGTTTGCCGAGGCTCACGGTGACCCGGGTGTCGTAGGAACCCGACAGCCGCTCGGCCACCTCCTGCAGACCCGGCATGTGGATCGGCTTGCGCTTCGGCGCCGGGGGAGCGGCCTCCGAGGGATTGTGGTTAGCGAGCGTCACCGCTTCCTCGGTGGCCCGAACCGACAAACCCTCGGCGACGATCCGCGCCGCCAATACTTCCTGTGCGTCCGCGCCGGCGTCCAGTCCGAGCAGCGCCCTGGCGTGTCCGGCCGAGAGCACCCCGGCGGCCACCCGACGCTGCACCGGAATCGGCAGCTTCAGCAAGCGAATCATATTCGTCACCACCGGGCGGGAGCGACCGATTCGCGAAGCCAGTTCCTCATGGGTGACGTCGAATTCCTCGAGCAGCTGCTGATAGGCCGCCGCCTCTTCGAGGGGGTTCAGCTGCACGCGGTGGATGTTCTCGAGCAGCGCGTCGCGCAGCATCGCGCTGTCGTCGGTGTCGCGGATGATCGCCGGGATGGTGGCCAGGCCGACTTCCTGGCAGGCGCGCCACCGCCGCTCGCCCATGACCAACTGGAACTTGTCGACGCCCGGTTCGACGCGACGCACGACGATCGGCTGCATGAGCCCGAACTCGCGAATCGAGTGCACCAGCTCGGCCAGCGCCTCTTCCTCGAAGTGCTGGCGCGGCTGCTTCGGGTTCGGCACGATCAGCTCGGCCGCGACCTCGCGGTAGACCGCGCCGCCGGGGGAGACCAGCTCGGCTTCGGGTTCGATCGTCGCGGGTTCGACCGGTTCGGGTTCGACCTCGACATCCGGGACGCGGTGCAGGAACGCCTCCGCCGGCTGCGGGCCGATCGGGGTGATGCCGAGCGCGCTCGCCGCGGCACTGCTCAGGCCCGGCGCCACGGCCGGACCCGTCGGGATCAACGCGGCCAGCCCGCGACCGAGACCGCCCTTTTTCGCCTGACTCATCGGCTACCGATCCCTTCGTCGTTCACAATCACAGGTTCCCACTCACGCTACGAGGCGTCTTGTTTCAGCTGGGCTCGACTGGCCAGCTCGCGCCCCGCGTCCATGTAGCTCATCGCACCGCGGGAGCCTGGATCGTAATCGAGGACCGTCATGCCGTAGCCCGGCGCCTCCGAGACCTTCACGCTGCGCGGAATCATCGACTTGAGGACCACGTCGCCGAAGTGGTTGCGCACTTCCTCGGCCACCTGATCGGCCAGCTTGGTGCGGCCGTCGTACATGGTGAGCAGGACGGTGGACACGTGCAGATCCGGGTTCAGGTGCGCCTGCACCAGCCCGATATTGCGCAGCAACTGGCCGACGCCTTCCAGCGCGTAGTACTCGCACTGGATCGGGATCAGCACCTCCTTGGCCGCCACGAGCGCGTTCACCGTGAGCAGGCCGAGGGAGGGCGGGCAGTCGATCAGCACGTAGTCGATGTCGAATCCCGCCAGGCTCGCCTCGCGGATCGCGGTCTTGAGGCGGCCCTCGCGGGCGACCATCGAGACCAGTTCGATCTCCGCACCCGCCAGGTCGATCGTGGCCGGCACGCACAGCAGTCGCTCGCTGTGCGGGCTCACCTGGATCGCGTCCTTGACCGCGACCTCACCGATCAGCAGCTCGTAGCTGGACGGCACGCCCGAGTTGTGCGCGACGCCCAGCGCCGTACTCGCATTACCCTGTGGATCGAGATCGACCACCAGGACCGTCATCCCCTGATGCGCTAGCGCCGCAGCGAGATTGACCGTCGTCGTCGTCTTGCCCACGCCGCCCTTCTGGTTGGCGATCGTGATGATCCGTTGCTCACGGGGTTTCGGCACAGTGACCTTTCCTGGATGCAGAATCTGGCTGGCGCGTTGCGCTTCCGCCGCGATCGGGGTCTCGGCCGGGGAGATGTGCCCGAAAGGAGTATTCCCGAACGTCTCCGCGTCGAAGCTGCTGGAATCCAGCATCCCCGGAACCCGCGACCCTGTTTCCCGTGAAACATTCGCCGGACCGCTCGACATAGATTGCTCCTAACCCGAGAAACTTCAGATCACGTACCCCCGACGAGCGTCGGCGCCGTGTCATCACAAACAAACAGTGTCGGTGGAGAACTCGACTCCATCGAGGAGGTAATTCCCTCACTCCCACCCGACCCCTGATAGCTTGCCAGCCCCACGACACTTAGGAAAGCTGAATCGCGGCACACCGAGCAGGACACTCCCAAGAACGCAGAATTAACACCCCCAATCCAATGTTTCACGGGAAACAACCCCATCCACGCCCCGCTCCCATCCACGCCCCGCGCCGTCCACGCGCCACTCCCATCCACGCCCCGCGCTCATCCACGCGCCACTCCCATCCACGCCCGCGCCTATCCACGCCCCGCTCCCATCCACGCGCGCTCCCATCCACGCGCGCTCCTATCCACGCGCCGCGCCTATCCACGCGCCGCGCCTATCCACGCGCCGCGCCTATCCACGCGCCGCGCCCATCCATGCCTCGCGCTCATCCATGCCTCGCGCCCATCCCACAGCGACCGAGCCCCAACACCCAGCCACCACAACTCCAGCCACCACGCACACCTGAAGTCCGCCATGACCGCACTCCCAACCCCGCACCTGCGACCTCTAGGGAGCAGCGGCCACGAAGTGGCCGGTCGCGGCCGGGTCGCCGGT
>NZ_JBHSQN010000005.1:183601-200624 GCF_042658545.1 Nocardia lasii
CGGTGGCCCCCTCGGGGCCGCGACTCGAGCGCGCCAGCGCTCCAAAAACACAGCCTGCGCAACCCCCTGGGACCGCCAACACCAACCCACCATCACCAGCCCGCGCACCCCTGACACCAGCCCGCGCCCCTCTGAGCCCCACCGCACAGCCCACCACATCACCAGCCCGCGTACCCCCGAGCCCACGGCACCAACCCGCGCACCCGCCCACCACATCAGCAGCCCGCGTACCCCTGTGCCGGCCGTCATCAACCCCAACACATCAGTAGCCCGAGCATCTCTGTACCGGCCGTCCTCAAACCCCCACCGCATCCGCAGCACAGCAACCATCAGCCCCACGCTCACGTTCCACGTGAAACACACACCCACGGCAAGGCCGCCCGCCGTACCCCGCATCGCTCTGCCCACCCCGCACACCGCTCCGCACACCGCCGCTCCGCACACCGCCGCTCCGCCACCCCGCACACCGCTGCTCCGCACACTGCGACTCCGCCCACCGCCTGGCCGCCCCACAAGCGACAGCGGCGGCACCGCGCAACGCGGCCGCCGACTGGGACCGAATCGACAAACACCTCCGGCCGGTCGCGAACGTCATACCTTTGCTTCCACCGCGTCAGTCCACGAAAGCGCACCACCACGCCCGCCCCGTCCACTGCCTCTGACCCTCCTGCTACCACGCCGCGCACCGCGCCCGCTAGATGCGCACGACCGCGCCGCGCCGCGCATCCCCGAGCCGTCCGCCGCGCACGGCCACGCACACTCTCACTATCGGCCACACCGCACATCCCGCACCGCACATCCCCGCACAGCCACGCACGCACCGCACTGCACCGCACATCCCTGCACCGCGCCGCACCGCACATCCCTGCACCGCGTGACGCGCACAGCCACGCACGGGCGCTGCCGGAGGCGCGGGCGATGAGGGTGGAGCTGCTGTGGGAGCGGGTGATTCGCGCGGCGGCAAGTCCTTCGACGCTGATTCGACCGAGCGGTTCCAAACGAGCACGCCCCAGGGCGGTCCCGATTCGGAGGATGCTGTCGCACTGCACCGCACATCCCCGCGCCGCACGACGCGCACAGCCACGAACACTGTCGCACCACACCGCGCACCCCCGCACCACGCGACGCCCACGGCCACGCACACGCACACGCACACGCACACGCACACGCACACGCACACGCAAACTGTCGCACCGCGCCGCGCATCCCCGCACCGCACATCCCGCGCTACGCGATGCGCACAGCCACGCACACTGTCGCACCGCGCCACGCACACTGTCGCACCGCGCCGCACCGCACATCCCGCGCTACGCGACGCGCACAGCCACGCACGCTGTCGCGCCGCACCGCGCATCCCCGCACCGCGCATCCCCCCGCACCGCGCCGCGCTTCCCGCACCACACCAATCGATTATCGAACCGCCCAACCCCCAGCCAACGACCCCACCCCCATTACGTCACGTTACGAAACGCGAAAAACCCTCCCACAACGAGAATCCCCAAAGATCAAGATTCCCGACGCTTCCGAACCTTCTTCTCCACCCCAGCCGCCCGACGCTCACTCCGCCGAGTAGGCCGCTCAGCCCGGGGGAGTAGCTCCGCACTGATCACCAAAGTAGGAACCTCAACAATCCCCGCCCCGCACCCGACAACCCGAAGATCCGTAGCCCCATCCCGAATCAACTCGGCCCCGTCCCGTTCCAACTCCTCGGCAGCGCTGGTGCCCTTGAGAGCAAGCATCCGCCCGTGGTCCCGAAGCAGCGGCAGTGACCAGTGTGCGAGCTTGGCCAACGGCGCCACCGCTCGCGATGTCACCACGTCCGCGCCGCCCGCTTCCTTGATCACCCCGGACTGCTCGGCCCGCCCACGCACCACCGTGACGTCGAGCCCGGCTTCCTCGATGAACTCGCTCAGGAAAATCGTGCGACGCAGGAGCGGCTCCACGAGCGTGATCCGCAGATCCGGGCGGGCGATCGCCAGCGGGATTCCGGGCAGTCCGGCGCCGCTGCCGATGTCGACGACGGAGGCGCCCTCGTCGATCAACTCGCCGATGACGGCGCAGTTGAGAATGTGACGCTCCCACAGCCGGGGGACCTCGCGCGGCCCGATGAGCCCGCGTTCCACGCCGGCCGTCGCCAGCGCCGCGTAGTAGCGCCGGGCGATGTCCAAGCGGTCGCCGAACACTCGGGCAGCGGCGGCGGGCGGTTCCAGCTCGTCGGCGGGCGCACCCAGTTCTCGTTCCACGTGAAACATCCTTCCCCAATGATGGCAATGAAAAAGCCCCCGGTCCGAGACCGGAGGCCTAATCACATCGTTCGTGGTTGCGGCGGCATCAGCCTACTCGGGCACGACCACCACATGACGATTCGGCTCGACACCTTCGCTCTCGCTCGCGACACCGTCGATATCGGCGACGGCGTCGTGCACGATCTTGCGCTCGAACGGCGTCATCGCGGACAGCGACTCGGGCGCACCCGACTCGAGCACCCGCTTGGCCGCGGCGATTCCGATCTCGCTCAGGTCGGCCCGACGCTGCGCCCGCCAGCCGGCGACATCGAGCATCAGTCGGCTGCGCACGCCGGTCGCCTGCTGCACGGCCAGGCGGGTGAGTTCCTGTAGCGCGTCGAGCACCTCGCCGTTGCGGCCGACGAGTTTGGTCAGATCGCGGCCGCCATCGATGCTCACGATGGCCCGGTCGCCTTCGACATCGAGGTCGATATCGCCGTCGAAGTCGAGCACGTCGAGCAACTGCTCGAGGTAGTCGCCCGCGATCTCGCCCTCTTCGATCAACGCTTCTTCGGCGTCGTTCACGACGTCAACAGCAGTCGTCGCCACAGTGGCGTCCCCTCCGTCGGTCTCGGTCTCAACAGTCATTGGATTCCCTCTATCCGATCGCGTCTCAGCGCTTGCGCTTCTGGTTCGCACGGCCGCGGTTGCCCGGCCGCTGCTGCCCGCCGGGCTTGCGCTTGGCGCCACCCTGCTTGGCCGACTGCTTGGGAGTGCCGTTGCCCGCGGCGGTGCCGTTGGTCGAGGCGGTGCCGTTGGTGGCGGACTGATCCTCGGCGGGGGAGTCCTGCACACGCTTGCGCACATCGACCGGCTTCGCGCCGGGCTTGGGGGCGTTCTGCGCCCGCAGCTCCAGCTTCTTGGCCTTCTTCTCTTCCTCTTCCTTCTCCATCCGACCGAACACCAGGTGCTGCTGTCCGTAGGTCCAGATGTTGTTGGCCACCCAGTAGATCAGGATGCCGATCATCAGGAAGGGGCCACCGACCATGACGCCGAGCGGGAAGACCCACAGCGACAGCTTGTTCATGATGGCGGCCTGCGGGTTGGCTGCGGCTTCCGGCGTCTGCCGCTGCACCGACGCGCGCGCGTTGAAGTGGGTCGCCAGGCCGGCGATGATCATCAGCGGGATCGCGACCAGGGCGATGTTCAGCTTGGTCGGCACGCCACCCCAGTCGGCGAAGGCCTGCATCTCGCTGGCGGGCGCGGTGATGAACGAGGCGATCGGCGCACCGAAGATACGGGCGCTCAGGAACGACTGCACATCGGTGGCACTGAAGATGTAGTTGCCGATATTGGCGTTCTCTTCGGCGGTCAGGCCGAGCTGACCCCACCCGTGGCCGGTGCGGTTGAACGAGCGAAGCACGTGGAACAGGCCGAGGAAGACCGGCACCTGCACCAGGACCGGCAGGCAGCCCATGAGCGGGTTGAAGCCGTGTTCCTTCTGCAGTTTCTGCATCTCCCGCGCCATGGTCTCGCGGTCGTTCTTGTACTTCTTCTGCAGCTCCTTGATCTGGGGCTGCAGCTCTTGCATCTGCTTGGTGGTGCGGACCTGCTTCACGAACGGCTTGTACAGCACCAGCCGCAGGGTAAAGACCAGGAACACCACGGCGAGGACCCAGGTGAGTCCACTGTCGGGTCCGAACACAAACCCGAAGGCCTTGTGCCAGAACCACAGAATTGCGGATACCGGCCAATAGATGATGTCGAGCACGGCTCTAGGTACTCCCGTCGTTCGTATCGCCGATCAGCACGGGCGATGACTTGCAGGCTTGTGTCCCGCGCGCGGGCACGGGATCCCACCCTCCAGGGTGCCAGGGCGCGCACTTCGCGAGCCGCACCACCGCCAGTGTCGATCCGACGACCAACCCGCGGGTACGCAGGGCGGTCACCGCGTACTCACTGCAGGTGGGGGAGAACCGACAGATCGGCATCCGGGTGGGGGAAACATAGGTCCGATAGAGCTCGATCAACCAGATCAACGCTGTAGCGGGAAAGTGGGTTATCGCCCGCATCACCGTTCACCGGCCGAGGTGCGTCCGAGCGCGAGCTCCGGTTCGCCACGCAAGCCGAGCTTGCGCAGACCGGTGCGTAGCTGGCGCAGCAACTCGGCGGAATCGGCGGTGGCGGCGCCGGGCAGGGCCCGGAGCACGACGTCGGTGTCGACCGGCAGCTCGTCGATCACCTGGGCACAGATATGACGCAGGCGGCGGGCGACGCGGTGGCGAACCACCGCGTTACCCACCGCCTTGCTGACAATCAGTCCGAAGCGAGGACCGCCTACGCGGACCAGCGAATCGCCATCGGCGAGATCGTCGTACCCGTGCGTGAGCGCGTGTACGACAAGATCTCGCCTCCCGATTCGCTGACCGCGGCGCACCGTGCGGGAGAATTCGGCACGGTGGTGCAACCGATACGGCTCAGGCAACACCCGAGCGTCCGACTACGCGCGATCAGGCAGTCAGTTCGGTACGGCCCTTGCGGCGACGCGCCGCGACGATGGCGCGACCCGCACGGGTACGCATCCGGAGACGGAAGCCGTGGACGCGCGCCCGACGACGGTTGTTCGGCTGGAACGTCCGCTTGCCCTTGGCCACGGTCAACACTCCTGTAGTAGGTGGACGCCATGCGACGTCCGAAGTCTGTACAAATGATTCGGATCTCTGCGCAGCGGACCGCGGTCTACACGCAGATTGCCTTGGCGATCGAAGGGCAGCAGAAGGCCGCCGACCGCGCCAAGGGGTGACTGTACGAGGGTACTTATCCCGAAGGGCCGGGTCAAACTCGGCCCCCACGCACCTGTCACCGGCACGGACTCCAGGTTACCGGACGGCCGATCGGGCGCGGTATCCGCCCCGACCAGGCGCGACACGCCCGGGACACACTGACGCATGGCGCCACTTTTCGTGAGTTGCTCCACAGCTCTGGTGTTCCGCGACGGGGCCAGCTAGCCTTGCGTAGCCGGTCGATTGCTGAAGAACCGCAGGTCCGGCCGTATTCGCTGCCACAGGCTGGCAGGATTCCTTTATCCCCAGGTTTGTCCACATCTGTGGATAATTGTGTGGATAGATGCCCACGGTGGCATATTCGTGAGGTCGGCGGGGCCTCGAACGAGTCGGCTCCGTTTCTACGCGCTGATCACCCGATCGCGCAAGGTTCACCGGTTTTCCCCTGGTCACGGGCGTGTCCGGCGGTGCGCCGGCGGTTGGCCCCAACAAACCCGTCCGGGGAGGACGCTGCATGGACGACGAGCAGAACGTGCTGGCCACGGTGTGGCCGGAGGTGGTCGCCGAGCTCACCACCGGCTCTGCCGACGGTGCCATCCCGGCGGTCAGTCGTGCGCAGCAGGCGTGGTTGAAGTTGGTGAAACCGCTCACTGTGGCACAGGGTTTCGCGTTGCTGTCGGTTCCGTCCTCGCTGGCGCAGGAGGCGATCGAGCGTGATCTGCGTGAGCCGATCCTGCGATCGCTGGCGCGTCGACTCGGTCCCCAGGTGGAAGGACTCGGTGTTCGCATCGCCGCGCCGAGCCCGGCCGCGGGGGAGCGCGCCGGAAGTTCCCCGCGCCACGCCAGGATGACGAGCAGGCCCGAGCGTCCGCGCGAACAGGTTCGCCCGCCCGCCGGGTATCCCGGCCCCGATTTCAGTGTTCCCGATTACGCCGCCCGCGGTGAGTACGGCAGGCCGCGCTACGGCGCGGGCGAGTACCCGGTCCAGGGTGGGGAGTACGGCAACGACTATCCCAACTCCGACTATCCCGGTGGCGGCGAGTACGCGCCCGGTTACGGCGGTCGCGAGTACGGCGAGCGCAACGACTATCCGGGCCACCGCGAGTACCCGGCCGAGTCCGAGTACCAGCAGCAGCCCGAGTACCAGCAGAAACCGGAATATCAGCAGGCCGCACCCGAATACGGTGAGGCCGCGGAGTACGCGCAGCCGCCCGCCGAGTACAACCAGCCCGCGGACTACCCGGCGCAGTCGGAGTACCAGGGCGAGCGCCCCGGCGCCGATTTCGAGCCGAACCCCGGCTACCAGGGCGGCGACTACGCCGAGAGCGAGTTCGGTGGTCGCGGTGATTTCCGCGGTGGTGCGCAGCGCCAGCCCGAGAACGCCCCGCCCGCGCGGCGTGAACCCGCGCGCCGTGAGCCTTCGGGTCAGGAGTCGCTGTTTCCCACCGAGCCGCCGCAGCGCGCGCCCAACCGGGGCAGGCCCGCCGAGGAACCCGCGCGGGCCGAGGAATCGAACGCCGAGGACACCCCGTTTCCCGGTCAGCCCGGCGCGCAGCCGGTCGACGACGAGCCGGTGGTCAGCAATCGCAACAACTGGCCGACCTATTTCAACAAGTCGCCCGAGGCGCCGTCGCAGTCGTCGTCCTCGGCCAGCCTCAATGCCAAGTACACCTTCGAGACGTTCGTGATCGGCGCGTCCAACCGGTTCGCGCACGCGGCCGCCGTCGCGATCGCGGAGGCGCCCGCACGGGCCTATAACCCGCTGTTCGTCTGGGGCGCTTCGGGTTTGGGGAAGACGCACCTGTTGCACGCGGCCGGTCACTACGCCCAGCGGCTGTTTCCCGGGATGCGGGTGAAGTACGTCTCGACCGAGGAATTCACCAACGACTTCATCAACAGCCTGCGCGACGACCGCAAGGTCGCGTTCAAGCGCCGCTACCGCGAGACCGACATCCTGCTGGTCGACGACATCCAGTTCATCGAGGGCAAGGAAGGCATCCAGGAGGAGTTCTTCCACACCTTCAACACCCTGCACAACGCGAACAAGCAGATCGTGGTGTCCTCGGATCGTCCGCCCAAGCAGCTGGCCACCCTCGAGGAACGGCTGCGGACCCGCTTCGAGTGGGGCCTGATCACCGACGTGCAGCCGCCCGAGCTCGAGACCCGCATCGCGATCCTGCGCAAGAAGGCGCGCATGGACCGGCTCGACGTGCCCCACGACGTGTTGGAGCTGATCGCGAGCCGGGTGGAGCGCAATATCCGCGAGTTGGAGGGCGCGCTGATCCGGGTGACGGCGTTCGCTTCGCTCAACGGTCAGCCGTTGGACCTGTCGCTGGCCGAGGTGGTGATGCGCGATCTGATGCCCGACACCGCCGCGCTCGAGATCAACGCGGCCACGATCATGGCCGTCACCGCCGAGTACTTCAATACGACGCTCGAGGAGCTGACGGGGCCGGGCAAGGCGCGTCCGCTCGCGCAGGCCCGTCAGATCGCGATGTACCTGTGCCGCGAGCTCACCGATCTGTCGCTGCCCAAGATCGGGCAGGCGTTCGGCCGCGACCACACCACGGTGATGTACGCGGAGAAGAAGGTCCGCAAGGAGATGACCGAGCGTCGTCGCGTCTACGACCAGGTGCAAGAACTAACAGCCCGCATCAAACAGCGCTCCCGCTGAGTTATCCACACCCCGAACACCGCCCTGACCTGGGGCGGTGTTCTTTTTTGCCCTGTGGATTCCTCGAGGAATTCCTGTGGATTCCACAGGGTTGTCCACCGGTTGTCCACCGGTCGGTGCACAGGCTGTTGAGCGAGCCTGTGCACTGTTCATGCACAGGCAGTTATCCACATCATCCACAGGTCGGAGTACTAACAGGCAGGCACCGGCGGTGACCTGCGGCGTCGCGAAATCGGGCCTGTGGATTCCTCGAGGAGTTCCTGTGGATTCCTCGAGGAATCCACACTGTTGTCACCAGGGGGGCCGTGGGTGTGAACAACTGGCCGATTCCGGTGGAACAACTCGAGGACAACTCGAGGATGGATTGTGGACAACTTCGGCACTCCACAGCCACCCCGGATTCATCCTCGAGTCACCCCCAGGTCATCCCCAGGCCGACAAGCGGTCCGACCTGCGGATTCGGCGGAAATCCACAGATTCCACAGTGCCTACTACTACTTCAGTTCTCCTTCTAGAGAGATCTCTTTTAAAACAGGCTGTGTGGAAACTCGGTTGGGGATGCTCGGCTCGGGCGGTGCTCGACTCACCGGCGGGCAAGGAGGAGTGGGGATGGATCGAGGCGCGCGCGCACCGGGAGGGTCGGTGCGGAGTTCGCGCATCACACGGGTACCGTTTGGTTGTCAGCCGGTTGTGTAAGACTCAGTGCGCGGCCGACACAGCAGCTCGACTCCGCTGACACACACCCCGCACACGGATTCGAAACTCGGAGAGGACAAATCGGGCGATGGAGCTTGCGAGCATGAAGTTTCGGGTCGCCCGAGAGGACTTCGCCGAATCGGTGGCCTGGGTGGCGCGCAGCCTCCCGTCCCGGCCCGCGGTGCCGGTCCTGGGCGGTGTGCTGCTGGTGGCCGACGAGAACGGCCTGACGGTCTCCGGATTCGACTACGAGGTCTCCGCGCAGATGCGCGTCGCGGCCGAGGTCGCCGGTCCCGGCCAGGTGCTGGTCTCGGGCCGCCTGCTCGCCGATATCACCAAGTCGCTGTCGAACAAGCCGGTCGATGTCTCCGTCGACGGCACCCGCGTGCTCATCGCCTGCGGCAGCGCCAAGTTCTCCCTGCCGACCATGCCGGTCGAGGACTATCCCCAGCTGCCCGAGGTGCCCCAGCAGACCGGTGAGCTCACCGTCGACGTGTTCGCCGAGGCGGTCGGCCAGGTCGCCGTCGCCGCGGGCCGTGACGACACCCTGCCGATGCTCACCGGCATCCGGGTGGAGATCGAGGGCAACGACGTGGTGCTGGCCGCCACCGACCGTTTCCGCCTCGCGGTGCGCCACCTGCAGTGGAATCCCACCCGCTCCGATATCGAGACCGCGGTGCTCATTCCCGCGCGCACGCTGTCCGAGGCCGCCAAGACCCTCGGTGCCGCCGAGGCGCCCGTGCAGCTGTCGCTGGGCAGCGGTGGCGGCGCCGACGGCCTGCTCGGCATCGTCAACGGCGGCCGGCGCACCACCACCCGCCTGCTCGACGCGGAATTCCCCAAGTTCCGCCAGTTGCTCCCCAAGGAGCACACCTCCATCGCCACGCTGCCCGTCGCGGTGCTGTCGGAGGCCATCAAGCGCGTGGCCCTGGTGGCCGAGCGCGGTGCCCAGGTGCGCCTGGAGTTCTCCACAGACGGCGTCCTGCTGTCCGCGGGTGGGGACGACGCGGGCCGGGCCGAGGAATGGCTGGAGGCCGATTTCCGCGGCGAACCGCTCACCATCGCGTTCAACCCCGGCTACCTCACCGAGGGCCTGGCCGCGCTGCACACCGACCGGGTCACCTTCGGGTTCACCACCCCCAGCCGTCCCGCCGTGCTGCTGCCCGCCTCCGACGAGGAGCCCAAGGTGCTCGAGTCGGGTGCGTTCGCGGCGCTGGAGAGCCAGTACATCTACCTGTTGATGCCGGTCCGGCTGCCCGGCTGAGACCGGTCGGGACCCCGTGTTCATTCGTGAGCTGTCGGTCCGCGATTTCCGGTCGTGGGAACACGCCGACCTCGAGTTGTCCCCAGGGCGCACGGTGCTGCTGGGGGCCAACGGCAACGGCAAGACGAACCTGATCGAAGCGGTCGGCTACCTGTCGACGCTCGGTTCGCACCGGGTCGCCGCTGACGCGCCGCTGATCAGGATGGGCGCCACCCAGGCCAGGATCGGGGCCTCGGTGGTCAACACCGGGCGCGAGCTGCGGGTGGATGTGGAGTTGCGGGCGGGCAGCGCCAATCGCGCCCAGATCAATCGCTCGCCGGTGCGGCGTTCGCGCGAGATCCTGGGGATCTTGCAGACCGTGCTGTTCGCGCCGGAGGATCTGGCGCTGGTGCGCGGCGATCCGGGGGAGCGGCGACGGTTCCTCGACGAGTTGTGCACAGCCCGCTTACCCAGGCTCGCCGGCGTGCGCGCGGATTACGACAAGGTGCTGCGGCAGCGCTCGGCGCTGTTGAAAACCGCTGGGCGCCAGTCGCGTTCGCGGGCGGATCTGAGCACCCTCGACGTGTGGGACGGGCATCTGGCCGAGCACGCGGCGGTCCTGCTGGCCGAGCGGCTGCGCCTGGTCCACGACCTGTATCCCCATGTGTCCCAGTCCTATCGGTCGATCGCGCCCGAATCACGTCCTGCGGCAATAACTTACCGCTCCGGCTATCTGCCCCCGGAGCTGCTCGATCCCGCCCGTGCCGCCGAGCCCGGTGACGTGCCGCTGCTGCACGAGATCATGCTGCGGGAGCTAGCCGCCGCCCGGAGCCGCGAACTCGACCGCGGCGTCTGCCTGGTGGGCCCGCACCGCGACGATCTGGAACTGTTGCTCGGCAGCGCGCCCGCCAAGGGTTTCGCCAGTCACGGCGAGTCCTGGTCCTACGCCCTCGCCCTGCGGTTGGCCTCGTTCGAGCTGTTGCGCGCGGAGGGGTCAGAGCCGGTGCTGTTGCTCGACGACGTGTTCGCCGAACTCGATCGTCGCCGCCGCACCGCGCTCGCGGAGGTGGCCGCGGGGGCCGAGCAGGTGTTGATCACGGCCGCGGTGGCCGAGGATGTGCCGCCGGAACTGGCCGCCGAACCGCTGCGGGTGCACACCACCGGCGAGGCCGACCGGCGAACCTCACAGCTGGGTACCGAGCCCGCTCCCCAGGCCGAAGATATACACAGCTAGCCAAAGTTATCCCCAAGCCCTGTGGATAACTCCACACTCGGCCGGTCAGCGCCCCGGCGTAGACTCGATCCGCGCTCGGCCACCCTCGACACCGGAAGGCGGAACCTCATGTCCGAAGACCCCGCACCGGAGTTGCGCGGCATCGATCTGGCCCGTCGCGCCCTGGAGGAGGCGCGCGCCGCGGCCAAGGCCAGTGGCAAGTCCGTCGGCCAGGGGCGGGCCTCCCCGGTGCGTAAGTTGCGGGCGGGCGGCAGGCGTCGCAGCGGCTGGTCCGGCGCCGGTCCCGATGCCCGTGATCCCCAGTTGCTCGGGGCGCTCACCGGCTCGCTGTCGAAGAGTCGTGGCTGGTCGGGCAAGGTGGCCGAGGGCACGGTGTTCGGTAGCTGGCACAGTGTGGTCGGGCCCGATATCGCCTCGCACGCCACCCCGGTGACCCTGGAGAACGGGGTCCTCAAGATCGCCGCCGAGTCCACCGCGTGGGCCACGCAGCTGCGGATGTTGCAGGGTCAGATCCTGGCCAAGATCAATGCCGCGGTGGGTCAGGGCGTGGTCACCTCGCTGCGGATCACCGGCCCCGCGGCGCCGTCGTGGCGCAAGGGCGACCGCCACATCAAGGGCCGCGGACCGCGCGACACCTACGGATAGATCCGCGAGATACGTTGTGTCGGCACCAGTCCGAGACCCTCCACATGCGGACATGTACACAGGCCCTGTGGATAACTTCGGGCCCACCGATCTCGCGGGAACATGGGTAACTCACCGGGAACGGGCCCACCGAACCACCCACCACAGGCTTGCCGCGTAACTGCCTCTCCACGCGCCTGAATCTGGCAAAAATACGCGGGGAGGCGGGGTGAGCCGATTTCTCGCATTCACGGCCACGCCAGGGGTGTCGTAGGTGCACTGTAAGTTGGGCTTACCAGTAGGATGGTGACGTAACCAGCGGCGAACCCTCGGCGCGCGCTGTGCACGATCGCCGCACAGATGGTCGCGCCAGGGATCAGCAAGTAAGGAGAGCTACCGACAAGTGGCTGCCAACGACTCCAACGCATCGGGCAAATCAGGCTACGATGCCTCCTCCATCACGGTCCTCGAAGGCCTCGAGGCGGTGCGCAAGCGCCCTGGCATGTACATCGGTTCCACCGGTGAACGCGGTCTGCACCACCTCATCTGGGAGGTTGTGGACAACTCTGTCGACGAGGCGATGGCGGGCTACGCCAGCAAGGTCGAGGTGACCCTGCTCGCCGACGGCGGTGTCGAGGTGGTCGACGACGGCCGCGGCATCCCGGTCGGCATGCACGCCCAGGGCGTGCCCACCATCGAGGTCGTCATGACCCAGCTGCACGCGGGCGGCAAGTTCGACTCCGATTCCTACGCGGTCTCGGGCGGTCTGCACGGCGTCGGCATCTCGGTGGTGAACGCGCTGTCGACCAAGGTCGAGGTCGAGGTCAACACCGACGGCTACCACTGGAGCCAGACCTACAAGGACGCCAAGCCCGGCAAGCTGGTGCAGGGCGAGCCCACCTCGGCCACCGGCACCACCGTGCGGTTCTGGGCCGATCCCGAGATCTTCGAGACCACGAACTACAACTTCGAGACCGTGGCGCGGCGCCTGCAGGAGATGGCCTTCCTGAACAAGGGCCTGACCATCAAGTTCACCGACGAGCGCGTGAGCGACTCCGAGGTCACCGACGAGGTGGTCAGCGAGACCGCGGCCGCCCCGAAGGACGCCGAGGAAGTCGCCGCCGAGGCGGTCGAGCACAAGGTCAAGACCCGCACCTATCACTACCCGGGCGGTCTGGTCGATTTCGTGCGCCACATCAACCGCACCAAGTCGGCCATCCACAACTCGGTCGTCGGCTACACGGTCAAGGGCACCGGCCACGAGCTCGAGGTCGCGATGCAGTGGAACTCGGGCTACTCCGAGTCGGTGCACACCTTCGCCAACACGATCAACACCCACGAGGGCGGCACCCACGAAGAGGGCTTCCGCGCGGCGCTGACCACGGTGGTCAACAAGTACGCCAAGGAGAAGAAGCTCCTCAAGGAGAAGGACGGCAACCTCACCGGCGACGACATCCGCGAGGGCCTGGCCGCCATCGTGAGCGTCAAGGTCGGCGAGCCGCAGTTCGAGGGCCAGACCAAGACCAAGCTCGGCAACACCGAGGTGAAGTCGTTCGTGCAGCGCGCCTGCAACGAGCACCTGCAGCACTGGTTCGAGGCCAACCCGGCCGACGCGAAGACCATCGTGCAGAAGGCGGTGTCCTCGGCACAGGCCCGGATGGCCGCGCGTAAGGCGCGTGAGCTGGTGCGGCGCAAGTCGGCGACCGATCTGGGTGGCCTGCCGGGCAAGCTGGCCGACTGCCGGTCCAAGGATCCGGGCAAGTGCGAGATCTACATCGTGGAGGGCGACTCCGCCGGCGGCTCGGCCAAGTCCGGTCGTGACTCGATGTACCAGGCGATTCTGCCGCTGCGCGGCAAGATCATCAATGTCGAGAAGGCCCGCATCGACCGCGTCCTCAAGAACAACGAGGTCCAGTCGATCATCACCGCGTTCGGCACCGGTATCCACGACGAGTTCGATATCGCCAAGCTGCGCTACAACAAGATCATCCTGATGGCCGACGCCGACGTCGACGGTCAGCACATCGCGACGCTGCTGCTCACGCTGCTGTTCCGCTTCATGCGTCCGCTGGTCGAGCACGGTCACGTGTTCCTCGCCCAGCCGCCGCTGTACAAGCTCAAGTGGATCCGTTCCGAGCCGGAGTTCGCCTACTCCGACCGCGAGCGCGACGTGCTGCTCGAGGCCGGCCTGGCCGCGGGCAAGAAGATCAACAAGGACGACGGCATCCAGCGCTACAAGGGTCTGGGCGAGATGAACGCCAAGGAGCTGTGGGAGACCACGATGGATCCCGCCGTGCGGGTGCTCCGTCAGGTGACGCTCGACGACGCCGCGGCGGCCGACGAGCTGTTCTCGGTGCTGATGGGCGAAGACGTGGAGGCGCGTCGCAGCTTCATCACCCGCAATGCCAAGGACGTCCGCTTCCTCGATGTGTAAGCGGCGCAGCGCTTTTCAGCGCGCCCGCGCACACATCGGCCCCTCGAAGGAGATTTGATGACTGAGACCACGCTGCCACCGTCCGGCGGTGCGGGCGACCGGATCGAACCGGTCGACATCCAGACCGAAATGCAGAACAGCTACATCGACTACGCGATGAGCGTGATCGTGGGCCGCGCGCTGCCCGACGTGCGCGACGGCCTCAAGCCGGTGCACCGGCGCGTGCTGTACGCGATGTACGACAACGGCTATCGCCCGGATCGCGGCTACGTGAAGTCCGCGCGTCCGGTCGCCGAGACCATGGGTAATTACCACCCGCACGGCGACTCGTCGATCTACGACACCCTCGTGCGCATGGCCCAGCCCTGGTCGCTGCGCTACCCGATGGTCGACGGCCAGGGCAACTTCGGTTCCCGCGGCAACGACGGCGCGGCCGCCATGCGCTACACCGAGTGCCGCCTGACGCCGCTGGCGATGGAGATGCTGCGCGACATCGACTCCGAGACAGTCGATTTCGTTCCGAACTACGACGGTCGCTCGCAGGAGCCGACCGTGCTGCCCGCCCGCGTGCCCGCGCTGTTGATGAACGGCTCCAACGGCATCGCGGTCGGCATGGCCACCAACATCCCGCCGCACAACCTGGGCGAGCTGGCCGAGGCCATCTACTGGGCCCTGGACAACTACGAGGCCGACGAGGAATCCACCCTCGCCGCCTGCATGGAACGGGTCAAGGGCCCCGACTTCCCGACCCACGGCCTGATCGTGGGCGGTCAGGGCATCCACGACGCCTACACCACCGGTCGCGGTTCGATCCGCATGCGCGGTGTGGTCGAGATCGAGGAGGACGCGCGTGGTCGCACCACGATCGTCATCACCGAGCTGCCCTACCAGGTCAACACCGACAACTTCGTGAACTCCATCGCCGAGCAGGTCAAGGACGCGAAGATCGCGGGTATCTCCGATATCCACGACGAGTCCTCGGACCGGGTCGGCATGCGCATCGTGGTCACGGTCAAGCGTGACGCGGTCGCCAAGGTGGTGCTGAACAACCTCTACAAGCACACCCAGCTGCAGACCAGCTTCGGCGCGAACATGCTCTCGATCGTCGACGGCGTCCCGCGCACCCTGCGCCTGGACCAGATGATTCGCTACTACGTGAATCACCAGCTCGAGGTCATCGTGCGGCGCACCCGCTACCTGCTGCGCAAGGCCGAGGAGCGGGCCCACATCCTGCGCGGCCTGGTCAAGGCCCTCGACATGCTCGACGAGGTCATCGCGCTGATCCGCGGGGCGGCCAACACCGACACCGCGCGCACCGGCCTGATGCAGCTGCTCGACATCGACGAGATCCAGTCCACCGCGATCCTGGACATGCAGCTGCGACGCCTGTCGGCCCTGGAACGTCAGCGCATCATCGACGATCTGGCCAAGATCGAGATCGAGATCGCCGACTACAAGGACATCCTCGACAAGCCCGAGCGGCAGCGCGCGATCGTGCGTGACGAGCTGGCCGAGATCGTCGAGAAGCACGGCGACGACCGGCGCACCAGGATCATCGCCGCCGACGGCGACGTGGCCGACGAGGACCTGATCGCCCGCGAGGACGTGGTCGTCACGATCACCGAGACCGGCTACGCCAAGCGCACCAAGACCGACCTCTACCGTTCGCAGAAGCGCGGCGGCAAGGGCGTGATGGGCGCCGGCCTCAAGCAGGACGACATCGTCAAGCACTTCTTCATCTCCTCCACCCACGACTGGCTGCTGTTCTTCACCAACAAGGGCCGCGTCTACCGCGCGAAGGCCTACGAGCTGCCCGAGGCCAACCGCACCGCGCGCGGCCAGCACGTGGCCAACCTGCTGGCCTTCCAGCCGGATGAGAAGATCGCCCAGATCATCCAGCTCAAGACCTACGAGGACGCGCCGTACCTGGTGCTGGCGACACGCGCGGGCCTGGTGAAGAAGTCCAAGCTCACCGATTTCGACTCCAACCGTTCCGGCGGCATCGTCGCGGTGAACCTGCGCGATGACGACGAACTGGTCGGCGCGGTGCTGTGCTCCTCCGACGACGACCTGCTGTTGGTCTCGGCGCACGGCCAGTCGATCCGCTTCGCCGCCACCGACGAGGCACTGCGGCCGATGGGTCGGGCCACCTCCGGTGTGCAGGGCATGCGGTTCAACACCGACGACCAGCTGCTCTCGCTCAATGTGGTCCGTCCCGACACATATCTGCTTGTCGCGACCGCCGGTGGGTATGCCAAGCGCACGGCGATCGAGGAGTACACCGCGCAGGGTCGTGGCGGAAAAGGCGTATTGACAATCCAGTACGACCCGAAACGTGGCAGCCTGGTGGGTGCGCTCATCGTCGACGACGAGGACGAGCTGTACGCGATCACTTCCAGTGGTGGCGTCATCCGCACCGCGGCCAAGCAGGTTCGCAAGGCTGGACGCCAGACCAAGGGCGTGCGATTGATGAACCTCGCGGATGGCGATACCTTGCTAGCGATCGCGCGCAACGCCGACGAGCCCGATCCCGATCAGCTCACCGGCGACGTGGCTTCGGAGTAGTAACACCAAACAGCGGCGGCAACGAACGGATCTGAGGATTCCATTGACCACACCGAATCAGTCGAACGACGATCGGAACCAGACCAACGGCGTCACCGAACGGATCGCCACGTCTGGAATCCAGCCGCGACCGATCCCACGCCAGGGCGGTCCGGCCGAGGGCGCGGCGCCGGAATCCGGTGCGGCCGGGACCGATTCGTTCGACGGTAAGGGCAGTAAGGGCTCGCCCTACCAGGACGGGTGGGCGCAGCTGCCGCAGCGTGAACCGCAGTCGAATCTGTACCGGCCGGGTGAGTCGCCCAGCCAGGGGCGTCCCACCTCGGGGGCGCCCTCGGGCGGCGGGTTGAAGGGCGCGGGCGCGTCCAATGCCCGCACCACGGCCGATCTGGCGGCCAAGGCGGCCCGCAAGGAAGCGGCGATGGTGAAGTCGGTCGGCATCGACGGCCCGACTCGCTCCATCGCGCGCCCCGAACTGGTCAAGGACATGCCCGACCTGTCGGATGTGCGCCATCCCACACCCGAGGCGCCGGTGGCGCCGTCGGGGC
>NZ_JBHSQN010000006.1:0-21975 GCF_042658545.1 Nocardia lasii
GGACTGACCGGAGGGTGCGACGAAGGAGTGCCCGTAGGGAGGGAAGAGGCGGAGTTAAGCGCCGAGAACCGCGGCGCCAGCCGCCAATAAACACAGCCAAAAAACACAACCAACAAATCAAGCGAAAGCGTTGCCGTACAAAGTGCCCGATCGCCGGGCCAGCGCGATCAGTTGGTCCTTGATACCCCGCAAGCTTTCCGGGTCCTCAGCGGCGATCCGCCCGGTCACCATCGCGCCGATCGCGGCGGCCAGCGTCGCGCAGGCGAACTGTTGGTCCTCGGTTTCGGCGCCGAGCATGGCCGCGACGACCGCGACGAAGCGGTGTTGCAGGGCCATGCGGGCTTCGATGGCCGAGGGGCCGACCGCGTAGACCTCGACCAGGAACAGGCGGGCCGAGGCGGGGTCGTCGATCATGTGCTCGAAGTAGGCGGTGAGGATGCGGTCCATGCGGGTGAGGGCGTCGGTGTCGACGCAGTCGGCGATCACCGCCTGGAGTTTGTCGGCGAGGGCTTTGGATACCCGGTCGAAGGCGGCGTTGAAGCAGTCTTCCTTCGAGCGGAACAGCTCGTAGAACGTTTCCCGTGAAACTCCGGCCCGTTTCAGGATGGCGGCGACCGGGGTGCCGACGTAGCCGCCGACCGTCATCGCCTCGCCCATCGCGACGAGGATGCGTTCTCGTTGCGAGGCCACCACTTCCTCGCGGGAGAGGTGGTGGCGTCCGCGGGGCAACTGGCGCATAGATTCGGTCACGTCGACTCCGTCGATTCCAGGTCAGGCCTGCCGTTCCATTGTGCGGGGTCGGGCGGGCTGTTCGGTGGTGAAGGGCGCATCCTCGGTGCGCGCGATCTCGACCGCGCGGGCCACGCGGTCGCCGTGTAATCGCTGCACCACCAGTTGCGCCACCGGTCGGAACGGCCGCACCAGCACGACCCACCAGGGCGAGACGACCGTGGCGCGTCGGCGGGCGATGGCGCGTTCCAGTGCGGCGATCGCCGGTCCGATCGGGGCGTTCCCGGTCAGCGAGGTGTCGCCGAGGACGGTGTGCGCGGCGGCGGTGCCGAAGCCGCGCACCGTCATCTCGGTGTCGATGCCGGCGAAGTAGCTCACGCCCACCTTCGCGCCCGTCGAGCGCAGTTCGGCGCGCAGGGTGGCGCTGAGTGAGGCCACCGCGGCGGCCGAGGCGCTGTAGGCCCCGCCGAGCGGCAGCTGCACGGACGCGGAGAACGACGACATCATCAGCACATACCCGCGCGCGTGCGAAAGATGCGGTCCCGCCGCCGAGACCGCGTAGGCGACGCCGAGCACGTTCACCGCCAGTGTCTCCTCGAGCACCGACAGGTCCCCGCCGATCATCGCCATCTGCTTGGCGATGCCCGCGTTGGCCACCAGCACATCGAGTCCGCCGAGTTCACCGACCAGCGCCGCGACCACCCGCTCGACCTGCGCCCGATCCCCCACGTCGCAGTACCGCCACGGCACGCCACCGCATTCCGCGGCCACCTCGGCCAACAGGTCCGGTTCGATCCCCAGCAGCGCGACGTGCGCCCCGCGCTCGGCGAGGCGGCGGGCCAGCGCGGCGCCGATCCCGCGAGCGGCCCCGGTGATCAGGACCTTGCGTCCGGCCACCGACGGACCGGCGAACGATCTCATATCCGCACGCTACCACCGGAAAACACCAGTGTTCGCGGCGATTTCCGCCCCGCCCGACTCAGGTGTTCCACACCACACCGCGACACGCTAGGGTGCCCTTATTGGCAAGCGGCGCAATAAGGGCCGCGAGCCACGTTCTCGGCGCGCCTGCGCGTGTGGACCGACCAAAGGATGCGACAAAGGAGTAACCCGCAGGGGAGTAACCCGCAGGCCGGACGAAGCGAAGTCGACCGCCGAGAACCGAGGCACCAGCCGCCCAACCAGCACAGCGATCCCAGTTCAAGCACCTGGGTCCAGCCCCCCTGGGTGTTCTCGGCGCGCCTCCGCCTCTGGACTGAGCGGAGGGTGCGACGAAGGAGTACCCGGAGCGAGGGAAGAGGCGGAGTTAAGCGCCGAGAACCGCGGCGCCAGCCGCAAATAAACACAGCACCGCGGCGCCAGCCGCCAAAAAACACAGCACCGCGGCGCCAGCCGCCAAAAAACACAGCACCGCGGCACCAGCCGCCATATATACAGGAGGATTTGTGGAGATTTCGGGTTCCGCCGCCATTGTCACCGGAGGGGCGTCCGGCCTCGGTGCCGCCACCGCCAAGCGTCTCGCCGACGCCGGCGCCACCGTGTTCGGCCTCGACGTGCCCGCGTCGATCGAGCGTGCGGGCGACGATGTGCCCGCCGGTGTCACCCTGATCGCGGCCGATGTGACCAGTGGCGACGAGGTCGCCGCCGCGATCGCCCAGATCACCGAGGGTCCGGCGCCGCTGCGCATCGTGGTCAACTGTGCCGGTGTGGGGTGGGCGGGTCGCATCCTGTCCAAGAACGGCCCGCATGATCTCGAGCTGTTCCGCACTGTGATCACCGTGAACCTGCTCGGCACCTTCAACGTGATGCGTCTGGCCGCCGACGCCATCGCCAAGACCGAGCCGGTCGACGAGTACGGCCAGCGTGGCGTGGTCATCAATACCGCCTCGGTGGCGGCGTTCGAGGGCCAGGTCGGCCAGATCGCGTACTCGGCGTCCAAGGGTGGCGTGCACGGCATGACCGTCCCCGCCGCGCGCGATCTCGCCCAGTTCGGCATCCGCGTCAACACCATCGCCCCCGGCATCATCGACACCCCCATGCTCGCCGGTGTCACCCCCGAGTACCGCGCGGGCCTCGAGGCCGGCGTCCCGTTCCCGTCGCGCCTGGGCCGCCCCGACGAGTACGCCCAGCTCGTCGAGTACATCGCCGCCCACGACTACCTCAACGGCGAGACCATCCGCATGGACGGCGCCCTGCGCATGGCCCCGCGCTAGTGGCATAACCGTGCAAACAATCGCCCGCACAGCCGATTTCCGGCCCTGCGGGCTTTTGTTTGCACGAAAATGCCACCGCGGTCAGAGGTCGGCGGGCAGGACGCGGAACGAACTGTGGGACGTCAGTGGCGTCAGCGCGCGAAAGTCGCGGTGATCCAGGGTGAGGATGGCGTCTGTCTCGTAGTCGGCGGCCAGCGCGACGCCGACCGCGTCGGCGAGATCGAGATTCAAGCCCGCGTACAGGGTTCGCACCGCGTTCGCCTGGTCGAGCACATCCGCTGTGATGACCGCGATCTCGAAGGCTCCGATGCGGGTTTGGGCTGTCAGGTCCTCGATCATCGATTGCGCTGTCGCCTGACCCAGCTCACGTCGACCGACATGGTCCAACTCGGCCAGTACCAGAGGCGAGAGAACAACGAGCCCGGCGTCGGCCAGCACGGAGAACGCTCGGTCACTCTCCGGCGTCGAGGTGTCGAATGCCGCGATGAGGCCGGATGTATCAGCGATCACGATTCCGGTTCCGGAGACTCCCTTGCGCGGAGCCTCCGACTTCACGCTGGGCCGTCTTCGGCGAGGATTTCCTCTACCCGACCGGCCAAGGTCGGGTCACCGCTGGCGAATCGGCGCAATCGCAGCGGCTCGGTGCGGCGTCGCACCCGCATCGCGGCCAGGTGAATCGCCTCTCGAATGATCTCGGCTTCACTCGCGTCCGAGTTGGCCGCCGCTTCCTTGATGACAGCTAGATCCTCGGCTTCGGCATACACCATCGTCCGCTTCAATGACATATGCGTATGGTACAACACGCATCGCTGTTCTCACACGGGGCGGGTGAAGGTGATGAGGGATCTTCCCGGGCCGTTGTAGTTGGGGATGGGGCCGGTGACGGTGAAGCCGAGGCTGCGGTGGAAGTCGATGGAGGTGTAGTTGGTGGGGGAGGTGATGGCGGTGACCCTGGTGCGGTTGTCGCTGCGGGCGATGGTGAAGAAGGCTTCGTAGAGGGTGCGGCCGAGACCGGATTTGCGGGCGTCGGGGCGGACGGCGACGAAGTGGATGTGGGCGGTGTAGGGGTCCGACGGGGAGCCGAAACCGACCAGGAAACCGGAGATTCCGGCGTCGTCGCAGGCGAGCAGGCTGGTGCGGTGGAAGTGGTCGAGGAACATGCGCGGCAGGTTGTGCACGGCGGCGCGGCCCCACCAGTTGTCGACGATGCCGATCAGGTTGTCGTAGTCGTCGGGTCGTGCCCGACGAATCCTGTGCGCATATCCGCCTCCCCGCGACTCTTGCCGGTCGAGGGGAGGCGGAACAGCCGGTCGCCGGGGCGGTGGTCGAGGTGTAGGTGAGGTGTTGGGCGTGCCCGGCGAGTTACCCATGTTCTTACTAAATCAGTTGTTCGGTCAGACTGTGCGGGTTAGCCGCTCGGTCAGGAGTTGGGCGAAGCGGGACGGGTCCTTGAGTTCGCCGCCCTCGGCGAGAACCGCCGTGCCGTAGAGCAATTCGGCCGTTTCGGCGAGTTCGGGGACCTTGCCCTCATCGGCGTCGGACTTGCGCGCGTCGTAGGCGTCGCGCAGGCCGGTGACCAGCGGGTGGGTGGGGTTGAGTTCCAGGATCCGCTTGGACTCGGGCAGGGCCTGGCCGGAGGCGCGGTACATGCGCTCGAGCATGGGGGTGAAGTCGTAGACATCGCCGACCAGGCACGCGGGCGAGCTGGTGAGGCGGTTGGTCAGGCGGACTTCCTTGGCCACGTCGGTCAGGGTCGTGCCCAGCCAGGAGAGCAGGTCGCCGAAGTCCTTGTCCTGCTGTTCGCGCAGGGCCTCGGTCTCCTTTTTCTCCTCCTCGGTCTCGAGGTCGACCTCGCCCTTGGCGATGGACTTGAACGGCTTGCCGTCGAACTCGGGCACCGAGCCGACCCACATCTCGTCGACCGGGTCGGTGAGCACGAGCACCTCGAGCCCCTTGGCCTTGAAGGCTTCCAGGTGCGGCGAGTTCTCCACCTGCGCACGGCTTTCGCCGGTCATGTAGTAGATCGCGTCCTGGCCGTCCTTCATCCGCTCCACGTACTGCTTCAGCGTGGTGAGCTCGGAATCCGACGCGGTGGAGGCGAAAGACGAGACGGTGAGCAGGGTTTCGCGGTTGTCGGTGTCGGAGAGCAAGCCCTCCTTGAGAACTCGACCGAACTGCGACCAGAACGTCTGGTACTTGGTCTGATCCTCGGCGCCCTGCATGTCCTTGATCGTGGACAGCACCTTCTTGACCAGGCGCTTGCGGATCATCTGGATCTGGCGGTCCTGCTGCAGGATCTCGCGCGAGACATTGAGCGAAAGATCCTGCGCGTCAACGACTCCCTTGACGAAGCGCAGGTACTCCGGCATCAGCTCTTCGCAGTTGTCCATGATGAACACGCGACGCACGTAGAGCTGCACGCCGCGCTTGTGCTCGCGGGTGAACAGGTCGAACGGCGCGATCGACGGAATGAACAGCAGCGCCTGGTATTCGAAGGTGCCCTCGGCCTTCATCGGGATGACCTCGAGCGGCTCGTCCCAGGCGTGGGAGACGTGGTGGTAGAACTCCTTGTACTCCTCGTCGGAGACCTCGCTGCGCGGACGCGTCCACAGGGCCTTCTGGGAGTTGAGGATCTGGTCCTCGATGAGGGTCTTCTCGACCTTGTCCTCACCCTCGCCCTCGGTGACGGTGCGCTCGACCTGCATCCGGATCGGCCAGGCGATGAAATCGGAGTACTTGCGCACGATTTCGCGCAGTTTCCATTCCTGGGTGTAATCGAAGAGGTGGTCGTCCTCGTCGGCCGGCTTGAGCTCGAGGGTCACCGAGGTGCCCTGCGGTGCGTCGGCGACGGTGTCGATCGAGTAGGTGGAGCTGCCCGCGGCGGCCTCCCAGCGGGTGCCCTCGGTCTCGCCCGCCTTGCGGGTGGTGAGCACGACCTTGTCGGCGACCATGAAGGTGGAGTAGAAGCCGATGCCGAACTGGCCGATCAGCTCCTCGGCGGCGGCCTCGGACTTGGCTTCGGTCAGCTTGCGACGCAGGTCGGCGGTGCCGGATTTGGCGAGGGTGCCGATCAGGTCGATCACTTCCGCGCGCGACATGCCGATGCCGTTGTCGCGCACCGTGAGGACGCGCTTGTCCCGGTCGACCTCCAGCTCGATGTGCAGGTCGGAGGTGTCGGCTACCAGGTCCTTGTCCTGGAACGCGGCCAGTTTGAGCTTGTCCAGTGCATCGGAAGCGTTCGAGATCAGCTCCCGCAGGAACGTGTCTTTGTTGGAGTAGACCGAGTGGATCATCAGCTCGAGGAGCTGGTGGGTCTCGGCCTGGAACTCGAGGGTTTCGACGTGCTGCTCAGTCACGTCCTCGATGGTATTACGCGCGCACCGACGATAGTCCCGAGGGCCACCGGGTGATCAGAATCGCGCCCCACCGAAATCGGCGAGCGAGGGCACCTCGGCGACGGCGCGCTGCGACATCCATTCGCGCAGTACCTGGGTGGCGCGCACGTCGTCCTCGTTGTATTCGAGCAGGCGGGTGCGCTGGGACAGGTCGACGGCGTCGTCGTAGCCGACCGCGCGGCGGTACCAGCCCATCGACGCCTCGCCCCCGGCTTCGGGATCGCGCCAACCGAACCCGGCCACGGGCGCGATCTTCTTGAGCCCCTTGCCGTTCGGGCAGATGAACTGTTCGGTGACGGCCTGGAACATGTCGACCCATTCCTTCGAGTCGACGAAGGCGCGCACCTGTTCCTGGGTGGGGATGCCGGGGCGCCCGGCGAACCGGCGGGCCGACTCGTAGAGCCACTTGTCCTCGGCGGTGCGCGAATAGCAGTAGGCGGCAAAGGTTTTGCCCGCCGCGTGGGTTTCGGCGCGGCGCTGCATCAACCAGGTCCAGAACTCGCCGAAGGAGCGGCCCTCGTCCTCGGTGGGCAGCGGATCCCAGGTGACGAAGGGGCGGTAGACGTCGTCGAGCAGGGTGCCCCACAGGTAGGCGCCGTCCTCCTGGTAGCTCTCCAGGTCGACGTCGATCTCCACGTCGGCGCGACGCACGCTGACCCGCTCGAACCGGCGCACGAGCGGGGCGCCGTCGATCCAGGCGCGGGCGGTGACGACGGTTTCGGCGAAGGGGCCGTGCTGCCAGTCCTCGGGGTCCTCGCCCTCCCACGCGGCCAGTTCGTCGATGGTCTCGATGCCGTGCGGGCGCAGCACCTCGGCGCGCGAACCGGGCGCGACCAGGCTGACATCGCGCATCCGCGTGAGAGTCGCCTCGCAGCTCGGTTCCTCGGCGGTGCCGCGCACCCACCACGGGCACTGCCTGCACTCGGGCACTTTCGACGGCTGGGTCGGCAGTTCGCCGCGCACCACCGCGATGCGGTCGGCGTAGCGCTGGTCGTAGTCGGCGAGCACCCCGGACAGGTCGTGGATCAGGATCCGGTCGTTGGCCAGGCCGATCGCGCCGCCGACCAGGGCGGGGCTGGCCATGCCGTAGCGCTGCAACATGCGGTAGAGGTGGGCCAGGCGCTGCTGGTCGCGCGGTTGCGGACGCAGGCGCACGTGCTTGTCGCGGCGGGGTTCCCAGCGCAGCAGGCCTGAGGTGAGCGGGTGGAAATCGGCCGGGTCGGGCCTGCGGGGGTCGGTGACCTTGTGGTTGACCACGATGATCGGGATGTAGCCGCCGCGGTCTTCGTCGCGCAGCAGGAACTCGACGCCACCGCGACGGCCGGTGTCGGCCTCGGCGGGCAGCAGGCCGCCCCAGATGCGGGGGGCGCCGGCTTCGATGGCGGCCATGGTGGCGGCGGCCTTGGCGGCGCCGCGCAGCTCGGGGTCGATCACCACCCAGTCGGCGGGGGCGGCGGCGACCAGTTCGTCGCGGACCTTCAGGCGATGGGCGGTGGCGGCGTCGCGCCGTTGCTGCACGCCCGGATCCTCCCTGACCTCGGCGAGGAGACCCGGATTCGCGGCGTCGAGGCGAAGGCGGTGGCGGCAGCCGATCAGCGAGCGGGCATCGAGATAGGCGGTGCGGGAGCCAACAGCGGAATCGCGGACCGGGCTACGCTCCGGCCCGCCGTCGAAGTCGTCCTCGGCTGCACGCACGCAAGCAGTATGGCCTCTACCCCCGACACATTGCCCAATCGCTACCCTGATCCCACTACGCTACGAAGAACGGCGGGTCGCTCGAAGGCGGCACCGCCTCATGACTTGGCGAGCATGACGGAGGGCCTGATCTCATGGGGTTGTTCAGCAAGCGGAAGCGGCGGCCGAGCCGACGCGCTGAGGCGAAAGCACTCAAGCACAAAGCCGCGGTGGAGGCGAAGCTGGGCGCCAAGAACGAGCGCAAGGCGGCCAAGGCGGGCGAGAAGGTGAACCGGCGCACGGCCAAGGCCCAGACGCGCACCGAGGCCAAGGTGGCCAAGGCCCAGATCGCGACCCTGCAGGCGGAGGAGAAAGCGGCCCAGAAAGCCGCCGCCAAGGCCGATCGCGACCTGTTCAGCGCCGCGCAGATCCGCAAGTACATCGGCGTGGCCCGGGTGCTCATCCCGGTGCTGGCTCCGCTGGCCTACCGCGGCGCCACCCTGGTGCGCGCCCAGCTCGACGCGCGCAAGGCCAAGCAGTTGGGCATCGGCACCGATCAGCTCGGCGAGTTCAGCGGGCACGGCGCGCGCCTGCAGGCCCGCATCACCAACACCGAGGACGCGCTCGACAAGATCGCGGCCGACAACTCCGACGCCGACACGAAGAAGTTCGTCGAGGCGGCGCGTTCGCGGCTGACCGACCTGTCGGTGGCCGTGAAGACCGCCGAGCAGATGCCCGCCGCGCGCCGCAAGGCCGTGCACGCGTCGATCTCGGCCGAACTCCAGGTGCTCGAGAACGACGTGCTCGCCCGTCTCGGCGTGCGCTGATCCCGTCGTGAACACGCCGCAGCTCACCTCCCGCCTGCGCGGTGGTGGCTGCGGCGTACTCGTCGGCGCGCTGGCCGTGGCGGCGCACGGACTCGGCGGGGGTGGGGTGCCGCGTTCGGCGGAAATCGCGCTGCTGCTGCTGGTTTCGCTGGGAGCCGGCGTCCTCGCCTGTGGCGACGCACGGGGCAGGTGTGTGCGAATGATTTCGACGCTGATCGCCGGTCAGTGGGTCGGACACTTCGCGTTGTCGACGACCCTCGACCATCATGGTGGGCCGCTGCAGCTGCCGGGTCTGCCGATGACCTTCGCGCATATCGTTGCCGCGTTCGTCTGCGCCGCACTGATTTTCGTCGCCGAGCGGCTGTATCTCGTTGCGTCGAGCGTGATTCGGTCGATTCTCGGTCGTCCGTCGTCCCCTGTTCGGCGGACGTCCCGCTGGATCGCCGCCGCCGCCGTCGCGCGCGGTGCTCGTCTTCGAGGGGTGCGATGTCCGCGCGCGCCGCCGCTGTTCGTCTGATTCCCCGCGACATTCAGAGAACTTCGGACAGAAGGCATTTCATGCACAACTTCATCACCCGCGGTACCGGTACCGCCGCACTCGCGGCCGGGTTGGTGCTCGCCGCCTGCGGTTCGGCCGCCGCCCACGTGACCGTGGACGCGCCGGGCGCCGCCCAGGGCAAGTACACCGTCGCCACCTTCAAGGTGCCGACCGAATCCGAGACCGCCTCGACCACCGGGCTGCGCGTCGCGGTGCCGAACCTGAAAAGCGTTCGGACCGAACCGATGCCGGGCTGGACCTCGAAGGTCGAGCGTAACGACAAGGGCGAGTCGGTCGCCGTGGTGTGGACCGCCGACCCGGGCAATGCCGGGGTCGGGCCGGGCCAGTTCCAGCGGTTCGTGCTCTCGATCGGGCCGCTGCCGAGCCAGGACACGGTGAACTTCCCCGCCACCCAGACCTACAGCGACGGCAAGGTCGTGGCCTGGGATCAGCCTGCCACCGGCGGCGCCGAACCCGAACACCCCGCACCCGCGCTCACCTTGACCGCGGGCGGTGCGGCCGAGGGCGGCGATCACCAGGTCGCCTCGGCCGAAACCGAGACCTCCGACAGTGATTCGGTGGCCCGCTGGATGGGCGGAATCGGCCTCGCGCTCGGCCTGTTCGCCGCCGCGCTCGGCCTCGGCCTCGTCTTCCGTTCGCGGCAGTCGTGAGGCGCACCGTGTCGTCGAACCGGCCGAGATTCCTTCTCGTCGCGGCGTTCACCCTCCTGTTCGCCCTGTTCGCGGCGGGCACCGCGAGCGCGCACTCCGGTGCCGTGAGCAGCGTGCCCGAGAACGGCTCCACCATCGAGGTCGGTCCGGCCAGGGCGAGCGTCACCTTCAATGAGGAACTGCAGCAGAACTTTCCGTCGCTGACCGTGGTCGGGCCGGACGGCAAGCTGTGGTCGAAGGGGAAGGCGCAGGTCGACGGGCGCAGTGTCAGTGTGGAAGTGGGCGAGTTGGGGCCGGTCGGTGAGTACACGATCGCGTTCCGGGTCACCTCGGCCGACGGTCACCCGGTCAGCGGGACGCGGACGTTCACGCTGAGCAAGCCCGGTACCGGCACGCCGGGCGCGCGGCCGGGCGCGGAGACCGAGGACGACGGCGGCAGCGGTGGAGTGCCCGTGTGGGTGTTCATCGTCGGCGGTGTCGTGCTGTTCGGCGCGGGCCTGGCGGTGGCGCTGCTCGGTGGCCGCTCCGGTCGCAAGAAGTAGTCGATGATGACGACCGGTCGCCGCGTACCCGCCGCGAGTTGGTGGCGGGTGCTGGGGCCGGTCGTCGTCGCCGCGCTGATCGGCGTGGTGCTGGCGTGGATTCTGCGTGATACCAGCGGTTTTCCGTGGGTGGCGGTGGCCAGGGTGGTCGCCGATGGTGCCGGCGCGACCGTGATCGGGTTGGCCGCGCTCCCCCGCCTCAACGACCGACTCGACGTGGCCTGGCGTCCGCTGGCCGCCCTCGCGGGCCTGTGGTTCGTGGCCGAATTCACCGTGCTGGTGTGCGAGGCGGCCGAGATCGTCGGCGTGCCGGTGCGGCGCCTGAGCGCCACCGATTTCACCACCTTCCTCGGTCATCTCAGCGGCGGTCAGATCGGCATCGCGATCCTGTTCTGCACCGGCGCGATCGCCTGTTATTCGGCGATGGCGTTCCGGCGCCCGGACTCCGCCTCCCCCGATCTGGTGCTGGTCTTCGCCGCTGTGGCGCTGTCGTTGCGCCCGATCACCGGCCACATGTCGCAGCAGATGTTCGGTTCGGTACTGGCCGCCCTGCACGCTCTGGCCGCCGCCTGCTGGCTCGGTCTGCTGCTCGCGATGGCCCTCGTCGTACGCAGCCGTGGCGACTGGGCCGCGACCCTGCCCCGCTACTCCGCCTTCGCCGCGCCGCTGGTCGGCGTCGTCGCCCTGACCGGCCTGATCAACGGCCTCGGCCACCTCGACGGCCTCCCGGCCCTGCTCACCACCGGCTACGGCCGCATCCTGCTCGCGAAATCGGCGGTCCTGTGCGCGCTGATCGCGCTGGGCTGGTGGTGGCGCCGCTCCTGGGTGCACCGGGCCGCCGACCACCGCGTCACCGCCGAATCCTCCCTGCGCAACGCGACCATCGAGGTCGTGGTCATGGCCGTGGCGCTCGGCCTGGCCGCGACCTTGGCCGTCACCGCCTGACACCGCGGACCAGTCCTCGCGCAACGCGACCACCGACGTGGCCGCGTTAGTCGCCTCCGTCACGTTCGGCGCAGTGTCCCATTCGAGGTCGCGACCACCTACTACAGTTGGCCGTATGACTGAAGTGAGGATTGCCGAAGAGTGCGCTGCCCCCGCTGAACAGGCCTTCGCATTCATCAACGACTACCGCAATCTGCCGAAATTCTGGTACGGCATCGAGTCCTTCACCCCGGTCACCGCGCAGACCGACGGCGTCGGCGCGAAGTTCGACGGGAAGATGAAGCTCGGCCCGGCCTCGCTCACCTCGCGCGTGGAGGTCGTGGGCTGGGAGGAGGGCCGGTTGATCGCCACCAAGTCGATCAAGGGCATCGAGATCGTGTCGACCTTCCGCTTCATTCCCAAGGGCGACACCGCCTGCGCCGTCGAAGCCGATATCGATTTCTCGGTCGGCGGTGGTCTCGCGGGCAAGGTGCTGGCCAAGACGATCGAGCCGTTCGTGAAGATCGCCGTGCAGCACACCACCGACTCGCTGATCAAAGAGATCGAGAAGTCCCACCGAGAACAGGTCTGAGTACATGAGCGAGCGCAGCACCCCGACCCTGCCCCAACGGGTCGCCTACATCTACGGCCGCACGCTGCCGCCGTCGATGCGCGAGTGGGTGCTGCGCGATCTCACCGGTCCCGGCGCGACGCGGCGCTATCTGCTGCGCGTGCTGGTGCCGATCCTGCCGGTGCTGGCCCTGTTCCTGCTGGTGCCCGGTCCGCTGTGGATGGGGTTGTCGATGGCGGCGCTGCTGTATCTGCCGCTGATCTACTTCACCATCGCGCTGACCTACGTGTTCCGCCGCAACCGGTTGCTGCGCCACGACCTCGATCCCGCCCTGGCCGACGCGGGCGCGCGGGCCAAGGAGGAAGTCCAGCGGGCCGACTATGAACGACGTCACGGTCGCGGCTGAGCGCTGGCTGTGGCGCGAGCGGGCGAACCTGACACAATCTTGGGCATGACCGAATCAGCGAATGTTGTGGCCACCGCCGATCTGGCCGATGAGATCGGCCCCGAGATCCGCAGCTGCGATACGCAGTTCATCCAGTTCGGTGGGCGCGCCGAGTTCGCGGGCCGGATCACCACGATCCGCTGTTTCCAGGACAACCTGCTGGTCAAGCAGACCCTGAGCGAGCCGGGCGAGGGCAAGGTCCTGGTGGTCGACGGCGGCGCCAGCGTGCACACCGCCCTGGTGGGCGACATCATCGCGGGCCGCGGCGTGGACAACGGTTGGGCGGGCGTGATCGTGAACGGCGCCGTGCGCGATTCCGCGATCCTGCGCACCCTCGACATCGGCGTGAAGGCCCTGGGCACCAACCCGCGCAAGAGCACCCAGACCGGCACCGGCGAGCAAGACGTCCCACTCGAGTTCGGCGGCATCACCTTCACCCCCGGCGACATGCTCTACAGCGACTCCGACGGCGTAGTAGTCCGCGCCGAAGACTGACCGACGCGCAGACCAGTCAAGCGCCGAGAACGACGGCACCACCCGCCAAACCAGCACAGCGATCCCAGTTCAAACACCTGGGTCCAGCCCCCCTGGGAGTTCTCGGCGCGCCTCCGCCTCTGGACTGAGCGGAGGGTGCGACGAAGGAGTACCCGGAGCGAGGGAAGAGGCGGAGTCAAGCGCCGAGAACCGCGGCGCCAGCCGCCAAATAAACACAGCTCTATGCGTCGGCTACCCGGACCTGGTGGCCTGCCAGCACCACGACATCGCCCACCTGTAACTGCCGCCCGCGCCGCAGTTCGACCTCGTCGTTGACCCGCACCAACCCCTGCGCGATCACCATCTTGGCCTCGGAGCCCGAATCGATCAGGTTGGCCAACTTCAGGAATTGGCCGAGTCGAATGACAACATCATCGATCGGCACATCGACTGGTTCCGACATGCGCTAATACTTACTCCCCCGCGCGAACCCGCCCGCAACCGCCCCCGTCGCCGGACACGCCGCCCCCACCGCCACGCCGAACCCTCACCCGTGCCCGCACACTGGTCGGGTGACTTCCGCGCGAACCGAACTACCGCGAGCCCCCGAGACCCCCGCGAAGCAACCGGGTGGGTCCTCCGCGGTGCCCGCGCGCGGTCGGCTCGCCGAGGTGCCGCACGTCTTCGCGCTGGTGCTCGGGGTGTTCTCGGTGCTGTGTCTGCTGTGGAGTCTGTCGCCCGCGCTGCGATACCTGACGCAGGTGCCGCGCCACTACGTCGACCATTTCTACTTCGACGCCCCCGACACCAGTCTCGTGTGGGCGCTGGTGGTCGGCCTGCTGGCCGGGGCCACGGCCAGTCGTAAGCGGATCGCGTGGTGGCTGCTGGTCGGCTACATGCTGCTGTTCGCGATCGCGAATCTGGCCGAGTACGTCGACCGGCGCGATCTCGACGCGATGGTGGCGTGCGCGGTGCACCTGGTCGTGGTCGCGATCCTGCTGGTGTCGCACAAGCAGTTCTACACGCGGGTCCGCTCCGGAGCGCTGTGGAAGGCGATCGGGGTGCTGGCGGCCGGGCTCGGCCTCGGCTGGTTGGTGGGCTGGGGCCTGGTCGAATTGCTGCCGGGCACACTGACTTCGGCGGACTGGCAGCGCCCGCTGTGGGCGCTGTATCGGGTCTCGGGCGCGGTCCTGATCGACAACGAGCACTTCGACGGGCGCCCGCCGCACGGGGTGAACTTCCTGCTCGGCCTGTTCGGCGCGGTCGCGCTGCTGGTCGCGGTGATCGTGCTGTTGCGGTCCCAGCGCGCCGACAACGCCATGACCGGGCGCGACGAGTCGGCGATCCGCGGGCTGCTCGCCACCGCCGATGTCGAGGATTCGCTCGGCTACTTCGCCACGCGCCGCGACAAGGCGGTGATCTTCGCGCCGAACGGCAAGGCCGCCATCACCTATCGGGTGGAACTGGGTGTGTGTCTGGCCAGCGGTGATCCGATCGGGTCGCGCGAGTCGTGGGGTCCGGCGGTGCGGGCGTGGTTGCGCCAGGCCGACGAATTCGGGTGGGCGCCCGCGGTGATGGGGGCGAGCGAGATCGGCGCGACCGCCTTCCGCGACGCCGGGATGTCGGCGCTGCGCCTCGGCGACGAAGCCATCCTCGACACCCGCAGCTTCTCGCTGGCCGGACCGCACATGAAGCAGGTGCGCCAGGCCGCGAATCGGCTGCGCAAGCAAGGCTTCTCGGTCCGGGCCCGACGCTGGCACGATGTCGCGGCCGACGAGCACGCCGCGATCCTGGCCCGCGCCGACGCCTGGCGCGACACCGAGACCGAGCGCGGCTTCTCGATGGCGCTGGGCCGCCTCGGCGATCCGCTCGACGGTGACTGCCTGCTGGTCGAGGCCGTCGATGCCGACGACCGGGTGCGCGGCATGCTCTCGTTCGTGCCGTGGGGTCGCACGGGGGTGTCGCTGGAGTTGATGCGCCGCGATCCGCACAGCCCCAACGGCGTGATGGAGTTGATGATCTCCCAGCTGGCGCTGAACTCCGACCAGTACGGGATCACCCGAATCTCGTTGAACTTCGCGGTGTTCCGTTCGGTGTTCGAGGAGGGTGGGCGGATCGGCGCCGGGCCGATCCTGCGGGTGTGGCGTCGGGTGCTGCTGTTCTTCTCCCGGTGGTGGCAGCTCGAGGCGCTGTACCGCTCGAATGTGAAGTACCACCCGCGCTGGGTGCCCCGGTTCTTCCTGTTCGCCGACAACCGGCAGTTGCCGCGCGTGGCGATGGCGTGCGGGCTGGCCGAGGGGTTCCTGCCGCGCATGGGCCACACGCCCGACGCGGCTGTGCACACCGGCCACCGGTCGGCGGTGCCCGACTGCGTGACCGGCCTGCACGACGACGGCAGCCCGCCCGACACCGCCGAGGACACCGACGCCGACCACGGCCCGCGCAGACCCGAACAGGTCCGGGTGCGCCTGGACAAACTCGACCGGCTCACCGCCGCCGGCATCGACGCCTACCCCGTGGCCTACCCGCCCACCCACGACATCGCCGAGGCCAGGCGCTGCCCCAAGGGCACCACCGTGCGGATCGCGGGCCGGATCCTGCGCATCCGCGACTACGGCGGGGTGATCTTCGTGCTGGTGCGCGACTGGACCGGCGAGATCCAGCTGCTCATCGACCGCAACCGGATCGGCGCCGAGCGCAGTGACGAGTTCACCGAGTTCTTCGACCTGGGCGACCTGATCGAGGTGAGCGGGCAGATCGGCACCAGCCGCAACGGCGAGCTCTCGCTGCTCGCGCAGGACTGGCGGATGAACGGCAAATGCCTGCACCCGCTGCCCGACAAGTGGCGCGGGCTGGCCGACGCCGAGGCCAAGGTGCGCCAGCGCTACGTGGACATGGCGATCAACCCCGAGACCAGACAGGTGCTGGCCAAGCGCAGCGCGGTGCTGCACTCGCTGCGCGACACCCTGCACGCGTGGGGTTTCCTCGAGGTGGAGACGCCGATCCTGCAGCAGGTGCACGGCGGCGCCAACGCCACCCCGTTCCGCACCCACATCAACGCCTACGACCTGGACCTGTACCTGCGCATCGCCCCCGAGCTGTACCTGAAGCGGCTGTGCGTGGGCGGCATGGAGAAGGTGTTCGAGATCGGGCGCACCTTCCGCAACGAGGGCGTCGACTTCAGCCACAATCCCGAGTTCACGATCCTGGAAGCCTATGAGGCGCACAGCGATTACGTGCAGATGATGCACCTGTGCCGTCGACTGATCCAGCACGCGGCAATGGCCGCCAACGGCGCCGAGGTGGCGTTGCGGCCCACCGACGACGGGTACGAGACCATCGATATCTCCGGTGAGTGGCGGGTCAGGACCGTGCACGGCGCAGTCTCGGAGGCGGTCGGCGCCGAGATCACCCCGCACACCGAGTTGGACCGCCTGCGCGAGCTGTGCGACAAGGCCGGGGTGACCTACCAGCACGGCTGGGACGCGGGCCAGGTGGTGTTGGAGATGTACGAGCACCTGGTGGAGGTACAGACCACCTACCCCACCTTCTACCTGGACTTCCCCACCTCGGTCTCCCCGCTCACCCGGTCCCATCGCAGCGTCGAGGGCGTGGCCGAGCGGTGGGATCTGGTGGCCTGGGGCGTCGAATTGGGCACCGCCTACAGCGAACTCACCGACCCGGTCGAACAGCGCCGCCGCCTCACCGAACAGTCCATGCTGGCCGCCGGCGGCGACCCGGAGGCCATGGAACTCGACGAGGACTTCCTCCAGGCGCTCGAGCACGCGATGCCGCCCACCGGCGGGCTCGGCATGGGCGTGGACCGGGTGGTCATGCTGATCACCGGACGCAGCATTCGCGAGACGCTGCCGTTCCCGTTGGTGAAACCGCGCTGAGATCGGGCACGGGTGTAAACGGGGCGCGACACGGACGCGATCAATAACTGCTCCGGATGGCGCGCGTGCGATTTTCGATCCGAAAGTCGCAGCGTCGCGGTTACTCTCGGAGCTCCGGCACCGGGAGGATGCCGGATCACCACACACCTCGGGATGGGACCTCATGTACCTGGACTTGCTCACCACCGCCACCCTCGTCGACCCGCACCTGCTCACCAGCAGCTTCGACACCCTGGCCGGCGCCGACACGGTGAACAGCGCACTGGAACTGGCGGCGAAGAAGAAAAAGAAGGGCAGCGGTCTGCTGATCGTCGGCGGCATCTGCTGCCTGATCGTCGTGGTGCTGATCGTGGGCGGCGTGCTGCTGATGAAGAACAAGAAAAAGGACGGCCAGCCCTGAGCTGAAACCGGGACTCGCGGCGCTAACCTGCGATGATGGCGAGCGCATCCAGCGAGTCCCGGGACCACCACCTGCTGGGAAAGGGCCTGTCGGCGACCAGCTTGGCCGCGCTGTTCCTGCTGCTGCGGATGTTCGCGATCACCGATTACGACTGGGACAACGCCTTCCGGCTCGCCGACACCCTCGACCTCAACGATGTGGTGAGCATGGTGCTCGGCACCCTGATGGCCGACCCGATACTCGGCGCCACGGTGGTGGCGGTGCTGTGGCCCGCCGCGATCGTCACCCGCATCCGGTTGGGTCGGCCCAGCTGGGCCGACGCGGGCAATGTGGCGTGGCTGATCATCGTCACCCTGTTCGCGGTGTCGTTGCTGTGGAGCTTCCACATGTGGTGGGTGCTGGTGGTGACCGTCGCGATCGTGGTGCTGGTCCTGGTGCTGTTGCGCGCGAGCAAGCACGGCGAGGATCGACGCGCCGCCACGATCGCGCACTGGTACGCCACCGGAACGCTGGTGATCCTCACCGTGCTCGGCCTGGTCGTCGCGGCCCTGCTGCGGGTGCCGTGGGCGCCGCTGGAACGCATCGAGACCAAGGACGGGCCGGTGATCGGCTTCGTCATGCGGGTCTCGCCCGGCTACCTCGATGTCCTGGTCGACTCCGACCGCGCCATGATCGTCATCGACACCGACCACGTCACCGCCCGTGAGGAGGTCGACTAGAGGCCATAGTGTGGAGCGCGTGCAGCTGATCCTCGTGCGTCATGCCCAGCCCGAACGCGTCGTCGGAACGAGCGTCGCCGCCGACCCCGGCCTCACCGAGATCGGGCTGCGCCAAGCCGATCGGGTGCCCGCCGCGCTGGCCGTGCACGACATCGCCCGCATCGTTGCCAGCCCGCAGCGCCGGGCCCGCGACACCGCCGCCCCCACCGCACTCGCCCGCGACCTGCCGGTCGACATCATCGACGACCTGGCCGAATACGACCGCGACCTGCCCGCCTACATCCCCATCGAAGACGCCAAGACCGACTTCGCCGACGCCTACGCGCGCATCAAGGCGGGCCACCTGCCCGCGGAGGTCGACGCCGACGCCTTCACCCACCGCGTGCTTGCCGCGATCGAGGCCCTGGTCGCCGCGACCCCGCCCGCCGACACGGTCGTCGCCTTCGCCCACGGCGGTGTCATCAACGTCGCCCTGGCCGACATCCTCGGCCTGCCCCGCCCCCTCACCTTCCCGATCGACTACTGCTCGATCACCCGGATCCTGTACTCGCGCACCGGCACCCGCACCGCGGCCACCATCAACGAGAACGGCCACGTGTGGAATCTGCTACCCCGGGCGCAGGCCGCGCGCTGAGTCGCTTTTGTCACTCCCCCCACACACGTCCCACCCGTCGCCCAGATCGCGTGACCGCTCCGATACCTGCGGGTTTGCGGGAAATGTGCGTGGTCCGACGAACAGGTGTGGGGTGCAACAGGTTCGGTGCCTCGGCAAAGGACATGGCTGATCTCCGGTGCAGCACATAGACTTTCCGTGTCGAGGTGTTACCGGTAATCCTAGGGGGAGCTGTGCCGTTGCCGCCGGGAACGATGGCGAACCTACGCCGGGCCGCGGAGGCCGGTGACGGTACCGCCATGCACAACCTCGCCCACTTCTACCACGACCACAGCGATTTCGAGGCAGCCGAGCACTGGTTCCGTCGCGCCGCGGCCGCCGGCCACACCCGCTCGATGAACAACCTCGCGGTCCTGCTCGACCAGATCGGCGAACTCGACGAGGCCGAATCCTGGTACCGGCGCGCGGCCGCCGCGGGCAACAGCAACGCCATGTACAACCTGGCCACCATGCTGTACCAGTGCGGCGACCGGGCCGACGCGCAGAGCTGGTACCACCACGCCGCCATCGCAGGCAATGTCGACGCGATGTTCAACCTGGCGCGGATGTTCGAGGAGCAGCGCCGGTTCGACGACGCCGAGGACTGGTACGGCGAGGCCGCCGATCACGGCGACATCGACTCGATCAACGAACTCGGCGTGCTGCTGCGCGAGCGCGGCGCCACCACCGAGGCGCGCCGCTGCTTCCGCCGCGCCGCCGATCTCGGCCACCCGCGCGCGATGGCCAACCTGGCCGCGCTGCTGGAGTCCCAGGGCGCCCACCGCGAGGCCCAGGCCTGGTACCGCCGCGCCGCAGGCTGAGCGGCACCCTCTCAACCCGTCCATCGGGCAAAGTTGCGCACGCAATATGGCGAAGTCTGCGAAGTGTCCGATTCCGCAGTTCGCGCGATGATCGCTGGGCGTCGAAATCGACCTGTGATCGGGGGTTTTGGCGAGATATAGCGAACTACGGCCGAAGTTACTCAAAAGTATTGATACCGAGCGGTTTTCCAGCAAACCTCAGCAAACTTTCCGCGTGACAGCAATTTTCCGGCGTTCGGCATGCGCGGAGTTGCCAGCGGGTATAGCGTCTCGTTTCGATCAATAGTCGATGACGGTTTGGGGGCACGGTGAATTCTCTCGATGGTTGCCTCAAACGCATCATGGATATTCCCGGCGCGCGCAGTGTGACCCTGGTAGACGGGGCGAGTGGCCTGGCCATCGCCGGTGCCGGGGACCACGACGTCGTCGACGAACACGAGGACGCGGCGGGCACCACCGACGTCGTGCGGGCCACCATCGGCTGTCCGGCACTGGGCAGTCCCGACGACGATCTCACCGAGATCGTGGTGTGCCGGACCAGGGGTTTTCACCTGCTCTACCTGGTGGCCGGGGACTACGACGGGAGGCTGTTCGTGCACGTCGTATTCGACGGCGACAGCGGCAATCTGGGCATGGCCCGCTACCAACTCCGCTCGGCGCTGGAAGAAATGACGGGCGGCGACCGATGACCGCCGCACTCGCCGACACCCTGCACCGACTCGGGGAAGAAGGCTCGACCGGAGTTCTGCGCGCCGGTGACGGCGAATTCCATTTGGTCCGTGGAACTATCGCGTCGGTGGGATGCGGACGCACCATCGGCCTCGACCGTTTGGTCGTCGAAGCCGGCGTCGCGACCGCCGAGGATTGGCGTCGCGCCGGTGCCGGCGATCCCGGACCGCTACTGGATCGACCGCAGTTGGAAACCCTCGCGACACTGTCGGCATTCGATGCCGCGTACTTCTTACTCGCCTCCGCGAGCGAGTCCGAATTCCTGCCGACGCGCGAACATTGGCTGGCGCAGGTCTGCCACATCGAACCGAGCGCGCTGGTGCACGAATGCGAACGCCGCAACGAAGGCGACGGACCGTGGACCGCCGAAGTCGTCACCACCGCACCGGTGGTGCCCGCGCGCCGGATCCGGCGAAACCAGGTGATGCTCACCGGCAGTCAGGCCGAGATCCTCGCCGCCGCCGATGCCCGCCGCAGCGTCGCCGAGATCGCCCTGCACCTGGGCCGCACCACCTACGGCTGCCTCGTCGCCGTGCGCGAACTCACCACCGTCGGCCTGATCGAACAGCCGGTCATCCCCCAACCGGTGGTCGAACCACCCCGTGGCCGCCACCTCGCGCTGGCGCCCGAACCGGCCGACACCGCGTCGACCACATCCGTGCCCGCGCTGCCCCGACGTATTCCGGGCAGCGCGGGACCGACCCGTCCCCAGCCGGGGGCGGGTGTCCGATCGGGCAGGCACGCGATCGTCGAGGAAGCGACCGCGACCGCCCACTATCGCGGCAGCCACGCCGGCGCCTACGAACCCGAACGCTGGCGACCGGTCGACCGCGAAACACTCATCCGGCTCAGGGCGGCGTTGGAGGAGCTCGCGTGACCGCGCGGAAGAAACTGCTCGGCGAATGGAGGGGAAGGTTGACCAAGGTGGCGATGACCGTGCCCGAACACAGTGCACCCGACCGTAATCCGGCCGTACAGGCCGAACTGAGGACCTTGCGCGAGCGGCTACCTCTGCTGATCGGGTCGCTGGTGGCCTCGAGCGACGGCCTACTCATCGAACACGACCTGCCCTCCCATCTCGAACCCGCGGGCATGGCCGCGCTGTCGGCGGCGCAACTGTCGCTGTCCTACCGGCTGGCCAACATCGCCCACGGCGGCGGGTTCAACGAGGTCGTCGTGCACGGCACCGAGGGGCAGGTGGTCATCTACGCCGCCGGGTACACCTCGCTGACCGTGCTCGCCGGGCCCGAAGTGAACGTCGGCCGACTCCACCTGGAGTCGCGGCCGGTAGCTCGCGCCATCGCCAATCATCTGGCCATGGCTCACTCGTCTGGAATCAACCAGGCGAGTATCGACAACTGAAAGGTTCGATATGTCGAATATGGATCTGGCACTGAAGGACATGATGGTGATCGAGGGCGCGGTCGGCGCCGCGATCGTCGACTACAGCAGCGGCATGGCGCTCGGAATGCTGTCCAGCAGCAAGTCTTTGGACCTGCAGATCGCCGCCGCGGGCAACACCGAGGTGGTGCGGGCCAAGATGCGCACCATCGAGCAGCTCGGCCTCAACGAGGAGATCGAGGACATCCTCATCACCCTGGGCACCCAGTACCACATCATCCGCCCGATGACCGGGCGCAAGTCCAAGGGCCTTTTCCTCTACCTGGCCCTGGACCGCAGCCGCGGCAACCTGGCGCTGGCGCGCCACAAGCTCAAGGGCATCGAAGAAGATCTCGAGGTCTAATTCGCGCATGG
>NZ_JBHSQN010000006.1:22000-68573 GCF_042658545.1 Nocardia lasii
ACATCCCGCCCCGGCATCGGTGCGTCCAGTCACAAGATCGACATGTCATGTGGCACCGAAGAGCCCTTGCGCCTATTGTGATTCGCGGCGAGGTCTGGGGAAAGCAAACGTTGAACTGGAGCGGTATGCAGGTGAAGAAGGTCGTCGCGGCTCTGGGAGCGACCGCGGCGATGATGACCGGAATTGTTGTCGGCAGCTCGAGCGCGCACGCGGCGCCCGCCTGCCCGGATCTGTATGTGGTTGCGATTCCCGGTACTTGGGAAACCGGCCAGAACAAGCCTCCCGGGCCCGGCATGCTGTCCGGGGTCACCAACGGTCTACCCGGCAACACCGACGTCGACTACGTCACCTACGCCGCCACCGCGTTCCCGTGGGAAGGCGATGTGTACGGCAACTCCAAGAAGCAGGCCGTCGCCGCCGCCCGCGGACTGATCAGCGCGAAGCTGGCCGCCTGCGGTAACACCAAGGCCGCGCTCGTCGGCTACAGCCAGGGTGCCGACGCGGCAGGCGATCTCGCCGCCGAGATCGGCACCGGCATCAGCGTCATCCCGCAGGACCGGATCGCGGTCGTCGGCCTGATCTCCGATCCGCGGCGCTCGCCCACCGACATCCAGGTCGGCCCGTACGCGGCAGGCGCGGGCGCCGGTGGCGCCCGACCCGGCGGTTTCGGTTGGTTGCAGGATCGCACCCGCACGATCTGCGCGGTCGACGATCTCTACTGCGCCACCGCCACCGACGATTTCGTCACCCGCTTCGCCGGGTTCCTGGCCCAGAGCTCCGACGCCAACCCCGCCAACCTGTGGCGCTACCAGCTCGAAGCCGCGGCGATCATGAACGACCTGATGGCCCACGGCGGCGTCCCCACCCTCCAGTCCCAACTCACCGACGCGGCCAACCAGAAGCGCGCCAAGGACCTGGAGAACTTCTACCGCTCCCAGGCCCACACCCTCTACGGCAGCTACTCCGTAGGCGGCGGCCACACCGCCATCACCTGGATGCACAACTGGATAGCCCAACACGCCTGATTTCCCCCGAAGAGCCCGGTACCACACCTCGGTACCGGGCTCTTCTCGGAAGGGACGACCGAATTGAAGGCGCGGGTCAGTCGAAGAGGTCGGCGGCGCAGGTGACGGTGAGTGCCTGGACCAGCCAGTTGTCGAGTTGGTCGAGGTCGGTGGTGGCGGTGAGTTCGGCTCGCTGGGACGCGGACAGTTCGATGCCCCGACCGGTGAGGACCACCAGGATCGAGTGGGCGGCCTGTTCCGCGCGGCCTTGCTCCAGGCCTAGTTCCAGCCCCTGCTCGACGCCTTGCGCGCGGCCCTGGGCCCGCAGCCGCTGGGCGGATTCGGATCGGAAGAACGACAGGTCGGTGGCCATTTTATCCCTCCAGAGCTTGGCGGCTTCGGTGTGTGAGATGCCCTGTTCGACGAGTTGGGAACGAGCTCTGTTCTACCGCAACAGTATCGGGGAACGGGACCTGGAGAATACGGACGGCGTGGGTGACGGCGACCGCGTCATGAGCTGACCATGCGCAGAAGCTATCAGTTCTGGACAGTAAAACGCCCGCGGACTCGAGAGTCCGCGGGCGCCTTGGTTGTTCAGCGGTCAGCGCTGGGCTACTGCTGTCGGGGGGATCGGCGCCGGGAGGGCGGTTTCGCCCTCGAGGTACTTGTCTACCGCGGAGGCGGCGGCTCGGCCTTCGGCGATGGCCCAGACGATGAGGGACTGGCCTCGGCCCATGTCGCCCGCGACGAAGACGCCGGGGATGTTGGTCGCCCAGTTCTTGTCGCGCTGGACGTTGCCGCGGCCGTCGTAGCCGACGCCGAGGTCGGTGAGCAGGCCGGGCTTCTGGGGGCCGACGAAGCCCATGGAGAGCAGGACCAGGTCGGCCTCGAGGGTGAAATCGGTGCCTTCGACCTTTTCGAAACGGCCGTTGGACATCTTGACCTCGTGGGCCTCGAGCCCGGTGACCTTGCCGTCCTTGCCGACGAAACGCTCGGTGTTCACCGAGAACAGCCGTTCGCCGCCCTCCTCGTGTGCCGAGGCGACCCGGTACATGAGCGGGTAGGTCGGCCACGGGGTCGAACCGGCGCGCTCCTCGGGGGGACGCGGCATGATCTCGAACTGGTGGACCGACTCGGCGCCGTGGCGGTGCGAGGTGCCCAGGCAGTCGGCGCCGGTGTCGCCGCCGCCGATGATGACGACCTTCTTGCCGCGCGCGTGGATCGGCGGCAGGCCGTCTTCGTCGGTGATGTCGTCACCGAGCTGGACCCGGTTGGACAGCGGCAGGAACTCCATCGCCTGGTGGATGCCGTCGAGCTCGCGCCCGGGGATCGGCAGGTCGCGGGCGATGGTGGCGCCGCCGGCGAGCACGATCGCGTCGAAACGCTCCCGCAGCTGCTCGGCGGTGATGTCGACACCGACGTTGACGCTGGTCTTGAAGATGGTGCCTTCGGCTTCCATCTGGGCCAGGCGCCGGTCGATGACCGACTTCTCCATCTTGAATTCCGGGATGCCGTAGCGCATCAGGCCGCCGATGCGGTCGTCACGCTCGAACACGGTCACGGTGTGACCGGCGCGAGTGAGCTGCTGGGCGGCGGCCAGACCGGCCGGACCCGAACCGACGACGGCGATCTTCTTGCCGGTCAGGCGGGTCGGGTACACGGGGGTGACCCAGCCTTCGTCGAAGGCGTTCTCGATGAGCTCGACCTCGACCTGCTTGATGGTCACCGGCTGCTGGTTGATGCCGAGCACGCACGACGCCTCACACGGGGCGGGGCACAACCGACCGGTGAACTCCGGGAAGTTGTTGGTGGCGTGCAGGCGGTCGATGCCCTCGCGCCAGGCGCCCTTGTAGACCAGGTCGTTCCATTCGGGGATCAGGTTCCCGAGCGGACAACCGTTGTGACAGAACGGAATACCGCAGTCCATGCAGCGGCTGGCCTGCTTCTGGAGGGTCTCCTTGGTGAAGGAGTCCTCCTCATAGACCTCTTTCCAGTCCATCAGTCGCAGGTCGACCGGGCGACGGGTCGGGGTTTCCCGAACGGTGTGCTTCAAAAATCCCTGTGGGTCAGCCACGAGCCGCCTCCATAATCGCCGCGTCGACATCCTTGCCGGCCTTTTCGGCTTCGGAGATGGCGAGCAAAACCTTCTTGTATTCGCGGGGCATGACCTTCACGAAATGGTTCACCTGCTGGGACCAATCGCTCAGGATGCGTTCGGCCACAGCCGAACCCGTCTCATCACGGTGGGTGGTGATGATGTCGCGCAGCCAGGTGAAGTCGTCACCGGAGAGCTGCTCGATGGCATCGGCCTGATCCGGGTTGACCCGCTCGGGCAGTGTGGCATCGGGGTCGTAGATGTAGGCCACACCGCCGGACATACCGGCGCCGAGGTTGCGCCCGGTGTCGCCGAGGATGACCACGCGACCACCGGTCATGTACTCGAGCGCGTGGTCGCCCACACCCTCCACGACCGCGGTGGCGCCGGAGTTGCGGACCGCGAAGCGCTCACCGACGACACCGTTGATCAGGATCCGACCGCTGGTGGCGCCGAACATGATCACGTTGCCCGCGATGATGTTGTCCTGGGCGACAAAGCTTTCCGGTGCGTCGAGCGACGGCCGGACCACGATGTGGCCACCGGACAGACCCTTGCCGACGTAGTCGTTGGCGTCACCGTGGACCCGCAGCGTGATGCCCGCCGGGACGAACGCGCCGAAGCTGTTGCCCGCCGAACCGGTGAAGGTGATGTCGATGGTGTTGTCGGGCAGGCCCGCGCCACCGTAGAGCTTGGTCACCTCGTGGCCGAGCATGGTGCCGACCGTGCGGTTGACGTTGGTGATCTTGGATTCGATCTTGATCGCCTGGCCACGCTCGAGCGCGGGGGCGCTCTGGGCGATCAGCTCGTTGTCGAGCGCCTTGTCCAGCCCGTGGTCCTGGGTGGTGGTGCACCGGGTGTTCTGGTTCATGAACGCCGTTTCCGGCATGTCCAGGATCGGCGACAGGTCCAGCTTGGCGGCCTTGTAGTGCGCCTTGGCCTTGGCGGTGTCGAGCAGATCGACCCGGCCGACGGCCTCGTCGAGCGTGCGGAAACCGAGCTCGGCGAGCAGTTCGCGGACCTCTTCGGCGATGAACATCATGAAGTTCTCGACGAATTCCGGCTTGCCGGTGAAACGCTCACGCAGCACGGGGTTCTGGGTGGCGATACCGACGGGGCAGGTGTCGAGGTGGCACACGCGCATCATGACGCAGCCCGAGACGACCAGGGGCGCGGTCGCGAAACCGAACTCCTCGGCGCCGAGCAGCGCGGCGATCATCACGTCGCGGCCGGTCTTCATCTGACCGTCGACCTGGACCACGATGCGGTCGCGCAGGCCGTTGAGCAGCAGCGTCTGCTGGGTCTCGGCCAGGCCGAGCTCCCAGGGTCCACCCGCGTGCTTCAACGACGTCAGCGGCGAGGCACCGGTGCCGCCGTCGTGGCCCGAGATGAGCACCACGTCGGCGTGCGCCTTGGACACACCGGTGGCGACCGTGCCGACACCCGGCTCGGCGACAAGTTTCACGTGAATCCGAGCCTGCGGGTTCGCGTTCTTCAGGTCGTGGATCAGCTGTGCCAGATCCTCGATCGAGTAGATGTCGTGGTGCGGCGGCGGGGAAATGAGACCCACGCCCGGCGTGGAGTGGCGCACCTCGGCGACCCACGGGTACACCTTGTGCGCGGGCAGCTGGCCGCCCTCGCCCGGCTTGGCGCCCTGGGCCATCTTGATCTGGATGTCGGTGGCGTTGGTCAGGTAGTGCGCGGTGACGCCGAAGCGACCCGACGCGACCTGCTTGATCGCCGACCGACGCCAGTCGCCGTTGTCCTCGACCTCGAAGCGAGCGGGGCTCTCGCCGCCCTCGCCGGAGTTCGAGCGGGCGCCGATGCGGTTCATCGCGATGGCGAGGGTCTCGTGCGCCTCGGCCGAGATGGAGCCGTAGCTCATCGCGCCGGTCGAGAAACGCTTCACGATCTCGCTGGCGGGCTCGACCTCGTCGATGGAGATCGACGCGCGCTGGCCGGTCTTGAACTTGAACAGACCACGCAGCGCGGCGAGGCGCTCGGACTGATCGTCGACCAGCTTGGTGTACTCCTTGAAGATCGAGTACTGGCCGGTGCGGGTGGCGTGCTGGAGCTTGAACACCGTGTCCGGGTTGAACAGGTGGTACTCGCCCTCGCGACGCCACTGGTACTCGCCGCCGACCTCGAGCTCGCGGTGCGCGCGCTCGTTGCGGTTCTCCAGGAACGCGACGCGGTGGCGGATGGCCACCTCCTCGGCGATCTCGTCGAGACCGATGCCGCCCAGCGGAGAACGCAGGCCGGTGAAGTACTCGTCGACCAGGTCCTGGGCCAGGCCGATGACCTGGTACAGCTGGGCGCCGTTGTAGGAGGCCAGCGTGGAGATGCCCATCTTCGACATCACCTTGAGCACGCCGTTGCTGGCCGCGGTGCAGTAGTTCGCGACGGCCTTGCGGTAGTCGGCGGGCAGGTCGCCGGTGCTGCCGGGGATCTGCAGCGAACCGCGCTCGAGCATGTCCTCGATGGTCTCGAAGGCCATGTACGGGTTGATCGCGGCGGCGCCGAAACCGATCAGCAGGGCCATGTGGTGCACCTCGCGGGCGTCACCGGCCTCCACGACCAGGCCGACCATGGTGCGGGTGCGCTCGCGCACCAGGTGGTGGTGCACCGAGGAGGTGAGCAGCAGCGACGGGATCGGCGCCAGCTTCTCGTTGGACTCGCGGTCCGAGAGCACGATGATGCGCGCGCCGCCGTCGATCGCGGCCGAGACCTGGGTGTTGATGGCCGCCAGCGCCTTGCGCAGACCCTCGCCGCCCTCGGCGACCGGGTACAGACCGCGCACGACCACCGAGCGCAGGCCCGGCTGGCTGCCGTCGTCGTTGATGTGGACGAGCTTGGCCAGCTCGTCGTTGTCGAGAATGGGCTGTTCGAGCGCGATCTGCCGACAGGAGTCCGGGCCCGGGTGCAGCAGGTCGGCCTCGGGGCCGAGGTTGCGCTTGAGGCTGGTGACGACCTTCTCGCGGATGGCGTCGAGCGGCGGGTTGGTGACCTGCGCGAACAACTGCGAGAAGTAGTCGAACAGCAGACGCGACCGGTTCGACAGCACCGCGATCGGGGTGTCGGTACCCATCGAGCCCAGTGCCTCGCCGCCGGTCTTGGCCATCGGCGTGATCAGCAGGTTCAGGTCCTCGGTGGTGTAACCGAAGATCTGCTGACGGATCAGCACGCGGTCGTGCGACATGTGCACGTGCGGGCGATCGGGCAGGTCGGCCAGGCGGCTGACGCCCTCGTCGAGCCACTGCTGGTACGGCTCGGCCGTGGCCAGCTCGGTCTTGACCTCGGAGTCGGTGAGGATGCGGCCCTGCTCGGTGTCGACCAGGAACATCTTGCCCGGCTGCAGGCGGATCTTCTGGACCACGGTGGCGGGGTCGATGTCGAGCACGCCGACCTCGGAGGCGAGCACGACCAGGCCGTCCTCGGTGACCCAGATGCGACCCGGGCGCAGACCGTTGCGGTCGAGCACGGCGCCGATCTTGGTGCCGTCGGAGAAGCACACCGCGGCCGGGCCGTCCCAGGGCTCCATCAGCATCGAGTGGTACTCGTAGAACGCGCGACGGGTGGGGTCGAGGTTCTCGTTACGCTCCCACGCCTCGGGGATCATCATCATGATGGCGTGGTGCAGTTCGCGACCGCCAAGGTGCAGCAGTTCGAGCACCTCGTCGAAACGCGCGGTGTCGGAGGCGCCGGGGGTGCAGACCGGGAAGATCTTCTGCAGGCGGTTCTTGCCCGCCTCGTCCTTGCCGAACACGTCGCTGCGCAGCAGGGCCTCGCGGGCGCGCATCCAGTTCTCGTTGCCGGTGACGGTGTTGATCTCACCGTTGTGGGCGACCCGACGGAACGGGTGCGCCAGCGGCCACGAGGGGAAGGTGTTGGTGGAGAAGCGCGAGTGCACGATGCCGATGGCCGACTCGACGCGCTCGTCCTGCAGGTCCAGGTAGAAGGCGCGCAGCTGGGGCGTGGTGAACATGCCCTTGTAGATGAAGGTCTGGCCGGACAGGCTCGGGAAGTACACCGATTCCTTGCCGACGGTGCCCTCACCGGGACCGGCCTGGCCGAGCTCGTGCTCGATCCGCTTGCGGATCACGTAGGCGCGACGCTCGAGGTCCATGCCGGAGAGCTGCTCGGCGGAGTTCTTCGGCGAGCCGATGAAGATCTGCCGGAAGGTCGGCATCGCGTCGCGGGCCAGTGCGCCCAGCGAGGACTCGTCGATCGGGACCTCACGCCAGCCGAGCACGGCGAGGCCTTCTTCGACGACGATCTTCTCGACGCCGTAGGCGGCGCGCGCGGCTTCGCGACGGGCCTGCGGCAGGAAGGCGATGCCGGTGGCGTAGGAGCCCGCCGGCGGCAACTCGAAGGGTGCGGCGCTCTCGGCGATGATCTCGCGGAAGAACCGGTCCGGGAGCTGGATCAGGATGCCCGCGCCGTCACCGGAGTTCGGCTCGGCGCCCGCGGCACCGCGGTGCTCCAGGTTCAGCAGGGCCGTGATGGCCTTGTCGACGATGTCTCGACTGCGTCGTCCGTGCATGTCGGCGACGAACGCGACGCCGCAGGCGTCGTGCTCGAATGCCGGATCGTAGAGCCCGGTGACTCCGGGTGACCTGTGGCCAGGAAGTTGCGTCATGCCTCTGCCTTCAAGAAAGTCGGCTGTCGATGTCGGCCACCCAGCAAGCTGAGCGTGGGCCCTTCGTCGTTTCGCCTCCGTCAAGACTGCGTCCGTACGTTCCGGGAATCAGCGGCGATGGTGATTCTCGGCGTCGACGTAGTTGGGGTGCTCAGAGGTAACGGGATGCTTACTTATCCCTTACCTCTGCGCGTGGTTTCACCCGTTACTCTTGGCCCGGTTTCACCGGCCCTCGAATGGGTGGTTGGCCGAACCTGGGTGCGTTCGGCGTAAGAGCAAACGATAAGTCAGACCGAACACCCAACCAACTAAGGTTGTGCTAAGTTGCCCGTCTAGCTGGGCTTTGTACCGGCTGCTTGCATCGTCGCGCGCGTCGTCCAGTGTAAAGCAGACAGAGCGCCGGATCGATCCCCGATAAGGCGCGCCCACCTGCGATAACCTCGCGAAGCGCCAGGCGTGAAACGACCGCCGACACTGGGCCGAAAGCCGAACTCACCTGCACCGCAGCAGGTTTCCCCGCCGATGACCTGGTCAAACCTCCGATCTCCGCTAACCGGGGGTGGGGTCGGTGAGATATTCCCGACACGGGCCCCGACGAGCACGCCAGCCAGCCGACCGTACGGTCTGTATTGCTTTTCGTGCCCTACAGCACACCGCTGGCTAACTTTCCGACAGTGTCGTTCGACACAAAACAGTCCTCTACGGTGCCCCGGGGCGGCTCGCCGTACGCGACACGCCGAGATCAGCGCGGAAATATATCTCGCGGAGAGTAAAAGGCCCCCGGCATTGTGAGGCTGCCCACAACCGGCCACCGGATGCTCGGTGTGTCGCCGCCGGGCCTGTCACGCTGGCACAACGAATTCATGTCAGTTTCGCCATGCCACGTGGAGCGCACGACCCGGGGAGAATCAATGACCGGCCTACTCACCTGGCTCGGCGGCGGCCTCGCCTCGCGGCGCCGAGACCCCGAAATCGGTTCCGACCTGGCCTTTCGCCAGGAGCAGGGCCGCTACTCGGTCACCGGCGCGGCGGTGCTGTCCTTCGCCGTGGTCGCGGGTCTCGTCGGGCTGTTCGCCCTGCTCGACGCCCAGGTCGCCGTGGTCGGGGTGGTGCTGTTCGCGCTGGTCGTCACGATCGGCGCGGGCGCGCTCGGTCGGGCGCTGGCCACCACCCCCTCGGGGGCCGACGCCGATCGGTTCGGGCTCGTGGCCCGGATCGGGGTCGGCGTGCTGGCCGGGATCTTCGTCGCCGAACTGGCCGCGACCGTGCTGCTCGGCGGCACCGTCGACCGGGAACTGGACGTGCGCGCCCAGGCGAGCGCCGAAAACGCGCCCGCCGTGGTCGCCGCCCGCACCGCGCTGGACGCCGCGACCGCCGACCGCGCCGCCCTCGACGTGAGCATCGCCGGCGCCCAGGCCGATATCGACCGGTCGCTGGTGATCGCGCGCTGCGAGTTCAACCCCACGCCCGACTGCCCCCAGACCCGGATCACCGGCGTGCCGGGACGCGGCCCGGAAGCCCAGACCGCCAACGACATGCTCGACGACGCCCGCAAGCAACTCGCCGCCGCCCAGGGCCGCACCGCCGGCCTTGACCAGCGGGTCAGCACCGAGACCGCCGCCCTGACCGCCGCGCGGACCACCGCCTTCGCCGAGGGCGACCGTGGGCTCGGCGCGCGCTGGCTGGCGATGAACAGCTACACCACCGCCCACGCCGGCGCCGGTGCGCTGCGCCTGCTGCTGCTGGTGGCGGGCATCGCGGCCGCCCTGTTCCCGCTGCTGCTGCGCTGGTGGCGCGGGGAGACCTCGCTGGATCGCCGGGCCGAGGCCGAGGAGGTCGCCGACCGCGCCCAGCGCGAGGCCGACGCCGCCATCGCGGTGAAACGGGCCGAGGTCCGCACCGAAACGGCCGTACTGCGCGCCGAGCACGAGCTCGCCGCCGCGCAGCTGGCGATCGAAGCCGATACCGTGATCGATCGAGAACGTCAGCGCACCAGGATCATCGCCGCGATCGGCGGTTTCGAGCTCGGGTTCACCGAGCCGCATCGAAAGGACGACTCCGTGGCTCTGGAGCCGAACATCCCCTCGCAGCTGCCCCCCGCCTACGCGCACCAGGCACTGCCCGCCGGTTCCACCGGGGCGCTCGTCCCCGCCCAGCAGGCCCCGATCCAGCAGGCGCCGGCGCCCGCGCAGGCACCCGCCGGTGGTGGCGGTCTGGAACTGCCGATCATCGGCACGGTGCCCTTCACCGACACCGCCGCCCGCTGGATCCGCCCGCTGGTCCCCGCGTTCGTGGCCAATGCCTTCGACTCGGCCACGCACCCGATGCGGACCGCGCGACAGGCGTTCGAGGAGGTCGAGGAGGTGACCTTCACGCTGCGCCGCACCCGCAAGGTCACCGTCGACACCCAGGATTCCGCCGCTGCGCAGCAGCAACAGGTCCCCGTCGGCTACCAGCTGCCCGGTCAGCCCGCGCAGGGTTTCCTGCCGCCCGGCGCCTACCCCCAGCAGCCGCAGTACCAGCAGCACTATCAGCCCTACGCCCAGCAGCTCGCGGCGAATGTGGTCGACGCGCCGTCGAGCCGGTTCCATCCCGACCCGCGCCAGTACCCGTCGGCGCCCGCCTACACCGCGCTGCCCGCCGGTCACGGCAACGGCCTGCCCGAGGCGGACGCCAACGACGAGCTCGCCGGCGGGACGACCAACCAGCTGCCCGGCGGTCGTCGCCAGCTGCCGCCCGCGCGCTGAGGTAGCCGCCGCGTCGAGTGGACGCTTGTACACCGCTTCGGCGGTGGCCGGCGGCGCCGCACCCGAGCCGGTGGCGGGTCACAAAAAGGCCCGCGACCAGTTTGTATAGCACTCCGAGTCGCTAAGTGACCTGCGTAACTCTGCGGTTGTGTGTCGTCGCGTCGGTTTACAGTTCGAGGGTGATCAACCGCGAGGGACCGGCGGGCGCGACGCGAGCCGCGCCGTGGGGCTCACCGCTGCTCGGACCCGCCGACGAGAAGTCGATGGCCCGCCGCGTTCGCGTGCAGCTGCTGCTCACCATTCCGCTGCTCATCGCGAACCTGATCGGCATCACGATGGTGGTGGTGCTGGCCGGGTTCGTGCTGCCGGGCCCGACCGTGTTCACCGAGGAACTGCTGCTGGTCAACGCCGTCTTCACGCCGCTGTGCGCGGTGCTGGCGCTGGCCACCGGCACCGTGTGGGGCACCGTGGCCGGGGTGCGCTCGATGCGCTGGGCCACCGACACCGAGCGTGTGCCCACCCCCGCCGAACAGCAGGTGACCGTGTCGGCGCCGCGCTGGATGGTGCTCCAGCAGGCCGTGCTGTGGACCGTGGCGATGGTCGTGCTCACGATCGTCTACGGGGTGCTCGAGCCCGCGCTGATCCCCAAGGTGGCCCTGGCGATCGGCGCCTCGGGCATCGTCGTGTGCGCCAACAGCTACCTGATCATCGAATTCGCGCTGCGCCCGGTGACCGCGCGCGTGCTGGCCGCCGACCCGCATCGCCGCCGTGGCATCGGGGTGTTCGGGCGGACCATGCTGTCGTGGTTCGTCGGGGTGGGCGTGCCGGTGGCGCTGACCATGACGGTCGCGGTGTGGGCGCTGGCCGATCCGGCGGTGAGCAAGGCCAGGCTCGCGGTGTGCATGCTCAGCTTCGGCGGATCGGCGCTGCTGTTCGGGCTGATCCTGATGGCCCAGGTGGTCGCGGCCACGGTGGCCCCGATCAAGGGCGTGCGCCAGGCGCTGCGCCGGGTCGAGAACGGTGACCTCGACGCCGAGGTCGCCCTCTACGACGGCACCGAACTGGGCGAATTGCAGAGCGGTTTCAACACGATGGTGCAGGGTCTGCGCGAACGCGCCATGATCGAGGACCTGTTCGGCAAGCACGTCGGCCACGATGTGGCGATGGCGGCCATCGCCTCGCAGCCGGTGCTCGGCGGCACCGAAACCGAGGCCGCCGCGCTGTTCATCGACATCATCGGCTCGACCACCATGGCCGCCACCCTGCCCGCGCCGGAGATCGTCGGCATCCTGAACCGATTCTTCGACATCGTGGTCGACGAGGTGGAACGGCACGGCGGCCTGCTCAACAAGTTCGAGGGCGACGCGGCGCTGGCCGTCTTCGGAACGCCCGCGCCGCTGGACGATCTGGCCGGATCGGCACTGTCGTGCGGTCGGGCCATCCAGCGCCGGTTGCGCGACGCCTCCGACCTCGACGCCGGGATCGGCGTGGCGGCGGGCCGGGTCGTGGCGGGCAACGTGGGCACCCACAACCGATACGAGTTCACGGTGATCGGCGACGCGGTGAACGAGGCGGCCCGGCTGTGCGAGCTCTCCAAGCAGCACGACGAGCGGCTGCTGACCTCGGCGACGACGGTGGCCGCGGCGGCGGACAGCGAGGCCGCGCAGTGGGTGCTGGGCGAGAAGGTGACCTTGCGGGGCCGCTTGCAGCCCACCCAGATCGCGCTGCCACGGTTGGCGGGGAGCACGGGCGGCGAGTCCGCTCGGGGCGCGGCACGGTCCCGATAGGCGAACCAGCGCGCGCCGCGAAAACCACTACACTCAGCGGCGTGCGTCCTGCCACTGTCGCGGTGGGCGCCGTCGGGGCGGGAAGCGATCCGACAACGGCGCCTGCGCCGGTGTCCTCTGTACCGCCCACGGTGCCTGTCCGCCCCTTGCGATTTCGCGAATTGCTCGATGAGCCGTTCGCGCTGATCCAGGCCCATCTGCGGGTCTTCGCGGTACTCGGTGGCGCGGCGTTGGTGTCGGGGGTGTTGATCGTGCTCGGGGTGACCGGGCTGATCTCGCATCTCACCGACGGGTCCGACGCGGGGACGGCGTGGGGCGCGATTCTCGCTACGGCGGCATGCATGTGGCTGATGCGGCTCGGGCTGCGCGGGGCGACCGTCGCGGTGGTACTCGCCGATTTCGGTGGGGTGCGGTACGGGGTGCGCGGTGCGCTACAGGCCGCCGCCCGGCACGCGACGCCGTTGGTCCTGGCGCAGATCATGTTCTCGCTCACCGGGATCGGCGTGCTGCTGGTGGGCAGCATCCTGATCATCACCTATCCCCTCGCGCTGATCTGGCTCGCGCACGTGCGGGCGCGCCGGTTCGTGACCGAGCCGGTGATCATCGCCGAGAACGCGAGTTGGCGCCTCGGTGCCGCCCGGTCGAAGGAACTGATGCACGGCGCCGTCGGATCGACGGCCGGGCTGTGGCTCACCCAGCGCTGCTTCTTCGCGGTACTCGCGGTGCCCGCCTTCGGGATTCCGTTCTTCCTCTCCGATTTCTCCGGCACCCACCGCTGGGCCTTCATCGCCCTGCTCGTCAGCGGGTTCCTGCTGGTGGTGACGGTGGCCGAGATCGTGGAGGCCGCCAGCCGCGCCCTGGCCTACACCAGCCGCCGATGCGTGCGCGAGGGCTTGGACATCCGCATCCCGGAGGCCCGCCGGTGACGACTCCCCCCGACGGCACGCCGCCCCGGCCCCGCCTCGGTCCCGCCGCCGAGCACCGCGCCGCCGCCGAGAACGCCGCCGCCCACCGCGATTACGACCGCGCCCTGCGCGAACGCTTCCGCGCGGTACTGCGCGGCCTCGAACAGGACGGCAGCCTTCCCGTGCGCCGCTCGCGCACGGCGCGCGAGACCGCCGACGACGCGACCACCGCACTTCCACTGGAACAGTCCACCGAATTGCACCCGGCGGCACAGAGTTTCGACGAGGTCGTCTACGGCGGCCGCGCGGCCACCGAGGACGAGTACCGCCGCCTCGAATACGCCGACCGCTACTCCCAGTCGGCCCCGCCGCCGGTGCTGGAGCCGACCGAGATCGAGGTCGTCGAACGCGAACCCAAGCCGCGCGGGCAACGTGCCGAACTGCCTGCGCTGCTGCGCAACCCGCGCTTCTGGGCCGCGATCGCCGCCGCCCTCGCCCTCGCCCTGCTGCTCTACGCGACCATGCAGTCCTGCGGCGCCCCGACCGCCCCGCCCGTCCCCACCCCACCCGACCTGCCGGACGCGCCCGACACCCCGCCGCCCAGCTCGGACTTCGACCCCGACTTCGGCGCGGGCAAGGACTCGATCTTCACCCGCCTGCCCGGCTGGCTGGCCTACGGCGGCCTGATGTGGCTGCTCGCTTTCGGCGCCGTGGTCTGGTGGCGGGCGCGCAGACGCGGCGCGCTGGTCGGCGAGCCGCGCCCGGTCGAGGTCCCCGCGAACGAACTGCTCGCGGGGCAGGCGGGGCTGTACCGGCGATCGGGCGATATCGCCTATGTCGCGCACATTCTGCGCGGGGCGACCCTGCGCCGGATCAGGTCGCGGGTGGGCGCCACCCTCACCGACAGCCAACTCGTCGCCACCGTGGCGAGCCGACTCGGCGTATCGGAACAGCAGATCGGCACCGTCCTGTTCGGCCCCGTGCCGGACGAGGAAACCCTCAATTATGTTGCCGCACACCTCGAATGGATCGAGACGGAGCTCGGATGACCGACAACCAAGTCCTGCAGAAGACGCCGACTTCGGCCGAAGCCGCCGCGGCGCTGGCCGCGCTGCGCGCCGAGATCGGCAAGGCGGTGGTCGGCAACGATCAGGCCGTGCTGTACCTGGTGCTCGCGCTGCTGTGCCGCGGCCACGTGCTGCTGGAAGGTGTTCCGGGCGTGGCGAAGACGCTGCTGGTGCGGGCGCTGGCCACCTCGCTGGCGCTGGACCACGCGCGCGTGCAGTTCACCCCCGACCTGATGCCCGGCGATGTCACCGGTTCGCAGATCTACGACCCGCACTCGGCCGAGTTCACCTTCCGCCACGGCCCGGTGTTCACCAACCTGCTGCTGGCCGACGAGATCAACCGCACCCCACCGAAAACCCAGTCCTCGCTGCTGGAATCGATGGAGGAGCGCCAGGTTTCGGTCGACGGGCAGCCGCGCGCGCTGCCCGATCCGTTCGTGGTGATCGCCACCCAGAACCCGATCGAGCAGGAGGGCACCTACCCGCTGCCCGAGGCCCAGCTCGACCGGTTCCTGTTCAAGGTCGACATCCGACTGCCCGACCGCGACGACGAGTTCCGCATCCTGCAGCGCCACGCCGCCGGCTTCGACCCGCGCGATCTGGGCGCGGCCGGGCTGCGACCGGTGGCCGGGCCCGAGCACATCGCGGCCGCGCGCGCCGCGGTCGCGCAGGTGACGGTGAGCCCGGAGGTGCTGGCCTACATCGTGGATCTGTGCCGCGCCACCCGCTCCTCCCCCGCCGTCGCGCACGGCGCGTCCACCCGTGGCGCGACCGCGCTGCTGGCCGCCGCGCGGGCCTACGCGTGGCTCAACGGTCGCGCCTACGTGACCCCCGACGACGTGAAAACCGTTGCGATGTCGGTACTTCGGCATCGTCTGCAGTTGCGCCCGGAGGCCGAGCTCGACGGGGTGAGCACCGAGGGCGTGCTCTCGTCGCTGCTGGTGTCGGTGCCGGTTCCGGTCTGACATCGTGGTGGTCACAGGGCGGTTCGCGCTGCTCGCCGCGCTCGCGGCGGCATTGGTGATGTTCGTGGTGCCCTCAGTGGCGGGCATGCTCGGCGCGTGCGCGGTGTTGGCGATGCTGCTGCTCATCGATGTGGGGTTGACCGCGCGGGCCGATGCGCTGTCGTTCACGCGCGAGGCGTTGACGGTGGTGCGGCTCGGGCGCGGCACCGAGGTGGAGTTGGCGGTGACCAATATCGGGACGGCCACCGTGCGCGGGACGCTGTGGGATTCGTGGCCCGACAGCGCGCGGGCCGAACTCGCGGCGCACTCGCTCGACCTGGCACCGCACACCCGAATTCGCTTCCGCACCAAGCTGACTCCCACCTATCGCGGTGATCGGGTCGCCGGTCCGGTGACGGTGCGCCTGTTCGGTCCGCTGGGGCTGGCCGGGCGGCAGAGCCGGGTGGAAGTGCCCGCGCGGGTGCGCGCGCTGCCCGCGTTCCGCAGTGAGCGGCTGCTGCGGTCCAAGGTGAAGCGGTTGCACCATCTCGAGGGCCGCAATGTCGCCAATACGCGCGGGCAGGGCACCGAGTTCGACTCGTTCCGCGAATACGTGGCCGGCGACGACGTGCGCAGCATCGACTGGCGCGCCACCGCGCGCGCCGCCGACGTGCTGGTGCGCACGTGGCGGCCCGAACGCAACCGGCACATGCTGATGGTGCTCGACACCGGGCGGGCCAGCGCGGGCCGCGTCGGCGAGGGAACCCGGCTCGACGGGTCGATCGAGGCGGCACTGCTGCTCGGCGGCCTGGCCGCGGCGGCCGGCGACACGGTGGACCTGTTGGCCTACGACCGGCAGGTGCGCGCGGAGGTGAGCGGCGTGGGCGGCAACCAGGTGCCGTTGAAACTTATGCACACCCTCGCCGGTGTCACACCGCACCTGGTGGACACCGACACCACCGGACTGGTGCGCACCGTGATCTCCCGGGTACGCAGGCGGGCGCTGATCGTGTGGTTCACAAGCCTGGACGGCCCGACGGTCACCGAACACCTACTCCCCGCCCTCCCGACCCTCACCCGCCGCCATCGCGTCCTGATCGTGTCGGTCACCGACCCCGAGATCGCCGCGGCCGCCGCCGACCGTTCCGCGGTCTACGAGGCCGCCGCGGCGGAAACCGTGCTGGCCGAACGGGCCCTGGTGCAGGAGTCCCTGCGCCGACGCGGTGTAGCAGTGGTAGCCGCCGCCCCCGATCAACTACCCGAAGCCCTCGCCGACGAGTACCTCGAACTCAAACAATCCGGCTCCCTCTAACCTGTGCACAACCCAAGTTGTCCACAGCCCCACCCCATTGTGGATAACCAGAGTTTCCACCACTTCTCAACAGCTCATCAACAGATTCATCCACAGGGCGAGTTATCCACAGACTGCCTCGCGCACAGCCGAATTCATCCACAGCAGTTTCATCCACAACCTGTGGATGAACCCCGCCCCCGGCCTTCAACACCCACTTCAAACACCTGTGCCAGCCACACGGGCCAGGTGCGCCTGGTTGTCCGAGGCAAGCGCCGCGAGAACAACCCGCCCAACCACGAACGTCACACCCAGTTCAAACACCTGGGCCGGGCACTCAGCCAGGTACACCTGGGTGTCCCCGGCAAGCACCAAAACACCCGCCCAACCACCAACGCCCCACCCAGTTCAAACACCTGGGTCCAGCACCCCTGGGAGTTCTCGGCGCGCCTCCGCCTCTGGACTGAGTGGAGGGTGCGACGAAGGAGTACCCGGAGCGAGGGAAGAGGCGGAGTTAAGCGCCGAGAACCGCGGCGCCAGCCGCCAAAAAACACAGCAAGTTAAGCGCCGAGAACCCCTGCGCCGGCTGCCAGAGAACACAGCGTCAAGCGCCGAGTACCGCGGCACCCGCCGCCAGAGAACCCTGCTGACGACGAGCCAGAATCGCACCAAGGATGTGATACGGCGGATAACCCGTCGGTGCCTTACACCGCAGTTCCGCGCACATCGCCTCAACCAACCGCACCCCCAAATAATGCTGCGTGGCCGCGGTGAGAGTCGGCAACCTGGTCAGATACCGCCGCGCCGCACCAGCGAGTTCATCAGAGATCCCACTCGGATCCAGCTGCGCCGACCACCCGAGCAACCACGGTGGCGCGACCGCCAGCGACGGACTCGGCATGGCCTGCCGGGTGTGGATAACTACCGTTCCGGCGAGCACGTCGCCCACCCGTCGGCCGTCGCGCGAACACAGCGAGGTGACCACCGCGACCGCGCCGAACCCGCCGAGCAACCAGAAATCCACAATCGCGCCGGACAGGCCGCGGGTGAGCGCGTGCCGGAAGTCGATCGGTCCGGCGTCGGCGCGCACGACCCGCAACCCGAAGGCCAGCTTGCCCAGTGAGCGTCCGCGCGAGAGCGTTTCGCATGTCACCGGGTAGCCGATGAGCACGGTGACGACGGTGACTGTCACGATCACCGACAGCCACGCGGAATCGGCGTCGGCGGCGAACATCGCGATGATCAGGATGTAGAGCATCGTGGCGGCCAGGGTGAACTGCATGACGAGGTCGAGCAGGAAGGCGCCCGCCCGGCTGGGGATGCGCGCGAGGGGGAGTTCGAGCGCCACCGCTTCGCCGGTCGTGAATTCAGCCATGTGATCAGCATTCCCGATCTCGGTCACGCTGCCTACCGCTGGGCGGGCCGAATGTCACCGCCGCTGGCTAGCATTCGGTGGTGGACACCGACGCGTACAGCTGGGCCAACCAACGTTGCTGGTATCGGCTCGATCAGCTGACCCGCCAACGGAAACTGTCCGGGGCCGAGGCCGACGAGCTGGTCCGGCGGTATCGGACCACCTCGCAGCAGTTGGCCAAACTCCAGGGCCACCACCCCGATCCCGAGCTGGTCGACCGGCTCAGCGCCCTGTTGGCGCGGGCGCGTGGGCGGGTGCTGGCGGCGAAGTCGCAGCCGTGGCACGACATCGGTCGATTCTTCACCCGGCAGTTCCCGGCCGCGGTGTATCGGGCGTGGCCGTGGTGGGTGAGCACGGCCGGGATCTTCCTCGCGGTGAGCGCGGTGATCGCGGTCCTCGTCGACACCTCCGCGGCCGCGCGCCGGGCGCTGGGGATCCCCGAGGGCGATCTGTCGCATGTGACCGAGCCGGGCGGTTCGTTCGAGACCTACTACTCCGAGCATCCCAACGAGGCGTTCGCAGCGAAGGTGTGGACGCACAATTCGCTGGTGTCGGCGATCGCGCTGTTCACCGGCGTGCTGATCCTGCCCGCCGTGTACGCGATGTTCATGAACGCGCTGAACCTGGGGATCACCGGTGGCCTGATGGCCGACGCGGGCCGCCTCGACTCGTTCTTCGGCTTCATCCTGCCGCACGGCACCCTCGAGCTCACCGCGCTGTTCGTCGCGGGCGGGGTGGGGTTGAAGCTGGGGTGGACGCTGGTGGATCCGGGGCGGCGCAGTCGGGCGGCCGCGATGGCCACGCAGGGGCGCGCGACGGCGACGGTGGCGCTCGGGCTGGTGGGGGTGCTGCTGGTGTGTGGGCTGCTGGAGGGGTTCATCACGCCGAGTTCGCTGCCCGCGCCGGTGCGGATCGCGTTCGGTTTCGCGGCCGAGGCGCTGTTCCTGGTCTACGTCTTCGGGATCGGCAGGCGCGTGGCGAACGAGCAGGACGCCGACGCGGCGGCGCCGATCGCGGCACCGGATCCGACGCGGCAGTGGCTGGCAGTGCCCGATCCGGTGCGGATGCGGGCGTGAACCCGCATCTGCACGTGCATCTGAACGGCCGACAACTTCGAGCACACCGGGTCGCGACAGCGCGGGACAACCGGTAGCTACGGAAGGTTAAGTGATGGTGAAGAACTCCCCCATTTGAGTTCCGCTGGCCGCAGCGAGTCGGGCTCGAACTGCGGCCAGCGTTACCGTCAACTGTACACAATCGTTATGCCCACGCAACCCCCAACGTGCTGGTTAGGGGTAGGAATTGCGAACCTGCAAAGGCCTGTGGACGCACTGATTTTCACACCTGCAGCAAACCTCTGGCGCACCCGCCGGCGCGCGATCGGCGGCACCGAGAATTCACCTCGGGCAAACCTTCGAAACCGAGTCACGCAACCTCGATAAGGTTCTCGCGCGAATCCTCGGCAAGGTTGCTCCGGATCACACCCCGCCGCTCGAACGGGCGGTCACCTGGGGATTCGGCGAGAGAATTACGGTTGCGGACCAGATGACACACGAAAAGAGACTTCAAGTTTGTTTACAAGCCTGCAAACAAGATCGCTATTCAGCAATTCAGGTTGATCACCGGATTCAAGGCCACTAACTGATCAATTGACCGGTTGCGCGCGATCCGCCGGACCGCTCGAAAACGGCCGAAGAATGGTCGAAAACCGAGCAGCCACACCCGATGTGACCTTCGCCTCATTGCGAGGATATGACGGACGGCGTGGGTAAGGAGGCGCGGGCTCAGCCGACCCGCACGATCCCGGTGATGGTGCCCTGCCATAGCCCGCCGTCCCGGGTGATCAGGCCCGCCATCTGCAACGGGTCCTGCGCGATCGTGCCTGGTAGCGGGGTCGCGGAGCGGACGGCGCCGGTGTCGGGGTCGACGACGATGTAGTCGAAACCGTCGACCGGGGTGGTCACCTCGGGACCGGATCGGCGCAGGGTGTGGATGCCGCCGTCGGCCAGCGACAGGCGCGGGACGGCGGCGCTGCGGATCGGACTGTCCCAGATCGGGACGCAACCGTCGGCGGTGACGTCGACCCGGCTCAACCCGCCGCCGAACGGCGCGTTCGCCGGGATCGCCGGGCCCGCGCCGTCGGGGACGGTCGGATACGGGTAGCCGTAGGTGCTCGCGACGAAGACCGACGAACCGACGCCGATCGGCGAGTTCTCGCTGCCGCCGACCGGGACCGCCACCGCGCAGACCCGCTCCCCCGTGCCCGCGCGGAGCACGAGCAGGTTCACCGCGTCGTCGGCGTTGTCGACGACGGCGAGGTACTCGTCGCCGCGAACCGGGCCGAAGTAGGTGGGGGTCGAACCGGTGCCCCAGCTGAGCTGGCCCGGCTTGCGCGCGCCGCCGCGATCGTAGGCCGCGCGCCAGAGTTCCACGGGCGCACCGTCTTTCACGCCGAACTCGTACAGCGCGTGCGTACTCGCCACGGCCACACCACCGTGGGGCGCCGAGGAGATGCTGTTGGCGACCGTCTCGCCCGGCGGCAGCGCCACCCTCGTGACCCGCCCGTCGAGCCCGACGAACCCGACCACCCCGTGCCCGGTCGCGAACCACACATTGCCGTCCCAGTCGGGCACGAGTCCGGTCACATTGTCGCCCACCGGAACGACCCCGCCCAGATCCGCCGCCACCGTCGCGGTCAACCGCCACGCGCCGTCCGCGCCACGCTCGTGCGCGACCCGCACCAACCGCTGCCCGCCGTCGACCACGACCAGGCGATCGGCGTTGTCGAGATAGGCGTAGACCCCGCCGAGCAGACTCCCCTTCGCCAACGGCAGCGAGGCCAGCGCCCCACCCACCGGCCCCACCGCGCCCGGATCGAACAGGAACACCGTGGGCACCTGCCCGGCGATGGCGGTGCACAGCCCGACCACCATCGCGTCGGACCCCTGCAGCAGGGTCGGGCACGCCGCGCCCAGCGGGTAGACCGACACTGGCGCGCCCGGGATGGGACCGGCCAGCGGGGTGGTGTCGGAGGAACCCGCGTCGCCGTGCATGGTCGCGGTGCCGAGGGGGCCGAGGTAGGGGTTGGCCGGGGTCGGCGCATCAGCTCGGCCGTATGCGATTCCCACTCGGTCCACCCCGGCGGATGCAGCCGCTCGCCCACCATCGCCACCAGCCGCCGGATCGGCGTCGACCGAGGGGGTGGCCGGCGGCGGCGCGGCCGGGGCGGGTGGGCAGGTGGTGGCGATGGCGGCTCCGAGGAGCAGGGTGAAGGCGCGGGTGGCGGATCGGCGGCGGGGCACGGATGTATCGAACCCGATGGTCGGGCCCGCGCACAGTATTGGGCTCATCAGGAACGGGCGTTCCTTCAATTTCGGGCGCGGGGTGGGGATTCTGCGAGGATGGGTCAGCACTGGGGATCGGGCGACGCGGGTTCGGCGCGGGAATACCGAATGGTCAGGCTGTGCGGGCGGATCGAGGTCGTCGATGTGCTCGAGGAGACGACACGGCGACTGTGGGACGCGGCAGTCGGGCGGTGGCATGGGCGGGGCGAGGAGATCGCGACGTTTCCGCCGATGCGGTTGTGGCGCAGTGCCGTTCAGGACGGCGCGCCCGCCGGGTTGATGACACCGACGCTGTTCGCGCGCCGGACCGCCGCCGGGGACGCGCCCTACTGCGCGGGTCCGGGCGCTCGGCTGGCCGCCGCGATCATGCTGCTCACGGGAGCGCCGACGGCCGCCGTCGACCGTGGCTGCGCGCTGTTCGAGGTGACGATCGCGACCATCCACGGCGACCACGGCGACACCGCCCTCGACATCGCCCGCGCGGTCTACACCAGCGCGGGCGCCGACCCGATCCTGCGCGACGACACCGTGTGCCGGTGGACCGGAACGGCCGTTCCTGTCCCCGCGCGCCCGCCCGCGCCATCCTCGAAAGGCCCGGCGATCGCCGGGCATTCGCGCCTCGAGGAGGTCCGATGAGGTCCAAGCAGAAGTTGATCCGCCACCGTGTCGCGGCACGTCAGAGTCTGGACACGCTGCACCTGATCGACGTGGAGAACCTGTGCCACGGCACCGTGCGCGCCCCGCGCTGCGCCAACCTGTGGGGCCACTACCGACGCCAGGTCCCGGTGGGCCCGCGCGACCACATCGTCGTCGCCGCGAGCACCCCCAACGCCGCCGCCGCGTTCTTCGTCTTCCCCACCAACACCCGCCGCATCGCCGTGCCCGCCCGCCCCGACGCCGCCGACCTCGCCCTCCTCGCGGCCGTCGAACCCGACACGATGATCCGCCGCTACCGCCGCGTGGTGATCGCCTCGGGCGACCACCTGTTCGCCGACCTGGCCGAATGCCTGCACGCCGTCGGCAAGGCACCGATCCAGGTGGTGTCCGACGGCACCGGCGTCTCAGCCGGGCTGTACCGCCACTGCGCCGAACTCGTCCGCCTCCCTTGGGAATCGGCGCGCGGGTCCGACGCACCTGCCCTCGCGGGGTCGCCCACCCCGCGCTGACTGGACGCCACCCTCGCGAGCTCCGCCACGAGCCGACGAGGGTGGCGCGGCGACGATCCGGTACCGGCACAGCCTGATTCGGGAGCCACGCACGGTGAGCGCCGACGATCCGGGACCGGCGCAGCCTGATTCGGGAGCCACGCACGGTGAGCGCCGACGATCCGGGACCGGCGCAGCCTGATTCGGGAGCTACGCACGGTGAGCGAACCGACGATCCGGGGTGGGCGACTACGCGACTACGCGAGTTCGGGGGCTTCGCACGGTGGGCGCGACGGACACTCGCCGATTCCCGGCACCGAGATGACGCGGTAGCCACCGACGATCCGGGCCGGCCCGGTCAGGTAGGTGGGGGTGCGCACGGTGTGGGGTGATCGGAACGGCTGTTCCTGGCTGATCGCGACGGTGCCGAGCAGGCTGGGAGCATCCGAAGAACCAGGGAGATACCGATGTCGATCATCTTGTCGGCCGCCACCCTTCTGCTCGTGCTCGGCGGGGCGTATTACCTTCGCGCGCAATGGCTCACGCATCGGCGCGGGGTTGCCGAGGCGCCGCGTCGGGCACTGGATCGGGTCGAGGCGATGCTGCCCGCGCCGAGTGTGGAGTCGTTGCAGCACCGGATCGTGGCCAGAGTGATCGACGCGTCGTTGCGGACGTTGACCGCGCGGGTCGTGCCCGATCACGTCGTGGTGACCTTCGCCGGGTCGCTCGAGCCGACCCTGCGGGCGCACTGGTCGCGGATCGCGGCCGAGCTCGCCGCCGAGACCACCGCGATCGCCCAGCGCGAGGAGTACGAAACCGTCGGCACCGCTTACGAATACCGGCTCGACGCGACCTACTCGCCGCGCCGGTTCACCCTCGAGGTGAGCTTCCCCGACGAACGCGCGCGGGCCCGCGAGTTCGACGACTACACCGCCTACGCACCCGAAACACCGCGCGACTCCGACGATTACACCGAGTCGGCCGCGAATTCCGCTGTTCCGCAGTGGTTTCTCGTCCTTCCCGACGGCAGGTCCTACGTCCTCGAGGCCGGTCACGACTTCACCGTCGGCGCCGCCTCCGACTGCGACGTCGTCTTCAACACCCGCCACGTGAGCCGAAACCACCTGCGGCTCACCGTCTCCGCCGACTCCCTGCGCATCGACGACCTCGCCTCCACCAACGGCACCTTCGTCGACGGCACCCGCATCACCTCCCACACCATCCGCTACGACGCCACCCTGCGCCTCGGCCCCGACGCCGACTGCGAACTCCTCTACCGCCTCGAACAGGGCCCCCACTGATGACCGACACCATCGCCCTCCTGGTCCTGCTCCTCGCCGCACTCGTCTGCTGGACCGGATCCGCCCCGAACACCCGCCACTATCTCGCCCGCACCGGATCCACCCGCGACAACTCCACCCGCACCGGATCGGCGTCGAACAGCCTCGACGACCCCACCCGGGCAGGGTTCGCGCCGAACTCCCGCGACAACCACGCCCGGACCGGATCTGCCCCGATCAGCCGCGACAACTCACTCCGGCCGGGATCCGCCCCGAACAGCCGCGACAACCAACTCCGGCCGGGATTCGCGCCGGACAGCCGCGACAACCAAGCCCGAAACGGTCCGGTGCCGGGTTTCCACACCGGGCTCGCCGGGCGGAGGTTCGCACCGAACTTCCGGCATTACGTTGCCGCCGGGGTGATCCCCGCGATGCTCGTGCTGTGCGCCCTGACCGGGCTCGGTGCCGAGGTGCGGGAAGCGGGGTGGGCCGTCGCCGCCGGGGTCGGTGGTGTCGGCGTGCTCGCCCTCACCCGGAGGCTGGCCGTGCACGCGCCCGTCGTGCCGATCGCGGTCGGCGCGTGGACGTTGACCTGTCTGGGAGCCGTCACGGCCGAGCGGCTGAATCCTGGTGTGGGACAGGCGCGCTGGGTGGTGCTGGCGCTGGCGGGATTCGTGGTGGCCGCGTGGGTCGCGCCGCATCTGGGCGGGATCGGGTCGCGCGGGGGCGGGTGGGTGGCCGGGGTCGGTTCGGTGTTGTTGCTCGCGCCGCTGCTGCCGGGGATCGGGGCGCGGGTGTCCGGGGCGCCGGGGTGGGTGAGCATCGGGCCGGTGACCGGGCAACCGGCCGAGCTGGGTCGGCCGCTGGTGATCATCGGGACGGCGGCGATGCTGGCCGCGGCGGGGTCGTCGTTGCGCGCGGGTCGACTGCGCGCCACGCTGCTCGCCTGCTGGCCGCTGCCGATCGCCGCGGTCGCCGCCATGGCCGCCGACGACCTCGGCCCGCTGCTGCTGCTCGGTCTCGCCGTCGTCGCCATGGTGCTGCTCAACAAACCACGCCCGCTGCACACGCTCGCCCTGCTCGGCGCGCTGCTCGGCGGCGGCGCGCTGGTCTTCGCGCTCGTGGGCAAGCTGCACAACCGCCTCGAGCAGATGCTGCACCCGATCACCGACGACGGCCGCCTGCACAACACCGGCGCCGCGCTGCGCCTGATGGTCGACGGCGGCTGGTTCGGCAGCGGGTTCGGCGCCGGGGCCACCGAACGGGTGGTCAATATCGACAACGACTTCGTCCTGGCCGCGCTCGGCGGCGAACGCGGCTTCCTCGGCCTGCTGCTCGTCCTCGCCATCGCGGCGGCGGTCACCGACGCGTGCTGGCGCACCGCGAGCTCGGCGGCCGACGGCGGGCTGCGGCTCGGCGGCTACGGGTTGTCGGCGCTGCTGTCGGCACAGCTGATCTACACGACGCTGGCCACGATGACCGCGCTCCCGGTGACCGGGGTGGTGGTGCCGTTCCTGTCACGCGGCGGCAGCGCGCTGATCGGGGTCTGGGTGGTGCTCGGGTTGATCGCGGGGATCGGTCGGCGCCGCGCACCGGCTCGAGTCGCCGGTGACGAGCAGGCGGCACGCAAGCGCGGACAGGTCGCCAGAGCACTGGTACTGCTCGCCTGGCTGACGACCATCGGCGTCACCGTGCGGGTCTGCCTCGCCCCACCGGTGCCGACAACAGCCACGCCGGCCCACCAGTCCGCATCGACCGAGACCTGTCGAAGTTGCCCGGACCGGTGAACCGACCGCGCCGACGAAATCACGATTTCCGCGCCTGGCGGCGGCGAATACCATCGGCGCATGGCCGCACTCAGAGATCGTCTGCTCACCACCGTCGCCACCCAGCTCGGTAATCCGCACGGAACGCTGGGCAAGGGCGTGGCCTTCGTGCTCAACCGGGGGAACCGGCGGGCCATCGCGGCAGCGGTCGAGATCGTCGCGACGCCCGGCGCCCGGGTGGTCGATATCGGGTTCGGCGGCGGCGTCGGGCTGGAGTTGCTGGCCGCGCGGGTGGGTCAGGCGGGTCTGGTCCACGGGATCGAACCGTCCGCGGACATGCTCGAACGGGCGCGCGGCCGCTTCGCCCGCCAACTCGCGGACGGCCGGCTGGCACTGGCCGAGGGCACCCTCGCCGCCCTGCCACTGGCCGAGGACAGCGTCGACGGCGCGATCACCCTCAACACGATCTACTTCCTCGACGATCTGCCCGCCGCCTGCGCCGAGCTGGCCAGGGTGCTGCGCCCCGGCGGGACGGCCGTGGTCGGCATCGGCGATCCCGAGGCGATGACCAAGATGCCGTTCACCGCCTACGGCTTCACCCTGCGCCCGGTGGCCGAGGTCGTCGCCGCGCTCACCGCCGCCGGCCTGCTCGTCGAACAGCGCACCCTGGCGAATCCGCCCATCCCCCACCACCTGCTGATCGCGCGCAAGCCCTGAACCCGGGCACGAAAATGACCGAAGGCCCGATCCCAGTGGAATCGAGCCTTCGGTCTTGTGGGCGAAGGGGGACTTGAACCCCCACGTCCTTACGGACACTGGCACCTGAAGCCAGCGCGTCTGCCATTCCGCCACTCGCCCGAGCGACTCGAAAAATCTAACATGCTCGGCGGCGGAAAATAAAATCGCGTCTCTGACCTGCGGTGATGGCGGGGAAATCGGCGCGGGAACCAGGCGACGCCGCCGGGAGTTACCCAGGTAGAGGATCGTGGATATCATGCAAGGAACGTGGTCGGGTCCTGACACGCCGTAACAGACGTGTCGACCTGGGCGGACACGCACACCGAAGGGAGGGCTGTGATGGGCATCGTATCGAGATTCGAACGTCGTTTGCAGGGCGCTGTCGGTGACGTGTTCGCGCGGGTGTTCGGCGGCAGCGTGGTCCCCCAGGAGGTGGAGGCCGCGCTGCAGCGCGAAGCCGCTGATCAGATCCAGGATCTGGAGGGCGGGCATCGACTGGCGCCGAACAGTTACGTGATCACGATCAACGAGACCGATCACGGCAAGCTCGACGCCGACCACGACCTGACAACCAAGGCGTTCGCCAAACATCTGCAGGATTACATCCGCGAGCAGGGCTGGCAGACCTACGGCGAAGTACACGTGGCGTTCGAGGCATCACCTACGCTGCACACCGGAATGTTCAGAGCGAGCGGCCGCGTCGATCCCGACGCCGGTCGCGGGACGGCCCCACCTCGCCCAGGACCGCCACAACGACCCGCACACCCGCAACCAGGAGCTGGCCCCATGACGCATAACTCAGGCTACGAGCCAAGCCGAGAGCCCGCGGAGTCCGATCCACGCAACCGCGGGTACGCACCGCCGCCCGCCGCCGCGCCGGGTGGGGCCTACCCCGCCGACGATTACGGCCGCGGTGGATACGGCGCGCCCGAGGCGCAGCCCGGATACGGCGAGCCCGCCTACGGGCAGGCCGGGGCCGACTACCAGAACGGCTACGACCCCGCCGCCCCCGCGCAGCCGGGCTACGGCCAGCAGGCGGGCTACGGCCAGCCGGGCTACGGCGAGGCCGGTTACGACCAGCAGGGCGGCTACGGCCAGCAGGCCTACAGCCAGCAGGGTGGATACGGGCAGCCCGGTTACGCCGAGCCCGCCTACGACCCCCAGGGCGGCTACGGCCAGCAGGGCTACGCCGAACCCCAGCAGGGCTACGGACAGCAGGGTGGGTACGGCCAGCAGGCCTACGCCGACCCGGCCTACGACCAGCAGGGCGGCTACGGGCAGCAGGCCTACGCCGAGCCCCAGCAGGGCTACGGCCAGCAGGGTTACGGTCAGCAGGGCTACGCCGAGCCCGCCTACGAGGAGCAGGGCGGCTACGGCCAGCCCGCGCAGCAGGGCTACGGCCAACAGGGTTACGGCCAGCAGGCCCCGGCCTACGGCGCGGCCCAGTCGAGCTACTCGGCCACCCTGCAGCTCGACGACGGCAGCGGCCGCACCTACGCGCTGCGCGAGGGTTCCAACATCATCGGCCGCGGCCAGGACGCCCACTTCCGGCTACCCGATACCGGTGTCTCGCGTCGCCACATCGAGGTGCGCTGGGACGGCCAGACCGCCATGCTCTCGGATCTGGGTTCCACCAACGGAACTCTCGTCAACGGGTCGCCGGTGCAGGATTGGCAGCTCGCCGACGGTGACGTCATCCGGGCCGGACATTCCGAGATCCTGATCAGGATCGTCTGATCCCGTAAGCTGCGCGGTGCACGTCACGAGTCGACGCTGTCGGCCCTATGATGCTGCCATTACACGCACGGCCCCGACCTCGGGGCCCGCAAGCCAGCACGCTGGTGGGGGTGGTTCGCCCCGCACCTGCCGTACCGACGTACCCGGGCGAACAGGAGGTGGAACGCCGTGCAGGGATTGATCCTGCAATTGACCCGCGCGGGGTTCCTGCTGCTGCTCTGGTTGTTCGTCTGGGCCGTTCTGCGGACCTTGCGCAGCGATATCTACGCGGCATCCGGCATACGGATTCAGCCGAGGGGCACTCGCGGTCACCGCGGGTCCATCGGACTGCCCTCCATGCGCCGAAGCCAGAAGGGCGCCAAGTATCTAGTGGTGACTCATGGTTCACTGGCCGGCACTCGAATCACGCTAGGCACGCAACCGGTTCTGATCGGGCGCGCCGACGATTCGACGCTGGTACTCACCGACGACTACGCCTCGACCAGGCACGCGCGACTCTCTCAGCGTGGTGACGACTGGTACGTGGAGGACCTCGGTTCCACCAATGGCACGTATCTCGACCGCGCGAAAGTCACCACCGCCGTCCGTGTTCCGCTCGGTACTCCTGTCCGGGTCGGCAAAACAGTGATCGAGCTGCGATCGTGACTCTTGTTCTGCGCTATACGGCGCGAAGCGACCGCGGACTCGTCCGGGGCAACAACGAAGATTCGGTCTACGCGGGCGCCCGCCTGTTGGCACTGGCCGACGGCATGGGTGGGCACGCGGCCGGAGAAGTGGCCTCGCAGTTGATGATCGCCGCGCTGGCGCATCTCGACGACGACGAGCCCGGCGACGACATCCTCGGAAAGCTCGACCACGCAACACATTCGGGCAACGCGGCGATCGCCGACCACGTCGAGGCCGAACCCGAACTCGACGGCATGGGCACCACGCTCACCGCCATCCTGTTCGCGGGTCGCAAGCTCGGCATGGTCCACATCGGCGACTCGCGCGCCTATCTGCTGCGCGACGGCGAACTCACCCAGATCACCCGCGACGACACGTTCGTGCAGTCGCTGGTCGACGAGGGTCGGATCACCGCCGAGCAGGCCCACACCCACCCGCAGCGTTCGCTGATCATGCGCGCCCTCACCGGCAACGAGATCGAGCCGACGCTGATCATGCGCGAGGCCCGCGCCGGTGACCGGTACCTGCTGTGTTCGGACGGGCTGTCCGACGTGGTCAGCGACGAGACCATCGGCAACACCATGCGCGAGGGCAATACCGACGAGTGCGCCGACCGGCTCATCGAATTGGCTTTGCGCAGTGGCGGTCCCGACAACGTGACCGTGGTCGTGGCCGACGTGATCGACCTCGACTACGGCCAGTCCCATCCGATCCTGGCCGGCGCCGCCTCCACCGAACAGGAGGAGGACGCCCCGCCGCCGAACACCGCCGCGGGCCGCGCCGCCGCGATGCGTCCGCCGCGCGCGCAACCGCGCCGGGCCGCCGCCGCGCCCCCGCCGCCGGAGACCAAGTCGCACAAGCTGCGCTGGCTGCTGCTGTCGGTGGCGTTGATCGCCGCCGTCGTGGTCGGACTCGTGGTGGGCTACAAGATGATTCGCAGCAACTACTACGTGGGCACCGACAACGATCAGGTCGTCGTGATGCGCGGGCTGCCCGGGTCGATCCTCGGGTACTCCATCCACGATGTGGAGCTCACGGGCTGTGTGCGCGGCAAGGACGAGATCGTCCTGCTCGACCGAGGCCAGTCCGCGCCCACCGGGTGCAAGACGCTGAAGGTCAGTGATCTGCCCCAGACCCTGCGCGAACAGGTACGCAAGACCCTGCCGCCGGGTTCGTTGGACCAGGCGCGCGAAAGCATGCTGGCGCTCAAGCGCGAACTGCTGCCGCCGTGCCCGAAGAAGGACGCGGGCGCCCAACCCGGCGTGCTGCCGACCGAGCTGCCCCCGGCCACCCCCGGCGGCGCTCCGACCCCCGGCACCGATCAACCCGCGACGCCGACCAGCACCCCGGAACCGGCCCCCGCGCCGCCCGCGCCGACCACCACCGTCCCCCCGACAACCCCGCAGATCTCAGGGGAGAACTGCCGGGTGACGGACTGATGTCCGCACCGCCACCGCCGTCGGCTGGGGCATTCCCCAGTCCCCCAGGTGGATTCGCGCCCGCGCCGCCCCCGGCCACGCGACGCAACCAGGAGTTGCTGCTGCTCGCGGGCGCGGCGGGCATCACGACGGTGTCGTTGTTCATCGTCGAGGCGAGCCAGGAACAGTCGATCACCTGGGACATCGCCAAGTACGGGGTGGCGTTCCTCGCGCTGTTCGGCGTGGCCCACCTCGCGGTGCGCCGGTTCGCGCCCTTCGCCGATCCGCTGCTGCTGCCGATCGTGGCGCTGCTCAACGGTTTGGGGTTGGTGCTCATCCACCGGCTCGATCTGGCCGAGGCGCAGAAGGCCGCGTACGACGCCACCCCGGTGCCCTCCCCCGACGCCAACCAGCAGATCATGTGGACCGGCCTGGGCATCGTGGTGTTCATCACCCTGCTCATCGTCTTGCGGGACTACCGCACGCTGGCGCGCTACACCTACACCCTAGGCCTGGTCGGGCTGATCGCGCTGGCGATTCCGGCACTGTTGCCGAGCCGATTCTCCGAAGTCAACGGCGCCAAGATCTGGATCCGGCTGCCCGGATTCAGCATGCAGCCCGGCGAATTCGCCAAGATCTTGCTGATCGTGTTCTTCGCGGGCGTGCTGGTGGCCAAGCGCGACCTGTTCACCGCGGCGGGCAAGCACTTCCTCGGCATGGAGTTCCCGCGCCCGCGCGATATGGGTCCGGTGCTGATCGTCTGGGTCGTCTGCATCGGCGTGCTCGTGCTCGAGAAGGACCTGGGCACCTCGCTGCTCATCTTCGGCACCGTGCTGGTGATGATCTACATCGCCACCGAACGGGTGGGCTGGCTGATCATCGGCGGCGGGCTGCTCGTGCTCGGCTTCGTGTTCGCCTACCAGCTGTTCGGGCACGTGCGCGTGCGCGTGGACACCTGGCTGCACCCGTTCGAGGACTACCACAACACCGGCTACCAGATCTCGCAGTCGATGTTCGGTTTCGCCACCGGCGGGCTGGCGGGCACGGGCCTGGGCAGCGGTCGACCGGATCAGGTGCCCTTCGCCAAGACCGACTTCATCGTCACCACCATCGGTGAGGAACTCGGCCTGATCGGGCTCACCGCGGTGCTGATGCTGTTCCTGATCTTCATCGTCCGCGGGCTGCGCACCGCGCTGGCCGTGCGCGACAGCTTCGGCAAGCTGCTCGCGGCCGGACTGGCCTTCACCATCGCGATCCAGGTCTTCGTGGTCGTCGGCGGTGTCACCAAACTGATCCCCCTCACCGGTCTGACCACGCCGTTCATCTCCTACGGCGGGTCATCGCTGCTGGCGAACTACGCGCTGCTCGGGCTGCTGATGAAGATCTCCGACGCGGCCCGCGCCCCGGCTCCGGCGCGCAAACGCGCACCCGCCCCGATCGCCGAGGCGGCGACCGAACTGGTCCGCAGGCCCGAAAGCAGGGTGAGCGAATGAACACACCACTGCGTCGCGTCGCCGTCGCCGTCATGGTGATGGTGGTGGCGTTGCTCGTGAACGCGACCTACCTGCAGGTGGTCAAGGCCGACGATCTGCGCGCCGATCCGCGCAACTCGCGGGTGCTGCTCGACGAGTACTCGCGCCAGCGCGGCCAGATCTCCGCGGGCGGCACCGTGCTCGCCGGATCGGTGGCCACCGACGACCGCTACAAGTACCTGCGCCAATACCCTTCGCTGCCGTCGGCATACGCGCCGGTCACCGGCTTCTACTCGATGCAGTACAACAAGACCGGCCTGGAACTGGCCGAGGACCCGCTGCTCTCGGGCAACGACTCGAGCCTGTTCGGTCGCCGCCTGGTGGACATGTTCTCCGGTCGCGATCCGCGCGGGGCCAACGTGCTCACCACGCTGAACCCGATCATGCAGCAGGTCGCCTACGAGCAGATGACCTCGAAGGGCTACACCGGCGCCGTCGTGGCGATCGAGCCGAGCACCGGCAAGATCTTGACCATGGTCTCCACGCCGAGCTACGACCCCAACGAACTGTCGGGCCACGACGGTGCGGCGGGTCGCGCGGCCTGGGAGCGGCTGAGCACCGACCCGGCCCAGCCGATGCTCAATCGCGCTGTCTCGCAGACCTATCCGCCCGGGTCCACGTTCAAGACCGTGGTCACCGCCGCGGCGCTGTCCAACGGGGTGGCCGGGCCCAACGACCAGTTCACGGCCGCGCCGAACATCACCCTGCCCGGCACCAACACCACGTTGGAGAACTACGGCGGCAGCACCTGCGGTGACCAACCGACGGCCAGCCTGTACGAGGCGTTCCGGCGCTCGTGCAACACCGCGTTCGTCGAACTGGGCATCAAGGTCGGCGCGGCCCGGCTCAAGGACGAGGCCGCGGCCTTCGGCATCGGCGTCGAGGACCCGCCCGGTGTGCCGATCCCGGTGGCCGAGTCGACCGTGGGCCCGATCCCCGATACCGCCGCGCTCGGCCAGTCGAGCATCGGTCAGCGCGACGTGTCGGTGACCCCGCTCAACGTGGCGGTGATCGCCGCGACCATCGCCAACGGCGGCACCAGAATGCAGCCGTACCTGGTGGATCGCATCCAGGCGCCCGACCTGTCCGAACTGAGCAAGACCAGTCCGGTCGGGATCGGACAGGCGGTGAGCCCGCAGGTAGCGTCAGCGCTGACGGACCTGATGGTGGCCTCGGAGGCGAACACGATGGGCGGCGGACGTTCGCCGTACCAGATCGCGTCCAAGACCGGAACGGCCGAACACGGCAGTAATCCCCGTAACACCCCGCCACACGCCTGGTATATGGCGTTTGCGCCCGCGCAGAACCCGACGATCGCCATCGCGGTGATCGTCGAGAACGGCGGAGACCGGGGCGCGAACGCGACCGGTGGCTCGGTCGCCGCGCCGATCGCCAGGGCGGTCATCGACGCGGGCATGGCAGGGGGCTGAACGAAATGAGTGTGCGAGTGACAACACGGGGGCCCCGATGCTGAACAACGGCGCCATGATCGCCGACCGCTACCGCCTACAACGGCTCATCGCCACCGGCGGCATGGGTCAGGTGTGGGAGGCGATGGACACCCGGCTCGATCGCCGGGTCGCGGTCAAGGTCCTCAAGACCGAGTTCTCCGCCGATCCGACCTTCCGGGCGCGCTTCCGGGTCGAAGCGCGCACGACCGCCCAGCTCAACGCGCCGGGCATCGCCGGCATCTACGACTACGGCGAGACCACCGATCCCTCCGGCGGCGAGACCGCCTACCTGGTCATGGAACTGGTGCAGGGCGAACCGCTCAACGCCGTGCTCAACCGGATGGGCAGGCTCTCGGTCGTCCAGGGCCTGGACATGCTCGAGCAGACCGGGCGCGCGCTCGAGGTGGCCCACGCGGCCGGTGTGGTGCACCGCGACGTGAAGCCGGGCAACATCCTGGTGACGCCGACCGGTCAGGTGAAGATCACCGACTTCGGCATCGCCAAGGCCGTCGACGCCTCGCCGGTCACCAAGACCGGCATGGTGATGGGCACCGCCCAGTACATCGCCCCCGAACAGGCCGTCGGCGAGGACGCCACCGCGGCCTCGGACGTGTACTCGCTCGGCATCGTCGGCTACGAGGCGCTGGCGGGCGTGCGCCCGTTCACCGGCGAGGGCGCGATCACCGTCGCGATGAAGCACGTGCGCGACGCCCCGCCGCCACTGCCCGACGATCTGCCCGCCAATGTGCACGAGCTGATCGCCATCACGATGGCCAAGGACCCGCTGCAGCGCTACAGCAGCGGTGGCGAGTTCGCCGACGCCGTCGCCGCGGTGCGCGCGGGCCACATGCCGCCGCCGCCCAAGAACCTGGCCGGTCCGTCGATGACCGGCGCGACCCGCGTGCTCCCGCCCGGCCCGACCGTGGCGATCCCGGCCGCCGACTACGACGGCGCGACCATGCGTTTCGGCCACCAGCCCGGCCCGCCGATCGGCACGCCGCCGGGCGGCTACAGCGGTCCGGCCACCCAGGCCGCCGCGGCCGCGCCCGCCCCCGCCAACAATGCCAAGAACAACCAGAAGTGGCTGATCGCCCTCGGTGTGGGCGCGCTGCTGCTCGGCGGCATCGTGCTGTGGGTGCTCTTCGGCGGCGAACCCAACCGGGGTTCGACGACCACGACCACCACCGTGCAGACCACCAAACCCGTGGCTCCGCCGGTGACCACCACCGTGCCGCTGCCGCCGCCGGTCGTCACCACCGAACCGCCGGTCACCACCACCGAGCCGCCGCGTCCGACGACGACAACGCCGCCGCCGGTCACCACGACCACCGAGCCGCCGGTCACCACGACGACGACGCCGGAATCGACCACCAAACCCAAACCGACGACGACCACGCCGAAGACGACAACGCCGGAATCGACCACCACCGAACCCGCCGCCGGTGGCACGACCACCGCCACCCGTCCTCGGCTGCCCTCCATCCAGCTGCCCGATCTGCCCGGTAGCGACACGGTGCTGGGCCCGACCATAGGACAACGATGACGACCCCGAAGAATCTCTCCTCGCGGTACGAGCTTGGCGAGATCATCGGGTTCGGCGGCATGTCGGAGGTGCACCGCGCCCGCGACGTGCGCCTCTCACGTGATGTCGCGATCAAGGTGCTGCGGGCCGACCTGGCCCGTGATCCCACGTTCTACCTGCGGTTCAAGCGCGAGGCGCAGAACGCGGCCGCGCTGAACCACCCGGCGATCGTGGCCGTGTACGACACCGGCGAGGCCACCGTCGACGGCGGCCCGCTGCCCTACATCGTGATGGAGTACGTCGAGGGCGACACCCTGCGCGACATCGTGCGCGGCAAGGGCCCGCTCGCGCCGCGCAAGGCCATGGAGGTCGTGGCCGACGTGTGCGCGGCGCTCGATTTCAGCCACAAGGCCGGGATCGTGCACCGCGACATGAAGCCGGCCAACATCATGATCAACCGCGCCGGTGCGGTGAAGGTGATGGACTTCGGCATCGCCCGCGCGATCGCCGACAGCGCCAACCCGATGACCCAGACCGCCGCGGTGATCGGCACCGCCCAGTACCTCTCGCCCGAGCAGGCGCGCGGCGAGACCGTCGACGCGCGCTCGGACGTGTACTCGGTGGGCTGTGTGCTGTTCGAGATCCTCACCGGGCAGCCGCCGTTCACCGGTGACTCGCCGGTCGCGGTCGCCTACCAGCACGTCAAGGAGGATCCGCCGCTGCCGTCGTCGGTCAATCCCGGCGTGCCGCGCGAACTCGACTCGGTGATCCTCAAGGCGATGGCCAAGAACCCGGCCAACCGGTACCAGACGGCCGCGGAGATGCGCGCCGACCTGATCCGGGTGCTCGGCGGGCAGCGGCCCAGCGCGCCGATGGTGATGAACGACGAAGACCGCACCACCATCATGGATTACGACGAACCGGCCCCGCGCAGCTTCCGCGACCGGGCCGACGACACCTCCGAGCAGGCCGCGCTGGCCCCGCCCGGGGAGCAGCGCAACCGCACCGGGCTCATCGCGCTCGGCGTGGCGGCGGCGGTGGCCGTGGCGTTCGGGCTGTTCTGGGTGCTGGTCGGACCGGGCAGCAAGCCCGACCAGGTGGCCGTACCGGATCTGTCGGGCAAGTCCGCGCAGCAGGCCCAAACCGACCTGCAGGCGGCCGGTTTCCACGTGGCCGTGCTGGAGAAGCCCGACGCCAAGATCGCGCCCGGCAATGTGATCGCCACCCAGCCGCTGGGCGGTTCGCACATCGACAAGGGCAGCACCGTGACGCTGCAGGTCTCGACCGGGCCGACGCAGGTGCAGTTGCCGCGGCTGATCGGGATGACCCAGGCCGACGCCGAACAGAAGCTGAACTCGCTGGGCCTGCAACTGGATCCGAATGTGGCGCGTCAGCCGTCGAGCACGGCCGAGACCGGCAAGGTGATCGCGCAGGAGCCCAGCGCGGGCGTGCGGGTCGACATCGACCGGCCGATCGTGGTCACCCTCGGGTCCGGGCCCGAGCAGGTTCGGGTGCCGACCGTGGTGGGCCAGGACATCTCGATCGCCCAGCCGAACCTGGTGGATTCGGCCGGTTTCAAGGTCGAGATCCAGGAGATCAAGTCCGCGGCGCCGAAGGGGCAGGTGCTGTCCACCAGCCCGTCCGGTGGCACCAACGCCGAGAAGGGGTCGACCATCACGGTGCAGATCTCGGCCGGCGACCGGATCGACATCCCGGACCTGACCGGACTCACGCCGGTGCAGGCGCAGGAGCGGCTGCGCGCGGCCGGTTGGTCGGGCCAGCTCAGCCAGACCACGGTGATCACCTTCGACGGCAACAGCTCGGGCAAGGTCGTCGGGCAGAACCCCGCGGCCGGGTCGTCGGTGACGATCAACGGCAGCGTGGTGCTGCAGGTGGGCGCGTCGCCGATTCCGCGCTGAGGCTCAGCTCAGATCGAGGTGGGAGTTCATCGACATGGCCTGTTCGGCCAGGTCGGTGAGCTCCACCACCCGCACGCCCTCGTCGCGGAGTTTGTCCACACCCTCACACGCGGCCACGAACAGGCTCGGTTCGCGCCAGGCGATCACGACCCTGGGGATACCGGCGGCCAGGATGCGGTCGGTGCACGGTCGACGGGTCGCGGTGGCGCGGGCGGAGCAGGGTTCGAGGGTGCTGTAGATGGTCGCCCTGCGCAGGCGGGGGTCGGCGGGGTCGAGTTTGTTCAGCGCCGCCTCTTCGGCGTGCACTTTCTCGTCGGTTTCGCGGGAGAAGCCGGTGGCGATCTCCTCGCCGTCGACCACGATGACCGCGCCCACCGAGTAGGCGGTGTCGCTGGGGGGACAGTTGCGCGCCAGGGCGATGGCCCTGTGCATGAACCGGTGGTCGGGGTCGTCGTGGCTCATGTTCTTCCCTGCTGCTCGGGCGAGTTATCCACAACCCGCCGGTGATGTGGAATCGATCATGTTCACGTGTGGATAAAAGTTGTTCGAGAACTGTGAACAGCCATATTTTCCCAGGTCAGCGCTGTGAATCTATTCTCGGTAACAGTTAGTTCTCGGCCTGTGGAGAACGGGTGACCAGGTAGTTCAGCACAGCGATATCCCCAAGTTGTTCCACACCCGACAGGTGCAATCTGCGAGCTGCGCCACCGGGAAACCGGGCGGGTCCCACCACGCGCGGGGCGGCCGGGTCGCCCACCAGGATCGGGGCGATCGCCAGCCGGATCTCGTCGACCAGGTCGGCGGCCAGGAAGCCGGTGTGCATCCCGGTGCCGCCCTCGACCATGAGCTTGTGGATATCTCGGGTCGCCAGATCGTTCACGAGGGCGGGCAGGGCCGGGTGCTCGCCGAGGCTGATGATCTCGGCGAGCCCGTCGAGTCGGTCGGCCAGCTTCGCGGCGCCGGCATCGGAGGTGTAGACGAGTTTGTCGCCGCCGGTGTGCCAGAAGCGCAGTCGCGGGTCCAGGTCGCCGGAATCGGTGACGGTCACCTTCACCGGATACTCCGGCCTGCCCGCCGCCACCCGCGCGGCCCGACGCTCGGCGCTGTTGACCAGCAGGCGCGGATTGTCGGTGCGCAGAGTCTGGGCGCCGACCAGGATGGCGTCGGACTCGGCGCGGATCTGATCGACCCGGTCGAAGTCCTCGGCGTTGGACAGCAGCAGGCGCTCGGCGCTCGCGTCGTCGATGTACCCGTCGAGACTCGCCGCCACCGACAGCAGCACCCGCACCGCGTCGCTCACTGGGTGACCAGCGCGGCGACCTCCGCCTCGAGCGCGCACACCAGCGCTTCGGCCGGACGCTCACCACACACCTCGAGCCAGTTGGCCAGCATCCGATGCCCGCCCTGGGTGAGCACCGACTCCGGGTGGAACTGCACCCCGTGAATAGGTAGCGTGCGATGCCGCATCGCCATCACGATCCCGCTCTCGGTATGCCCGACCACGACCAGTTCCTCCGGCATGGTCTCCGGCAGCACCGTGAGCGAGTGGTACCGGGTCGCCGTGAACGGATCCGGCAACCCCGCCAGCACCCCCGACCCGATATGGAACACATCGCTGGTCTTCCCGTGCAGCAATTCCGGCGCACGATCGACCGTGCCACCGAAAGCCTCGCCGATCGCCTGATGCCCGAGGCACACCCCGAGCAGCGGCATATTGTGCTTCGCCGCCGCGTGCACCAACGGAATACTGGCCCCCGCCCGATCAGGACTCCCGGGCCCAGGACTCACCAGCACACCATCGAACCGTCCCCCCTCGTCACCGACAGTGAGCAAGGCATCCAGGTCGTCGAGCCGAGGATCGTCATTACGCCACACCACAGGATCGGCACCCAGCTGACCGAGGTACTGCACCAGGTTGAAGACGAAACTGTCGTAATTGTCGACGACCAATACACGCATGCCGTCGAGAATACGTGGAAGCCCACCCGAGAGGCGCCCCCGAGCACCGAGAACCCAACCCGACCACTAACAACCAACAACCCAGCTCAAACACCTGGGCCAGCCACCCGGGCCAGGTGCACCTGGGTGTCCTCGGCAAGCACCGAGAACAACCCGCCCAACCACCAACGCCCCACCCAGTTCAAACACCTGAGCCAGCCACACTGGCCAGGCGCACCCGGCTGTCCCCGGCAAGCACCGAAAACACCCGCCCAACCACCAACGCCACACCCAGTTCAAACACCTGGGTCCAGCACCCCTGGGAGTTCTCGGCGCGCCTCCGCCTCTGGACTGAGTGGAGGGTGCGACGAAGGAGTACCCGGAGCGAGGGAAGAGGCGGAGTTAAGCGCCGAGAACCGCGGCGCCAGCCGCCAATAAACACAGCAAGCCAAACCCAGTTCAAGCACCTGGGCCAGGCACCCCTGGGTGTTCTCGGCGCGCCTCCGCCTCTGGACTGAGCGGAGGGTGCGACGAAGGAGTACCCGGAGCGAGGGAAGAGGCGGAGTTAAGCGCCGAGAACCGCGGCGCCAGCCGCCAAAAAACACAGTGCTATAGCCTAGAGGTTCCCAGTGCTGTCGAATTCGAGGACGTCATGCCCAAGTCCAAGGTCCGCAAGAAGGCCGATTACACGCCGAGTCCTGCCAGCCGTACCCCGGTGAAGGTGAAGGCGGGGCCGTCGCCGGTCTGGTACGTCGCGCTCATGCTCGGCTTCATGCTCGCCGGTCTGATCTGGTTGATCGTGTACTACCTTGCGGCCGAGCACATCGGTTTCATGAACGACCTCGGCGCGTGGAACTTCCTGATCGGCTTCGGCCTGATGGTGGTCGGCCTGATCATGACCATGCGGTGGCGCTGAGCCGACGCGGATTACACCGATGTTATTCATGCACACCTGTGGATAACCCTGTGTACAACTCGAGGATAAAGGGGCGCGAACCCGCGTGAACGACGCACAACCCGTCTCGTGGTCGACCCCTCCGGCCGGTTTGCTCGCGGTCGCCGGCGGCGGATTACTGCTGGTAGCGGCCGCGATCGCCGCCCAGGACGGACCTTCGCGCCTGCTCGTGAGCATCGGCGCCGTCGCGGTCCTCGCGATGGCGGGTCTGGGTCTGCGCCAGCGCCCGAGGTTGACGATGATTCCGGGCCGCGCCCCGCGCCTGGTGGTCGGCACCCTCACCGGCCCCAAGGAATACCCGCTCGACCACATCGACCGGATCCGCATGGTGTCCTACCGCCGCATCGGCCGCAAGAGCGCGATGCTCGAGGTCGACGTGCGCCACAACGACACCGAACGGCTCCTGATCTTCAGCCGCTGGGACCTGGGCACGAACCCCCACGACGTCTACGACGCCCTCGTGGTCAACGGCTTCGCCACTGTTACATAGCGGCTGGCGCCGCGGTTCTCGGCGCTTAACTCCGCCTCTTCCCTCGCTCCGGGTACTCCTTCGTCGCACCCTCCGCTCAGTCCAGAGGCGGAGGCGCGCCGAGAACACCCAGGGGTACCTGGCCCAGGTACTTGAACTGGGTGGCTCGGGGTTGGGCAGGGGTGGCTCGGGGTTGGGCAGGGGGTCGCCCGAGGTTGGGCAGGGGGTCGCCTGGGCGTTGTTTCACGTGAAGCAAAACTCCCCGCTGCGATGGTTCGCGGCGGGGAGTTTTTTGTGCCCTGATCAGTCGATGGTGACGGCGGAGATAATGACCGGGTCGGCGGGGCGGTCGTTGCGGTCGGTCTTTACCGAGGCGATCGCGTCGACGACCTTGCGCGAATCGGGGTCGACGACCTCGCCGAAGATGGAGTGCTTGCGGTTCAGGTGGGGTTGCGCGCCGACTGTGATGAAGAACTGCGAACCGTTGGTGCCGGGTCCGCCGTTGGCCATCGCGAGCAGGTAGCCCCGGTCGAAGCGCAGATCGGGATGGAATTCGTCGGCGAACTCGAAGCCCGGCCCACCACGGCCGGTGCCGGTCGGATCACCGCCCTGGATCATGAACCCCGGGATGACCCGATGGAAGACGGCGCCGTCGTAGAACGGGCCCGCTTCCGAGCCACCGGCGTTCACGGTGGTGTACGGCGCGGTCCCGTCGGCCAGGCCGACGAAATTGCGCACCGTCTTGGGTGCGTGGTTACCGAAAAGCGCGATCCTGATATCGCCGTGGTTGGTGTGCAGAGTAGCCACGGCCGTCTGATTGGGTGAGGTCACGCGAGTTATGGTGCCACGCGACGCCCCGAATCCGTTTGTGCCACAGTGGTCGAATGAAGCTTCGTAATCCGATTCTCGCCTCGCTCGCCCTCGCCGGTGCCGCGGGCGTGGCCTACCTGGCCCGCGCCAAGCGCCCCCAGCTGCCCGAACCGGCCGCCGAGCCGCCGCGGTTGGGGTACTCCCGCAACGGCTCGGCGCACTAGTTCGCGCCGATCAGCGGCTGACCGACTTCTTGTACTGAATCTGGGCCAGCGGCACGAACACGATCAGGATCACCACGATCCAGATCAGCGAGGTGGCCACCGGATGCTGCATCGACCAGGCGGTCGAGGTCGGCGCCAGCGCCGAGGTGTTGCCGAACAGCTGACGCACCGCCTCGGTGACCGCCGACATCGGATTCCACTCGGCGAAGATCCGCAGCGGGGTCGGCAGGTTGTTGATCGGGACGAACGCGTTGGACACGAACGTCAGCGGGAAGATCACCATGAAGCTGGCGTTGTTGAACACTTCCGGCGTGCGCACCAGCAGGCCGACCACGGCCATCATCCACGACAGCGCGTAGGCGAACAGCAGCATCAGCACGTACGCCAGGACCGCGTCGATGAACGAGCCGCGGATGCGCCAGCCGACGACGAGGCCGGTCAGCGACATGACGACCAGGCTCACGACATTGATCACCACATCGCTGACCGTGCGCCCGATCAGCACCGACGACGGCGCCATCGGCAGGGATCGGAAGCGGTCGATGATGCCCTTCTGCATGTCGTCGGCCAGGCCGGCGCCGGTGAACGAGGCACCGAACACGACGGTCTGGACGAAGATGCCCGCGATCAGGAATTCGCGGTAGCCGCCCTCGGTGCCGGGTACCTGGATCGCCGAGCCGAACACGTAGGCGAACAGCAGCACGAACATGATCGGCGACATGGTGGTGAAGATCAGCACGTCGGGGACGCGTTTGATCTTGATGACATTGCGTTTGGCGATGGTGAGGCTGTCGCTCACCAACATCGACAGGTGCTCGCCCAGGCCGGTCTGCTCGACCGGGGACTTGTCGAGTGCGGTGCTCATCGGTTCTGTCCTTCCTCGGCACTCACGGTCTGCGAGACGAGTTCCTCGGCCTCGTGCCCGGTGAGCGTCAGGAAGACGTCGTCGAGCGAGGGGCGGCGCAGGGCAACGTCGTTGATCTTGATCTTGTGCTCGGTGAGCCTGCCGATGGCGGTGACCAGGTCCTGTGACCCGTCGGCGACCGGCACGGTGATCCGGCGCAGGCCCGGTTCGAGGTGGATCTCGCCGTCGGCGAGGCCGCTGAGCACGTGCTTGGCGTCGGCGAGTTGGTCGTCGGCGCCGACGGTGAGTTCGATGCGGTCGCCGCCGACGAGGGCCTTGAGTTCGTCGGCGGTGCCGCGCGCGATCACCTTGCCGTGGTCGATGACCGCGATGGAGTCGGCGAGGCGGTCGGCCTCCTCCATGTACTGGGTGGTGAGCAGCAGCGTGGTGCCGCCCGCGACGAGTTCTTCGATGACGTCCCACAGGTCGAGCCGGGCGCGGGGATCAAGCCCCGTGGTCGGCTCGTCGAGGAACAGCACCGGCGGGTTGGCCACCAGGGCGCCGGCGAGGTCGAGGCGCCTGCGCATGCCGCCGGAGTAGCCCTTCACGGGCCGGTCGGCGGCGTCGCTGAGCCGGAAGCGGTCGAGCAGTTCGCGGGCCCGTTCCTTACTGCGCTGGGTGCCGAGATGGTAGAGCCTGCCGACCATCTCGAGGTTCTCGAAGCCGGTGAGGTATTCGTCGACGGCCGCGTACTGGCCGGAGGCGCCGATGCGCGAGCGCAGCGCCTGGGGATTGTTGAGGACGTCGATCCCCGCGACGGTGGCGGAGCCCTCGTCGGGGACCAGCAGGGTGGTGAGCACGCGGACTGTGGTGGTCTTTCCCGCGCCGTTGGGGCCGAGCAGTGCGGTGACGGTACCTTCCGGGACGGACAGGTCGAGCCCGTCCAGGGCGACGAGCTTCCCATACCGTTTGACCAGCCCCTCGGCGACGATTGCGTCGGGCATGATTCTCCTGAAGTCGGGGGTTGAGGATGCAGTGGCCCCAGTATTGCCCTACCCACCGACAAGTTGCACGTGAGATTTTCGCGGTCCCCCGGCGCGTCGTGTACAGGCGTGTTCGGCACGCCGAGACGCAGCGACACGCGGTCAATCGGATCGATTTTCTGGCCTGCGACATGAACAAGTCGACTTTTCGTCGGCGCCGACCACCCGCGCACCCCGCACGAATGTTTCCCGCCGTTCGCGGCTAAAACCTTGCGTACCAGCGCATTCCGATCGACCCGCGAAGAACGACCGACAACGCCGGTCCGCCCGCGGCGGTCCCGATGCTCGCTACCTTCGCCGACCCCGACAGCACAGACCGAAAAAACTCGCAAACTCGCACCAGGCGCGTACACGAATTCCGCGCACATCGCGTAGGATCGTTCACGTCGGCCCCTCCCCCCCGGGCCGACCCTACGCGGGCCTCGGCTAACTCCCCCCCTTCGCCGAGGCCCGCTCCCCATCTTCAGGCAAGGTTGCAGCTCCGGTCGATCGGCCGGAGCGCCCGGCCCTCCAGCATCACAGTCGGGCCACGTTCCCGCGATCACCCCGCTACCAGGATTATCGTCGGCCCATGGTGCCTGCTCGGGGTGCGGTTGTCGCGGTCGTCCTGTCCATGGCGGTCCTGGCTGGTTGTTCCGGATCCACCGACGAACACCCCGCCGCGCCCACCACCGTCGAGGTGGCGCCGAACCAGGTCGCCGGTGTCGCACTGCCCGAGGACGCGGTGGACAAGGCCGTCGGCCGACTCGACGAGCTGATCGGCTCGCTGATGGATTCCAGCCACATCCCCGGCATGGCCGTCGCGGTGGTGCACGGTGGAAAGACCGTGTACGCCAAGGGATTCGGTGTTCGCGAGGCGGGCGCGCCGGACAAGGTCGACGCCGACACGGTGTTCCAGCTGGCCTCGGTGTCGAAGTCGCTCGCCGCGACGGTGGTGGCCGATCAGGTCGGCGCGGGCACCGTCGACTGGTCGACGCCGGTGACCACGCACCTGCCCGCGTTCGCGCTGGCCGATCCGGCCGTCACCGCCCAGCTCACCGTCGGTGACCTGTTCGCCCACCGCAGCGGCCTGCCCGATCACGCGGGCGACCGGCTGGAGGACCTCGGCTACGACCGCGCCGCGATCCTAGAGAAATTGCGTCTGGAACCGCTGGATCCGTTCCGAATCACCTACCAGTACACCAACTTCGGGCTCACCGCCGGTGCGGAGTCGGTCGCCGTCGCGGCCGGGAAGGAGTGGGCGCGACTGTCGCAGGACAGCGTCTACGGCCCGCTCGGCATGACCAGCACCAGTTCGCGTTTCGACGACTTCCGCGCGCGACCCAATCACGCGGTGGGCCACGTGAACGTCGACGGCACCTGGAGCGCCCGCTACGAACGCGATCCCGACCCCCAGTCCCCCGCCGGCGGCGCGAGCTCCTCGGTCAACGACATGGCGCGATGGCTGACGATGCTGCTCGGCGAGGGCACGCCCGTGGCCCCGCCCGAGGCGCTGCTGCCCGCGCTCTCACCCCAGGTCGTCTCGACCCCGCCGCAGAACCTCGACGCCCGCGCGGGCAACTACGGCTACGGCTTCAATGTCTCGGTCTCCCCCGCCGGCCGCACCACGGTCAGCCATTCCGGCGCGTTCGCCCTCGGCGCGGCGACCAACTTCCTGGTGATCCCGTCGGCCGACGTGGCCATCGTCGCGCTCACCAACGCGGCCCCGCTCGGCATCCCGGAAACCCTCACCGCCGAGTTCGCCGATCTCGTGCAGTTCGGCGAGATCCGCGAGGACTGGCGCGGCCTGTACCGCGCGGCCTTCGCCGACATGGACGCTCCCGAAGGCGACCTGGCCGGGCAGCAGGCCCCGTCGAACCCGGCGCCCGCGCAGCCGCTGACGGCCTATGCGGGCACCTACGACAGCGCCTACTGGGGTCCGGCGACCATCGCGACCACCGACACCGGCCTCCAGCTCACCCTCGGCCCCGCGCAGCGCGCGTACCCGCTGCGACACTGGGACGGCGACACCTTCGCCTTCGAACCCAGCGGCGAGAACGCCCCGCCCGGCAGCGTCTCCTCGGTCCGCTTCGCCGACGGCGCGGTGACGATCGACTACTTCGACGAGAGCGGGCTCGGCACGTTCACGAGGTGACCCCACGCGGCCGCCAACCGGGCCGCCCGCACCTTGCCCGCGACGCCGAGCAGCGGCTGATCCCGTTCCCAGCGGGCGCGGGTGTCCGGGTCGACGGTGGTCCACAGGGGTTCGAGTTCGGTGCGGAGTCGCGTCAGGCGGTCGAACAGGCCGCCGAGCGCGATGTGGACACCCGGCGAGCGCGGATCCTCGGCGGCGACCCCACGCACCCCCGCAAACAGCGCCAGCAGCTGTTCTACGGCCCCTTCGGGCCATTGCGACAACCTTCCCACCCGAACGAGCTGACCGAGCACAGCGGCGACCACATGCAGGTCCTCGACGGTGCGGAAGGGCTTGAGATAGTCGGCGTAGCCGTCACCGGGCAGAACCTCGCCGGAGGCGCCGTCGAAGGTGACTGTCCCGTGCGGAATTTCGGGGGTGAACGGCAGCTCGGGCAAGGGGGTCACCGTGACAGCGGGCCCGGCAGGCACGAGCACGGCCCGCAGTACGGCCCTGCCGTCTACCTCACCGCTGCGCGCGATCACCAGGAACCGATCGGCGTACGGGCCGAGGGTGGCGAAGGATTTCGTGCCGGTCACCAGGCCGTCCGAGGAGACCGTGGTGGTCATGGCCGACGGCCGCGCACCGGTGGACTCGGTCGCGCACATCGAGGACAGTTCGCCCGGATCGAGCGTGGGAACCAGCGCGTGCAGGGCTTCCTGATATCCGCCGAGAAACGCGGGACCTGTTGTCGCGGCATCGAATCCGGCGATCGCGGCCCGGTCGACCGAAGCGGCGAAACCGGCGGATCGTGCGCGATGGTGTGCCCACTCCCCCGCGACATCGGCCGCGGTGTGGTCAGCGGGAGTGGCGGTGAGGAGGAAATCGAAAACCGAGGAATTCACAGATGTGGAGCCTAGGGGAATCGAACCCCTAACCCCTGCCTTGCAAAGGCAGTGCTCTGCCAATTGAGCTAAGGCCCCTTACCGGTCACGAACCGGTTGGCACCCCGAGATCAGCGGGTGGTGACCTCACGCCAGAGGTCCGCGTCGTCGCGCTTGCGGAATTTGTTGACACCGATGAGAACGGCGATCACAACACCGACCAGAAGGACAATCTTCATGGTTCCACCCTACTGTGCTGTTCGGGAGTGGGCCTAGGAGGACTTGAACCTCCGACCTCTTCGTTATCAGCGAAGCGCTCTAACCGCCTGAGCTATAGGCCCGAACTCGTTTCGATCCCCCGCTCAGAGCAGTGAACCGCAACGAGAAACGAGGTTACCTTACCTGCCCGCCGATAACCAAAACGGCCGGTCGAACCCAGTTTTTGGGTCGACCGGCCGTCAGGAGAACGGACTTCTAGTCGGGATCGGCCAGGGTTACCTGGATGCCGCCCACCAGATCACAGCACTGGTTGTAGATGAACACGCCGACCGTGGCCAACGCGGTGAACAGCACCACGTTGATCAGACCGATCACGCCCGCGTACCCGAAGATCGTGCCCGCGTCGATCAGGGTCGACGAGCTGCCCTCCTGGTTGAGCATCTCGCCCAGCGAGTTGTCCAGGTTGTCCCACACGCCCATGCCCGCCAGCACGATGTAGAGCAGGCCCACGGCCAGCATCCACACGAAGAACAGCGCGACACTGATCACCAGGGTGATCTTGAGGGTCGACCACGGATCGATCCGACGGATCTGCACCGTGGCCCGCCGCGGACAACCCGCCGCGGCGGCCGCGAGGGCGGCGGCGGTCGCCGGCGAGGCCAC
>NZ_JBHSQN010000007.1:0-83388 GCF_042658545.1 Nocardia lasii
TGTTTTTTGGCGGCTGGCGCCGCGGTTCTCGGCGCTTGACTCCGCCTCTTCCCTCGCTCCGGGTACTCCTTCGTCGCACCCTCCACTCAGTCCAGAGGCGGAGGCGCGCCGAGAACACCCAGGGGTGCTGGACCCAGGTGTTTGAACTGGGTGGGGCGTTGGTGGTTGGGCGGGTGTTTTGGTGCTTGCCGGGGACATCCAGGTGCACCTGGCCCAGGTGTTTGAACTGGGTATTGAAGGTTGGGGGCGTGGTTCAGCGCGCAGTGCCAGCCAGTTCGACTTTGCGTGGAGTGGTGTGTCGGCGGGTGGCGATGCCGACGGCGACCAGTGTCGGCGCGATCAGTGCCAGCGCGATCGAGGCCCAGCTGCCGAGGCTCGACGCGAATGCGTCCAGGATCGTTTTGCCGGCGAAGAACAGGAACAGTAGGCCCGAGGTGATGGCGATGCCGCGTTCGGGGAGGTGTTTGCCTGCGAGTTTGCCGACGAGGATCGCGAGTCCGCCGGCGGCGACCATGCCCGCGACGGAACCGATCCAGACGGCCAGCCAGCTGTTGTTGGAGGCCAGGGCGGCGGCGGCGAACATGGTGCGGTCGCCGAGTTCGGCGAGGGTGAACGCGGAGATCACGACGAGGAAGGCGTTGCGGGCGTTCGGGGCGGCGGGGACTTCCTCGGGGTCGTCGGAGGTGGTCAGCGCGTCGCGCAGGGTCCACAGGCCGACGGCGAGCAGGGTGAGGGCGGTGACGACGGCGATGGCGTTCGCGGGTAGCGCGGTGCCGAGGAAGTGGCCGACGCCCGCGGCGATGAGGTTCACGGCGACGCTGGCGACGCTGATCCCGGCCAGCACCACCCACCAGCGGTAGCGCAGCGAGAAGGTCAGCGCCATGAGTTGCGATTTGTCGCCCAGCTCGGCGAGGAAGATCACGCCGAAGCTCAGCAGGATCGTGGCGATCATGAAGTCAGCTCCCAGGAGGTATTCCGGCCTGCGGCTGAGACGGGTGCGCCTTCAGCCACACCGGTCGAATTGATCGGTTCGTGGCCGAAGGTCTCGCCCACCGGTGGTGACCGGTTCGCACAACCGGATCGCGCCGAATCAGGCGGCGATCAGTATGTCGATTGTGCGGATTACGGGCTACTCCCCTTCGCTGTCCACCACTCTAGTCCGATTGCTCCGGGTATGCCAAGTCCTCGTAAGCCAAATCTCAATGGGCACAATAAGTTTGGACGTACTGCGGTGATAGTTCGGTTCCCCTGAATTCGGCAGCCGGGGACCCTGTTGCCCGCAGTTCGCCACCCCGTGCGCGCGAAAAGTTCAGGCCGCCAACAGCATCGCGAGCACGGCGGTATCGGGATCGCTGATCAGATCCATCCCCACCCGACTCACCAGCGAGGTGATCGTCCCGTCGAGCTCGGCTTCGGCCCACGCCGCGCGATGCTCCAACCCGAGGTGCGGCACCCCGGGCAGCAACACGCACCCCGACGCCGCCCCCGCGCACTCGGGCAGCGTCGGCCGCGTCTCCGACGGCGGATGCAGCATCAACAGCGCGGGCGGCACCCGCGCGGCGAACCGACCCGGCTCGATCGCCTCGTCCCCGAGCACCGGCCCCTCGGCCATCACCAACCCCACCGTCCCCGGCTCGGGATCGTCGGGCAGCTCCTCGCGCACCCCGAACACGGTGGTGGTGACCAGCAGCCCCGGCATCGACGCCACCCGCACGGCCAACACCAGCACCTGCGCCCATTCCTTGGTGGTGTCGGGCCACCGCCCCGACACCACGAACCCTCGCAATCGCCCCTGCGCCTGAAACGGCGTGATCCCGATCGGACCCTGTGTATTCATGATGGCCTCCCGACTACCGGGGGCGACTGTGCCCGTACTGTGCCCGTATAGAACAGGAATAACCCCAAACCCAACTGGCACACAAGTACCACCGAGTGCTAGCCCGCCTCCCCGCGTATCTTGGCCAGATTCAGGTGGGTCGTGTGTCGAGTGCGCGGCCGACGGCCGGGCGGGGGCGGGCTGAGCCCGTGCCCGACGAGTTACCCATGTTCGTGCGAGATCAGTGGTACGACAGAGGCCCCCCGACAGCGAACCGCTGCCGAGGGGCCTCTGGAGGGTTTGTCCTTACCCGAAGATCAGGCCTTTGCCCTGCTGAACCGCGCGCGCGAAGCGATCCTGCACGTCGGCCCAGTTGACCACGTTCCAGAACGCCGTCACGTAGTCGGCCTTGACGTTCTTGTACTGCAGGTAGAAGGCGTGCTCCCACATGTCGACCTGCAGCAGCGGGATGATGCCGGTCGGCACGTTGGCCTGCTGGTCGTACAGCTGGAAGGTCAGCAGCTTCTGGCCCAGGGTGTCGTAACCCAGGACGGCCCAGCCGGAGCCCTGCAGGCCGTTGGCGGCGGCGGTGAACTGCGCGCGGAACTTGTCGAACGAACCGAACTGGTCGGCGATGGCCGCGGCCAGGTCGCCTTCCGGCGCGTCGCCACCGTTGGGGGAGAGGTTCTTCCACCACACGGAGTGGTTGTAATGACCACCGAGGTGGAAGGCGAGGTTCTTCTCGAGCAGCAGGATGGCGGCCAGATCGCCGGACTCCCGAGCTTCCTCGAGCTGCTCGAGCGCCTTGTTGGCGCCGGCGACGTAGGCAGCGTGATGCTTGGTGTAGTGGATCTCGTTGATCTCACCGGAGATGTAAGGCTCCAGTGCGCCGAAGTCGTAGTCCAGTTCCGGCAGCGTGTAGACGGCCACGATGTCCCTTTCCGTATGTCGGGCTGTGTGCGCCCAGTTGGACGACAACACCAACCACCATTCGTACACCCGCTCGCTGCAACCTCGCACACGCGGCTCCGCATTCCCTTGCGATCAGCGAGAGGGAAACTGCGATCGGGGGACGCCGTCGTGCGGGCCGCGCGGGAGTCGAATGCTAGAGCGGGGGAGCGATATCGGCTTTCGTCGTCCTGGCGTCGCCGGTGGCGTGCGCGTCCCACCAGCGCCGACCGCCGTCGATGAACTCGTTCATCGGGATCTCGGTCCCCGCCGGATCGGTGACGGTGATCCGGTCGAACCACACGCGCACGTCGAGTTCGCGCGGGTCGATGCCCTCCTCCTGGGAGAACTCCATGACGTGCGCGGCGATGCGCTGGTCGAGCACCGTGTCGAAGCTGAGCAGCTCGCTCCACAGCGTCCACCCGCTGTCGTCGAGGTCGATGAACTCCCAGCCGTGCAGGCCGCCGCCGCCGAAGCTCTCGATGGCCTCGTCGAGCTGGTCGAGCGTCAGGGGCAGCACCCGTGGTGCCACATCGTCCCAGCGCTGAATGCGTAAGGAGGCTGCCACCCGGGTGACTCCCGTGAAGGTCAGCAGTACTTTCGTGTCGATCGGAGCGGGTCCGTCCGCGGGGAGTGTCAGCACCTCGAGCGCGAGTTGCAGACGCCCGGCCGCGGCATCCACGTCTACACCCAGACACGTGGATTCGGACAAAGCGGTATTCAAGCCGTGGATGTCGAAACTGTCGAGTAGCCCCCTGCTCACGTTCATGCGATCAGGCTACCGAGCGGCCCGGGAGGATCCCAGGATTTAAGATTTTCTCTATTGATCTCGTTTTTATGGAACCGAAACGGGTCGGCTCGCGTCCAAGTAGATGTCGGGACCGAACGATTCCACGAATCCCGACGTCAGCGGCGAACGACCGCTCCGGGATGACATGGAGGGGAGTCCCGGATCGGTCGTTCCCGAGTGCGCTAGGGGGGTGCCAGCATGGTTGACAGGTTCACCCCGGTCACCGTGTGCTGTCCGGTTGCTGGGTCCGGTGCCGCGGACGGCTTCGCCCGCCCTCGCGCGCGACATGGCAGGATCGAGGCGTGACGAGCTCCGATGTCCCCACCGTGCCGGTGGGTGCGGTACCCACCGCGTTCGACGACGCGGACCCGGCGCCGGGCGCGCAGCTGCTCGACGTGCGCGAACCCGACGAATGGGCGCTCGGGCACGCACCGGGCGCGATCCACATTCCGATGGTCGATGTGCCCGCCCGCCTCGACGAGCTCGACATCGACGCCGAGCTCTACGTCGTGTGCCGCCAGGGCGGTCGTTCCATCGAGGTCGTCCGCTACCTCGCCCATGTCGGGTACGAAGCGGTCAATGTCGCGGGCGGAATGGTGGCCTGGCAGCAGACCGGGCGCCCGGTGGTCGCCGACGGTGACCACGAAGCCAAGATCTACTAGGACGGAAGCGGGGTGCGCGGGTGAGTTCAGTGGTGCAACCATGTGCGCGCTGTGGTGCGCGATGGGCCGTGCAGGGCACGCCGATGCACTGGTGCCCGCGCTGCCGTGGCGTCCTGCTCTCGCCCGGCCGGGTCGACGCGCCCGCCGATCGACGCAACTACCGCTGGGTCGCGCGCAGGCCCGACCACCGCACCCGCAAGGCGAGCCCCACCGCCACCGCCCCGCTCGGTCCCACCCCGAAGTACACCCAGACCCCGCGCTGGGGCCTGCTGGATCCGCCGCCCGCACAGCCGAGCCAGCCCGTGCGTCCGCTGCGCGGCATCGCCGACCGCCGTGACCGCCTGCTCGTCCTGACGACGGTCGCCTTCGTGCTCGCGGGCCTGGCCGAGTACGGCCGCTACCTGATCCTGCTGCAGAACCGCGCGAAACTGATTCCCGGCTGGCTGCTGTGGATCTCGGACGCGACCGTGTGGACCTTCGGCATCCTCGCGCCCCTGTGCGCGCTGGTGGCGGCAGTCTCGCTGACGGCCTGGTTGATCGAGGCCCGCAAGATCGTGTTCACCGCCCTCGGCACGCGCGATCCGCGCAAACGCTGGACGCTGATCGCCGGGTGCCTGATCCCCGGCGTGAACCTGGTCTGGCCGGGGGTCTTCCTCACCGAACTGCTCGGCCGCCGCCCCGACCCGCGCGAACAGCGCGCCGTGCGAATCTGGTGGGCCGCTTGGGCTTTCAGTGGTCTGCTGGTGCTCGCGGCCATCCTGTGGCGCGACGCGTCGAGCTTGCAGGCAGAGGCCGACGGCGTCTCCTTCACCGGGTTCACCAACCTGTGCGCGGCCGGTTTCGCGGTCCTCACGCTGTGGATGGTGCGCACGCTGGAAGGCCGTGACCTGCGCGGAGCCCCGCGGACGGCGCATCGCTGGGTGATGGCGGCCGATCCGGCGCAGATCGTCATCGCGCCCCTGACGCCCGGTCCTGTCGCGGAACCGGCCGGAGCCGGGCACGATGAGCTCGAGCGAACGCAGGAGGAGGTCGTGGCCAAGTGAGCCAGAGCAATCGCCCACCTTTCGTGGTGGCGCATCGTGGTGCGTCGGCGGCACAGCCCGAGCACACCCTCGCCGCGTACGAGTTGGCCCTGCGCGAGGGCGCCGACGGCGTCGAGTGCGATGTCCGGCTCACCCGCGACGGTCACCTGGTCTGCGTGCACGACCGCACCGTCGACCGCACCGCCGACGCGACCGGCATGGTCAGCGAACTGACGCTGGACGAGTTGCGCGACATGAACTTCGGCACCGAGGACGAACCACAGGGCGTGCTGGCGCTGAGCGATCTGATCGGCCTGGTCCTGGACTGGCGCACCCGTCCCACCAAGCTGTTCATCGAGACCAAGCACCCCGTCCGCTACGGCGCCCTGGTCGAGAACAAGGTCCTGGCCGAACTCCAACGCTTCGGCATCGCCACCCCCGCCTCCGCCGACCACTCCCGCGCGGTCGTGATGTCCTTCGCCGCCACCGCCGTCTGGCGAATCCGCAGGGCCGCACCACTGCTGCCCACGGTCCTGCTCGGCGAGTCGTCGAGATTCCTCGGCGGCGGCGCGGCCACCACCGTAGGCGCCACCGCCGTGGGCCCGTCGGTGAAAACCCTGCGCGAACACCCCGAACTCGTCGACAAAGCCGCCGCGGCGGGCCGCGCCACCTACTGCTGGACCGTGGACGACGTCGAGGATGTCACCCTCTGCGCCGACCTGGGCGTCAGCTGGGTAGCCACCAACCACCCCGGCCGCACCAAAGCCCTCCTCGCCGGCGTCTAGGAACTTCGAGATCACCACGCTCTGGTGGCGCGGATCAGCCCGGTTTCCCACCACCACAGCGTGGTGATCAACCGTCCAGCGTGGGGGAGTGCGGGGTTCGGGGGCGGCCGACCTAGACTTCACGCGTGGGTAAAAGCAAGCGGAACAGTCCGAAGCCCGACAGTAATCGGGCTCAGCGTCTCGCGCAGCGGCGTGCGGCGCAGGAGCAGGCATCTGCGGCCGTGACGCGGCCGTTCGAGGGGCTTGCGGCCGAATGTGATCTGGTGGCGCTGCGGGAGTTCGTGCCGTCGGCGACCGCGACCTTGAAGCTCGCGCCCGGTGTGGCCGCGCAGCGCGAGGTCACCCTGGCGACCGTGCTGCCCGGCGCGGTGTCCGCGCTGGTGCGCGCCGGTGACGAGCCGATCGGCTTCGTCGGCACGCAGACGCAGTTCCGCGGGGACGACCCGTCGGCCGATATCGCCGCGGCGATCCTGTGGACCCAGTCCGCCGAGCCCGGCGACTCGCGGGGTGCTTCCGAGAGTGTCGAGGGCGGGCCGCGCCTGGCCGATGTCATCGATCCCGGTGCCGACCTCGAGCTCACCGTGCACCAGGACTTCGACTGGTGGGTGCCCGAGGGTGTCACCCCGGATCCGCAGGTGGCGGCCACGATCGAGCAGGCCAAGCAGGCGATCATGCCCTCGGCGCGCCTGAACCTCGGCCCGGATTCGGTCGGCGCGGCCTGGTGGGTCGACGCGGGCGAGAAGGCGCACGTGCGCTGGATCCGTCCCGAGGACGAGGACGCGCTGATGCTGGCGCTGGCGCGCGTGCACGCCAACGGTGGCCTGCACATGGGCGAGGGTTCGCGTTTCGCGGGTTCGTTCCGCACGCACGGCCTGCTGGTGCCGGTGTTCGATCTCGATCCCGAGCGTCATCCCACCGAGTGGGAGGCTCCGGCGCGTGAATTCGGCGCCCGCCTGGCCGAGGCGTTGGCCTCGGAGGAGCCGATGACCACCGAGGAACGGCGTTCGCGCGACGGCCTGCGTTCGCGTCAGGTCACCCTGCGCTGAACTTAATGAAACATTCTTCTTTCACAGTTTCGCTCGGCTAGGTTCACGCAGTGAACCGGACAACCGGTGAATGAGGAAAGAGGCATCGTGGAATTTCTCGGATCTATCGCCGGCCTGGCCCAGATGGTGATCGGCACCATTCTCGCGAACACCGGCTCGGGCGGCTCCGGCTCCGGCTGGTGATCAACGCATGACGGATTCGGCTCGCCACCAGCGAGCCGAATCCGTCATCGGTCGAACTAGACGCTGCCGCCCGCGACCGAAGGCGCACCCGAGGTGTCCTTCGGAGTGCTCAGCTCACGCCACATGAACGCCTCCAGATCGAACAGGTTCGACCCGGCGCGATCGGCGATATTGAGCAGCGTGGTCATGCTCGCGACTTCCTCGACCTGTTCCTTGAGGAACCACTGCATGAACTGCTCGCCGAGGTAATCGCCCTCTTCGCGGGCAGTGCTCGCCAGCTGCACGATCTGGTCGGTGACCGTCTTCTCCTGGGCCAGCGCCAGTTCGATCGGCTCCCGAGCGGAGTCGAACTTCGACTTGGCGGCATCGATGCCGGAGATATCGACGGCGATGTCGCGGTCGACGAAATACTGCACGATCATCATCGCGTGATTGCGCTCTTCCACAGCCTGGGCGTAGAAACGCTTCGCCAACTGCGGCAGATCGTTATTGTCGAACCACACCGCGATGGCGATGTACTGGTGCTCGGCATTGAACTCATGCCGGATCTGGTCTTGGAGCAGAGTGTGGAACTTGCTGCGAGGGGCTTCCGGATGAATCGACATGGCGGCCACATTAACGCTGGTCATAGGGGGTTGTCATCCAAGTGTAGCCTTATTGAGGACAGTATTCCCTAACCAAGTATTTCCTAACTCGCGCCTGCCATTCGGGGCGCGGTGGCATCGGCGCGCACCTTTCCACGCAGTTCGCGCCGGATGAATTCCTCCACATCGAACAGATTGTCCTGCCGGTCGAGAACCGTGAGCAGCGTCGTCATTCCGGCGACATCGTCGACCTGCTCGGCCAGGAACCACTGCATGAACTGCTCGCCGAGGAAATCGTCGGTCGCGCGCGCGGCCGCGGCCAGACCGCTGATCTGCGCGGTGCTGCCCTTCTCCCGGTCGAGCAGGAACGCGATCGCCGCGCGCGGTGAGTCGAATTCCGAGCGCACCGGGTCGAGGCCGCCGATGGTGATCGGCGCGTCGCGGTCGAGCAGGTACTGCACCATCCGCATCGCGTGGCCGTGGTTGGCACTCGAGCACGCGTAGGTGTGCGCGGCCAGCTCCGGCAGATCGCTCGCGTCGAAGTAGACGGCCGCGGCCAGATACTGATGCGCCGTGGTCAGACCGGCTCTGACCTGGGCCCGTAGCAATTCGGTGAACGTCGCATCCATACCTTCGACGTTACCGCGTGATCAGCTCCTCGGGAATCTGCTCGTCGGCGGCCAGCGCCTCGAAGAACGCGATCGCGCGCTGCTTGTCCCAGAGCAGCACGTTGCCCACCTCGGTGTCGTCGAACCCGCCGATCGGCACGCTGGTGGTGACGGTGTCGCCGCGCATCGCCCAGCCGAGCGAGGCCAGGTTCCAGATGTGGTCGCCGTTGTCGACCTTCAGCGAGCCCGCGACCCCGGTCGCCATCGGCCACAGCGCGAACGGATTCGCCAGCGTGCCCGCGCCCGTCGCCTTCTTCAGCAGCGCGGCCATGAACGCGCGCTGCCGGTTCATCCGGTCGACATCGGCGGTCGGGGTCGCGCGGGTGCGCACGTACCCGAGCGCCTGCGGACCCGACAGCGTCTGGCAGCCCGCGGCCAAATCGAGCCCGGCCAGCGGGTCGACGATCGGTTCGTCCAGGCACATCTCGATCCCGCCGATGGCGTCCACGACGCTCGCGAACCCGCCGAAGCCGATCTGCGCGTAGTGGTCGATCCGCACGCCGGTCGCCTCTTCCACGGTCTGGACCAGCAGCTCCGGGCCGCCGAGCGCGAACGACGCGTTCAGCTTGTCCTTGCCGTGCCCGGGAATGCTCACGTAGGAATCGCGCGGCAGGCTGACCATCGTGGTCGGCCCCGAACCTGGGATGTGCACCAGCATGATCGTGTCGGTGCGCTCGTTGCCGACGTCGCCGCCGGTCGCGAGTTCCTGCTGCTGCTCGGTGGAGAGGTCACTGCGACCGTCGGACCCGACCAGCAGCCAGTTGGTGCCGGGCGTGTTGCCCACCCGACCGCTGTAGGAGGGCAGCGCGTCGATCCGGGTGAGCGAGTTGTCCAGGTGCACGACCGCGGCGATGAGCCCGACCGTCAGCAGCACGACCAGCACCATCAACCAGCGGAACGGATGCCGCTTCCCCCGGCGACGCGGCGCGCGCGGCTGCCTGCCCGCGTCGACGGGCGGCGGCGTGCGACGCGGCGGAACAGCGTCGTGATGGGGGACAGGACGCTGGGTGGGCGCGTGGCGCGGCGGTTCGCGACGCGGAACGGGCCGCTGCGGCGGCGGTGGGCGCCGGGGTTCGACCCGCTCGACCGGCATCTGCGAATACGCCAGCGGCTGGTCACCGGAGTTGCCACGGTGCAGGACCTGGGTCGGCTCGATGTGCGAGGCCCCCCGGCGCGGGGCCGGGTTGTAGCGGACCGTCGGCCCGTCCTCGGGGCTCGGGCGGGCGTCGCCGGGGCGCGGCGCGGGGGCGGGTGGGCGGCGATCGTCGCGCGGCGGGGCGCCGGGCGGGCGGTGGCGCGGATCGACCGGCGGCACGGGTCGGCGCTGCGGGGGAACCTGACGTCCCTGCGGCGGCACGGCGGGACCGCCGGGGCGGCCGGACGGCGGCACCCGGCGTTTACGGGGGTCCTCGCGGGGATCGTCGCCGTTCATCACCGTCAAACTCTACTGATCGTCGGGTGCGCCAGTGCGCTTGTTCTTACTGGATACCTTCCGCGCGTCCCGCCGTTAGCGCGAAACGCGGCGGTGTGGTGAAACTCGCCGCGACACGCCGCGCACATCAGTGATCGACTACGGCAACCAGCCGACCCGCCCGCGCAGCACGTTGTACCCGATATAGGCGACCGCGTCGATGAGCGCGTGCGCCAGCACCAGCGGCCAGAGTCGACCGGTGCGCTGCCAGTACCGCCCGAAGATCACGCCCATCACGATGTTGCCGAGCCCGCCGCCGAGCCCCTGATACAGGTGATAGCTCCCGCGCAGCAGCGCCGAGGCCGCCAGCGACGAGTTCTCCGACCACCCCAGCCTGCGCAATCGGGTGATCAGGTACCCCACCACCAGCACTTCCTCGGCCACCGAATTCGCGCACGCCGACAGCACCAGCACCGGCAACCGCCACCAGTGCTCCGACAGCGAACTCGGCACGATGGTGACGCTGACCCCCATCGCGTGCGCGACCAGGTACAGCGCCAACCCCGGCAGCCCGATCACCGCCGCCAGCACACAGCCCGCGAGCACGTCCGCGCGCCGAATCCGCGCCAGTCCGATCAGTTTCGGCCCGATCCCGCTGCGCCACAGCAGATACAGCCCGAGTGCCGCCCACGCCAGCAGCCGGGTGATCCCGACGAGCTGGAACATCAGATCGAGGAACGAGTTGTTCGACCGCGACGCGTTCAACGCCACCGTCCGCCCGCCGAGCGACCCCGGCGACAACGCCGAATCCAGCAGCGACAGCCCGGCGCTGATCCCGCTCAACCCGAAGGTCACCAGCAGCACGATCGCGATCTCGACCCGTAGCCCGAGCCTGTCCCGTTCGCTGAGTGGGGTTGGGGGAGGGTCGACTCGCATGCCGCGCAGTGTAAGCAGCGAACGCGTTCGGATCGGGTCGCGCCGGGCGGTGCGGGGCGAAGTGAGACGAACGCCGCGTTCGGGCCTCAGATGCGGCGCAGGCCGTTCAGGAACGGGCACCCGGCCAGCACGCGGACCGCGCGACTGAGCGACTCGATGTCCTCGGCCGGCGTCGGGAAGGGCAGGCGGACATCGTGATCGCCGTCGTTGCTCTCCACCCGCAGGGTGAGCCCGTAGCGGTCGATCGCGAGCGGGTGCACGACGCCGCCGCGCAGGCGGGTGGGCAGGTGGCGGGCGAGTTGGGCGACGACGTCGGCGTGGTCCTCGGCCATGTGCTGGAGCCAGGCGCCTTCCATCTCGCAGAACGGGTCGGCGGTGGCGGCGCGCAGGTCGGCGTGGTCGACCGATTCGGCGCCGGAGGTGTCGGCCAGTACGGCCGAGTTCACCACGATCCGCATCAGCGTCACCCCGTGGCCGACGTCGAGCAGGCCCGGATGCGGGTATTCCTTGGCGATTTCGACCGCGAGCGCGCGCTGGGCCTGGATCGGTACCTGCCGCACCCACCCGCGCAGCCACACCAGGGCCCGGACCGGCTCGCGCAGCGGCAGCGGCGCGTGATCGGTGAGTTCGAGGACCGCGGAGGTCTCGTTGGCGGTGGCCGCCAGCTGCGCCGCGAGCGAGGATTCGGGCACCGCGATCACCGCGTCGCCACACCGGCGCAGGTGGTGCAGCGAGGTGGGGACGGGGTCGATTCCCGGGAGCGCGATCACCGCCGTCTCCGCGTGCGCGCAGGCACTGCGGACGCGCTCGGCGGTGGTCGGCGCGAGGATCGTGGTGGGGCTCGGCATGACAACCTCCGCGAACGTCTGTTTAGGTAAACCTAAGCTAAGTTACAAACGTCCGGCACGCAAGAGGACAGGCCGAGGAATCGAGCCGATACGGTAAACGGATGACGCACGACGACCACGGCGACGCCCACCCCGAACCCGTCCTGCTCAACCTGGCCGCCCCCGCCCGCCGCAGCCTCGTTGCCGACCTGGTTCGCCCCACCGGCAGTTCCCCCGCCCCCGTCGACGTCGACATCCCCGACCCCGACCTCGCCGCCTTCCTGGCCGCCATCGCCCACGCCGACCACGGCTTCGTCGCCCACACCACCTCCGGCCCCCGCGCCCTGGCCGTAGTGGCAGGCACCGTAGCCGCCCTCTGCGGCGAAGACATCCCCACCGCCCTCACCACCCCGAACCTTCCTTTCCTGAACGCCCTGAAACCCCCCGCCATCGAAGCCACCCGCACCGTCCTGCTGGCCATCGAAACCCCCGATGAACAAGCAGTCCGAGAGGCCCTCCGGGTCCTGGACCACTGAACCCCAACGCGTCGTAGCTCCCCCGACCACGCCCGGCACGCCCACCCCCCAGCCCAACACCCCGAGTAAACATCCTGAGTCACCCCAACCCTGTATGTCTCTACCCGGAGGGGCCCGAAGGGCCCCGACTCGAGCGCGCAGCGCTCCAACAAACACAGCTCCTGAACCCTCCCGGGACGGGTAAACCTGAACTCCGCCATCGCACACCCCCGGCCCCCCACCTCGACGACGCCAGCCCCCCATTCGATCCAGCTAAAGTTGCGTTGTGCCGCGTATCGCGTATTTCGGGCCGTCCGGGACTTTCACCGAGATGGCTCTGGCCAAGTTCGAGAACTCGGGGGCCTTCGACGGCCGGGTCGAGCGAGTAGCCGCGCCCAGTCAAGGTGCCGCGCTCGACCTCATCCGCACCGGTCAGGTCGACGGCGCGGTCGTCCCCATCGAGAGCTCGGTGGAAGGGTCCATCCCCGCCACCCTCGACTCCCTCGCCATCGGCCCGCGCCTGCAGATCATGGCCGAGACCGAACTCGAGGTCAGCTTCGCGATCCTCGCCCGCCCCGGCACCGCCATGGCCGATGTCCGCACCCTGGCCGCCTATCCGGTCGCCGCCGCCCAGGTCAGGGAGTGGGTGGCCCGCACCATGCCGGAGGCGAGCCCCTTCACCTCGGCCTCCAACGCCGCCGCCGCCGAGGACGTGGCCGCGGGCACCGCCGACGCGGCCGTGTCGACCGCGCTGGCGGGCGAACGGCTCGGCCTGGTCACCCTGGCGGCGGGCGTGGCCGACCACGACCAGGCCATCACCCGCTTCGTCCTGGTCACCAAACCCGGTGTGGCCCCGGCCGCGACCGGCGCCGACCGCACTTCCGTGGTCTTCGAACTGCCCAACGAGCCCGGCTCCCTGATGCGCGCGTTCGCCGAATTCGCCACCCGCGGAGTCGATCTCACCCGCATCGAATCCCGGCCCACCCGCACCGGCATGGGCACCTACCGCTTCTACCTCGACTGTGTCGGCCACATCGACGACCCGGCCGTGGCCGAAACGCTCAAAGCCCTGCATCGCACGACCCAGGTCCGATTCCTGGGATCATGGCCTGCGTCCGCGGCGGTCGGAACCCCGCCGCCCTCGGACGAGCCCGCCGCCGAATGGTTGACCCAACTGCGAAAGGGGGTCGCGGACCTATGACAACCCGCGCGAAGTTGATTCTGGTACGCCACGGCGAGACCGAGGGCAATGTCGCCAAGATCCTCGACACCGAAGTCCCCGGCCTGCCGCTCACCGAACGTGGTGTGGCACAGGCGAAAGCGTTCGGCGCGAGCCTCGAACGCGCACCCCAGGTGCTGGTGTCCTCCGACGCCCTGCGCGCCCGCCAGACCGCGAGCTACATCGAGGCGGCCACCGGCACCGAGGCGATGGTCCTCGACGGCCTCTACGAGGTCCAGGTCGGTGACCTGCACGGCCGCTCCGACCGGGAAGCCCACGAACTGTTCCAGCAGATCTACCGAGGCTGGCACCTCGGCGAACTCGACCTGCGCGCCCCCGGCGGCGAATCCGGCCACGAGGTCCTGGCCCGCATGCTGCCGGTCTTCGACGGCCTGCGCGAGGAGTTCCTGACCGGCGAGACCGACGGCGACGTCCTGATCGTCAACCACGGCGCCGCCATGCGCCTGCTCGGCAAGTGGCTGGCCGGGGTGGCGCCGCCGTTCACGACGAACAACCACCTCGACAACACCGAAACCATCGAACTACTCCCCACCGAGGACGGCGGCTGGGAATGCCTGCGCTGGGGCAAATTCACCCCACCGTTCACGGTCCAAGCCGACCCGTCGGCCGACGATCCGATGGGATAGCGGCCGGCGCCGGAGGTCAGCCCAGGTTGTTCGCTGTCGCGGTGGGGAATTCGGTGCGGACGGGGAGGGACTCGATCAGGTCGGCCACCGCGGTGCGTAGGCGCGCGTTGGTTCCGCTGGCGATGGACGACCACTTCACCCCGTCGTCGGCGACGCTGGCCGTGATGATGAATCGGCCTGCGCGCGTGTTGAATACGGCGATGTGGTTGTCCTGTACGTCGCGGGTGCCGTCGCCGTAGGCCACGCCGACGATCTCGGCGTAGGAGTGGATCTCCACCAGCGCCGAAGCCAGCGTCTGCGCGTCGGTGGACGGGTGGCCCACCTTGCTCAATCGCACAGTGGTGGCGGCGGCGTCACCGGTGTCGCCGAAGATCGGCGCCAATTGTTCGGTGGGAGCGTTCATTCCGTACAGCTCGAGCGCCTCGACCTGGCCGAGTGCCTGCAGCACCGCACCGGGCAGATCGAGTCCGGCGTCGTCGATGACGTAGGAGTCCGGCCCGCGCAGGGCGACGACCGCGCGGTCGTCGCCCTGCGCCAGACAGAATCGGTTCACCTGACCGCCGACCACCCAGCGCAGCGCGATGATCCACTGCGGCCGGTAGAGCACCCGCAGCCGTTCGGCCAGCTCGGGTGTCACCGTGCGGCCGAACAGCAGTTCGCGTTCGGCCAGGGCGTCCTTGGCCGCGGTCATGGCGGCGTCGTGCGCGGTGACATCGTCATAGCGGCCCGTGGCGTCGAGCACCACGGGCATCTCGTCGAATTGCAGTGCCTCGAGCAGGAACTGCATGTCGTCGAGCGAGAGCACGACGGCGCCGAGCAGCGAACCTCCGCTGCTCGTGCCGAGAACCGTCACTTGGCCGATCCGGTGAGGTCGGCGCCGATGACGCCTTCGGCCACGTAGCGACCGTCGGTGAACTCGTCGGCGCGCACGTAGTCGAGACCGTCGTGCTCGTCGTCGTCCTCGCCCTTCTGACGGTTGCCCATCAGCGGGTTGGCGCCGGCGCCGGTGTTGCGCACGGGTGCGCCGTCGGCGCGGTTGACGACCGTGGAGTCCGAGACCGCGGGCGCACTCGCCGCTGCGGGCGCACCCGCCGCGGCTCCCCAGCCCTCGGGCAGCCGAAGCCCGCCCGCGGCCAGACCGCCACCGGTACTCAGACCCGCCGACGCGGTCATGCCGCCGCCCGCGCTGACCCCGCCCATGCTCGCCATCGCGGGCGCGGCGGCGGTACCGGCGGGCATGGTGGCCGCGGTGGCCGCCTGGATCGCCGAGGCGCCGATATTGCCCGCCGTGCCGACACCGCTGGACACGATGCCACCGGCGGTGTTGGCCGCCTGGGTGACCGCGCTGACCACACCGGGGTTGGACGCGACGGCCTGCACCGCGGCCACGGCGGTCGAGATCGGGTCGCCGCTGCCGAAATCGCCCTGCGAGGCGGTGCCCGCGCCGCTGGCGATGGCGGGCGGCATGGAGAACTCGCCGGGCGTGGTGACCACGGCGGTGGTGGCGGCCTCGTAGGTCTCCATCACCAGCGCGGCGCGAATGTCCATGGCGTGCTTGACGACCTCGGCCACCTCGAACGCACCGGAGACCACACCGGGCGGGTTGGCCGAGGCCACCACCGCGGCGTTGGTCGCCAGGATCTCGGGCAGGCTCGGCATCGCGATCGAGGCCACGGTGTAGGAGGTGGCGTTGGTGGCGCACTTGACGCCCATGGCCGCGGCGAGCGCGCCCTGCTGGCTGGCCCAGCCGGCGAACGGCGTGAGGCGCGAGAGCACCGCCATGCCGTTGACGCCCTGCAGACCGGTACCGACCTCGGCCATCACGCGGGCGATGGTGAAGGCGGCGTCGCTCCACGCGGCGGCCAGCGTGCCCCACGAGCCGCTCGCGGCACTGATCGGGATCGCGTGTGCGCCCGCGTTGAGGGTGGTGGAGTTGAATTCGGCCAAACGAGGTAGCCAGAACACCCCGGTGATCCCTGCGGTCATGCTGTCTTCTCCCCTGAGTGAATGATCGTCGACGGGTGTGGGGTGCGTTTACACCTGGATGGCGCTGATCGTGGCCGCGCGGGCCACGTCTTCGCCGATGTGGGTGCTCAGCTGCGAGCGCAGGGTCGCGGCCGCGTGGTGCAGCTCGAGGATGGCCTGCGCGATGGAACTGTCGTGCGTGCCCGCCGCCTTGTTGAAGTGCGAGGCCGCGAGCAGCGACACCTCCTCGGCGCCGGAGGGCAGCACATGCGTGGCGGGCCCGGCGAGGCCGGCGGCGAGCGCGAGGCGCTCGGCGAGCAGGTCCAGCTCCGCGGATGCGGCGAGGACGATTTCAGGTGATACGAGAACGTGTCCGACCATGACCCGACTCCTTCTGGTGGCGACTATCGGGAACCACGAGAATTCCCCCTACGAGTACTTGGACGCGAGAGCGGGTCGTTCGGTTCCATCGATTCCCCACCCAATTTTCGCTAGCCCCATCCCAGCTCATGCAACCGGTCGTCGTCAATCCCGAAATGGTGTGCTATTTCGTGGATCACGGTGATCGCGACCTCCTCGACCACGTCCGCGTCGGTCTCGCAGATGTCGAGAATGGCCTCACGATAGATGGTGATCGTGTCGGGCAACGATCCGGCGTAGTAGCTGTCGCGCTCGGTGAGCGCGATCCCGTGGTACAGCCCCAGCAGCGACGGTTCCTCGTCGTTTCGGGGCTCTACCAGCACCACCACGTTGTCGATGGCCGCGGCCAGGCGCGGCGGGATCTGGTCGAGCGCGTCGCCCACCAACTCCTCGAACCGCGACGCCGGCATCCGTTCGGACAACATCACCTCGGCTGGGGTTGGGGCGGCAGCGGCGCGGCGCCCGGCAGCGGCGCCGGTGTGGAGCGTCCGGTGTTCGGCGGCGGCACCGGCGCCTGCCCGTCGATCAGGATCTCGCCCCGCGCCGACCCGACGATGGGCGCGAAACCCTCACGGTCGGCGCCTTTTCCGAGCCAGCAGTCGAGTTGATCGCTGCCCGCGAGCCAGCTGGCGGGCTCCAGATAGTCGAAGAACAGCGTGAGCGTCTTGTTGCGAATCGCGTCCGGGCTGCCGAGATAGTCGGCGGAGAGGCGGTTGCATTCGGCCTCGACGTACTTGTCCTGATCGGCTTCCGACGGCGGCCCGCCGGTGAAGTGATCGCCCAGATCGACGGTGCCGACGATCTCCACCGCGTGCGGCTGGGCGCAGTCCACCGGATCGGTCGGCAGGTTCTGGTTGATGCCGAGGCACGTCCCGACCGGGTGCACCTTGGACTGGCCGGTGCCCGGTTCGGTGATGCTGCCGGAGGTGGCCGGGCTGGCGGTGGTCGCGGCGACCTGGACCCCGCAGCGCAGCGTCCGGTCGCCGTGCTGCCACCCGGCCGGGCTCGGCGACATCACGTTCACCATGTACTTGCCGCGCGGATCGAACCGCCCGCCCAGGTACTTCTGCACCGCGCTCACGCAGTGTTCGTCCCTGAGCTCGGTCATCCGCAGCGAGTCCGGGTGGCGGGTGCCCTCGGCGAACTCGCGCCCCGGATACGCGCGCAGGTCGATGACACCGGCCACCTCGAACAGGTGCTCGTCGCCGCAGTTCACCTTCACCAGGTCGCTGCGGTCGGGCTTGGACCAGGTCAGGCAGTCGCCCTCGGACGCGCTGCTGAACTGCTTGTCCCGCACGACGGGCTCGCTGCCGGGGTGGTGCGCTTCGACCTTGTCGGTGTCGAAGCCGGTCACCGTCATGGTGACCGTGGCCGCGACGATCGCGCCGAGGGCGGCTATCAGCAGCCCCCAGCGCAGTTTCGTCGCCGACAGATGCAGGGCGCCGCCGCGACCGGGCGCGGCGGGTCCCTCGACTGGAGTGCTCTGCTTGTTCGACATCGACGCCGAGTGTATTTGCCGGGGCGCTGCTACGGGTCAGCCGCGCAGTGCGGACAGGAAGATCCCGGGCAGTCGACGCACCTTTCCGTCGCCGTAGAAGTCGGTGAGCCTGCGACCGGTGGTGGTGGCGGTCTTGTTCGAGACGAACCACGGCGGCTTGGGGCTCAGCGTGTACTCGCCGCCGAGCAGGGCGCGCGGCGCGGGCCGGAAGGGTCCGCGGACCACGGTCCGTTCGACATCGTCGAGCAGGAACGCGTTGTGCACGATGCCGATGCCGGACTGGACGTCGTCGAGGGTGTGGCCGGGGTAGGCGCCCCAGCTCGCGCGGGCGGTGAGGAACGCCAGACCGGTCCAGGCGTTGAGCGCGACGGTGCCGTAGCGCAGGTTCTCGATCGCGGTGTCGAGTTCGTCGCCGAGCGCGGTGATGGTGGCCGGGTCGGCGATGATGTTGGCGCCGAGGGTGCCCATCAGCTCGTTGTTCGCGAAATCGACGGCGTTGTCGAGGAATTCGGCCCCGGTGCCGGGCAGTTCCACCACGCCCAGGACGGGGGAGAAGTACTCGGTGACCAGCAGCGGCGTGTCCCCGGCGGGCAGGTTCTCGACCAGCAGGCGACCGTTGGCGCGGGCGGCGTCGGGGTAGGTCTCGAGCGCGCCGGCGATGCGGTTGTCGCTGCCCGGGTAGTAGGCGGTGCGGGCGGGCGCGTTGTCGATCGCGGCGCGCAGTTCGGTCAGGAACTGCTCCTTGAGCGGCCAGTCCGCGGCGAGCACCACGGTCTGCGCGGCGACGCAGTTGTAGCCGCCGTTGTGCAGGCGCTGGGTGGCCACGTGTTCGGCCTGGAACTTCAGGTCCGCCGCCGACCACTGGCCGGGCACCACGATGACGGGCGCGACGCCGCCGAGTTCGCTGGTGATCGGCTTGTCGAGCACCGGTTCGCCGGTCTTGTCCGAGCCGGGGCCCCACACGATCGCGTCGTGGGTGGGCGCGCCGCCGGTCATGTGCACGTGCGCGACCTGCGGGTGGTTGACCAGGTAGCCGCCCTCGGCGGCCCCGCCGGTGAGGATGCGCACCACGCCCAGTTCGATGAACGGCGCGAAGATCGCCTGGAACACCGGCAGCAGCGGGTCGGTGATCGGGTTGAGCTTGAGCGCGACGACCCGGTTGTTGGCGAAGAGTTCGTAGAGGGTGTCCAGCGGCGCGATCGACATGATGTTGCCCGCGCCGAGCACCGCCCCGACCCCGCCGGTCTCGGCCGGATTGCGCTGTGCCAGACCGGCTTTGCGCCGCGCGGTGGCCGCGTCGACGCCGGGTCGCAGCCACACGTCGGCGGTGAATCCGCTCAGCAGCAGCTTGTCGAAGATGCCGTGCGGCAGCGCCGGCACCGAGACCCGGCCGCCGGGCGCGGTGCCGAGTTCGACGCCGTCGATCGGGCTCGCGCCCTGCTCCAGAGCGGCGAGCGTCTCGCTCAGCGCCCGCGCGCCGCCGATCATCGTCATCGGCCCCGACATCCACTCCTCGCCGAGCAGCGGGCTGTCGGCGTCGAGCTTCTTGATGGTGCGCGCCGCGGCGACCCACGCCTCGGCGTCGCGCGCGGCGAGGGCGGCGAGTTCGTCGAGGAGTTCGCGTCGACGGCGCAGGCCGGTCGCGGCCCAGGTCTTCTCCCCCTCGGTGAGGTCGGTGATCGCGGTATCGATGACGGCGGTGTCGAAAGTGGGACTCACACCGCAACTATGCCCCCACGCTGCCCGGTTGGTATAGCCCGAAAGAGTAAGGATTGTGTGAGCAACTAGGCTGTTTGCTCATGATCGACCTCCGATTCCTGCGCGAGAACCCGGAAGCTGTCCGTGCTTCGCAGCGGGCCCGCGGTGAGGACCCCGCGCTCGTCGACGCCCTGCTCGAAGCCGATGCCGCGCGTCGCGCCGCCGTGCTCACCGCCGACAACCTGCGCGCCGAGCACAAGGCGATGGGCAAGGTCATCGGCAAGGCGAGCAAGGAGGAGCGCCCCGCGCTGCTGGCCGCCGCTTCCGATATGTCCGCCAAGGTCAAAGAGGCCGAGGTGGCCCAGAACGCCGCCGACGCCGACCTCGACGCGGCCGCGCGCGCGATCTCCAACGTGGTCCAGGAGGGTGCGCCCGCCGGTGGCGAGGACGATTACGTCGTGCTCGAAACCGTCGGCACCCCACCGGAATTCGACTTCGAGCCCAAGGATCACCTCGAGCTCGGCGAGTCGCTGAAGCTGATCGACATGGAGCGCGGCGCGAAGGTGTCGGGCTCGCGGTTCTATTTCCTCACCGGTTACGGCGCCCTGTTGCAGATGGGTCTGTTGCAGCTGGCCGCGCAGAAGGCCGTGGCGCACGGTTTCACCATGATGATCCCGCCGGTGCTGGTGCGCCCGGAGATCATGGCGGGCACCGGTTTCCTCGGCCAGCACGCCGCCGAGGTCTACCACCTCGAAGAGGACGACCTCTACCTCGTCGGCACCTCGGAGGTGCCGCTGGCGGGCTACCACTCCGAGGAGATCCTCGATCTGAGCGCGGGCGCCAAGCGCTATGCGGGGTGGTCGTCGTGCTTCCGGCGCGAGGCGGGCAGCTACGGCAAGGACACCCGCGGCATCATCCGCGTGCATCAGTTCGACAAGGTCGAGATGTTCGTCTACACCGTCCCCGAGCAGGCCGATGCCGAGCATCTGCGGTTGCTCGCGTGGGAGCGCGAGATGCTGGCCGCGATCGATGTGCCCTACCGCGTGATCGACGTGGCGGCGGGCGACCTCGGCAGCTCGGCCGCGCGCAAGTTCGACTGTGAGGCGTGGGTGCCCACCCAGCAGACCTACCGCGAACTCACCTCCACCTCCAACTGCACCACCTTCCAGGCGCGTAGGCTCTCGGTCCGCTACCGGGACGAGAACGGCAAGCCGCAGACGGCCGCGACGCTGAACGGCACGTTGGCCACCACGCGCTGGATCGTGGCGATCCTGGAGAACCATCAGCAGGCCGACGGTTCGGTGCGGGTGCCCGAGGCGCTGGTCCCGTTCGTCGGCACCGATGTGCTGAAGCCGTAGGATGCTAGTAGTTTGCTGACATCGTATTTGTGGATGTGGCGAACACCCTGACCGATCAACATCTAGGCTGGTGCTCGTGCGAGGAATCGGGGCGCGCGGCGATACCCGAACCCGGGTGCGGGCGGCATCGGCGTTGGCGACGGCAAAGGTTATGGCCAGGACAACGGGGGCGTTCTACGTTCTCGGCGGTGTCCTCGGTCTGATGATCACTGCCGTCGCGCCGGGCGACGACGGCAATCGGCTCGTGGTCGGCACCGCCGCGGCCATCTCGTTGCTGCTGGGTCTCACGCTGCTCGCGTGGGGTCCGCGGATGCCGCACGGCCTGCATCACGCCTACCTCGCCACCGCGACCGTGCTCGTCGCGATCGCCGTCTACGACTTCCCGAACCTGGTCGGCGGCATCACGCTGGCCTCGTTCTTCGTGTTCGTCGCCTGCGACGCGGCCCTGTTCTTCGCGTGGAGCCGCGCCGCCGCGCACATCGGTTTCGCGATCGTGCTGTGCCTGCTCGTGCTGCCCGCCCGCGGCCTGCCGTGGTGGTCGGGCCTGATTCCGGCCGGGGTCACCTTCGGCGCGGGCGTGGTGGTCGGCATCCTCACCCGGATGGCCGCCGAAGCCGATATCGACGTGCTCACCGGCCTGCTGAACCGGCGCGGTTTCGAGAAGCAGCTCAATCCGGCGATCGACGCGGCCAGTCGCGGCGGTCAGGGCATGTCCCTGGTCCTGGTCGATCTCGACCGCTTCCAGAAGATCAACGACCATCTCGGCCACCGCGCGGGCGATGCCGTGCTCCAACGCGTCGCCGACACCTGGCTCGATCTGCTCGCTCCCGGCCAGGTCCTGGCCCGTTTCGGCGGCGACGTGTTCGCGCTGCTGCTGCCCGGCACCACCGAGCAGGCCGCGATCCTGCTCACCGAGCAGTTGCGCGCCGCGGTGACGATGGGCTGTTCGGCCGGTGTCACCTCGTGGCAGCCGGGCGAGTCCGGATCACTGCTGGTCAGCCGGGCCGATGTGGGTCTATACCGGGCCAAGCAGGCGGGCCGCAACCGCACCGTGCTCGAATCCTCCCGGCAACTGCCGCTGGCGGTGGAACTGCGCGAGGCGATCGACCGCGGCGCCCTCGACGTGCACTACCAGCCCATCGTCAGCCTCACCGAGGACGGCGGCCAGGCGGTCGGCGTGGAGGCCCTGCTGCGCTGGTCGTCGAGCGCGCAACCGGAGGTCACCACCGAGGGCCTGATCCGGGTCGCCGAGGAATACGACCTCATCTCCGACCTCGACGAGCTGGTCCTGCGCCGCGCCTGCGCCGACGCCGCCCGCCTCCAGGAGAGCTTCGCCTCGCTGAACCTCACCCTCAACGTGAACGTCTCCGGTCTCGAGCTGGCCGAAACCGAATACGCCGAACGCGTCGCGACCATCCTGTCCGACACCGGCTGGCCCGCCGACCAGCTCGTCCTCGAGGTCACCGAGAGCGAACTGGCCGCCGAGTCGCAGACCGCGATCGCCAACCTGCACACCCTGCGCGATCGTGGTGTCCGCATCGCCATCGACGATTTCGGCACCGGCTACTCCTCGCTGAGCCGCCTGGCCACCATCCCCAGCGACATCCTCAAGGTCGACCAGTCCTTCGTCGCCGCCATCCGCTCCGATTCCCCCGCCCCACCCCTGCTCGGCGTCATCGCCGCCCTGAGCAAGTCCCTCGACCTCCAGGTCATCGCCGAAGGCGTCGAAACCGAATACCAGGCCGCCGTCCTCACCGAACTCGGCTTCGCCCTGGCCCAGGGCTACCACTACAGCGACTCCCACCCCGTCGCCGAACTCATCAACGACCTCAACGACGGCCGCTCCCTCACCGGCACCCCCGCCTCCGACGACGACGAGTCCCTCGCCGCCAACGGGTGGATCCCCCTCGGCTAGAGCCGGGTCGCGGCACGGCCGCACGCGAGATGATCGCGGACGAATATTCGCTTGACGATGCCCGTCGACCGGCGAAATATTGGGTGCATGCGCATGCTCATCTACGGCTGTTGATCTTCCCCGCTCCGACGGACGGTGGCCTGGGTGACTCGTGACCCGGTCCGCGATCTCGCCGCGCGCGCGGTGCTGTTCAAGGGCACCCGTGATCTGCTGCCCATCTACGCCCTCTACGGCGTCCTGTTCGCCGACCACGGCCTGAGCACGGCCCAGATCTCGCTGCTGCTGGCCCTGTGGTCGGTGACCGCGTTCCTGCTCGAGGTGCCTTCGGGCGCGTGGGCCGACACCGTCTCGCGTCGCGGCCTGCTCATCCTGAGTTGCGTGCTGCAAGCCGCCTGCTTCGCGATCTGGATGGTGGCGCCCTCGTTTCTCGGCTTCGCGCTCGGCTTCATCGTCTGGGGCATTTCCGGCTGCCTGGAATCAGGCACCTTCGAGGCCCTGATCTACGACGACCTGGTCGCCCGCGGCAAACCGCAGGCCTACGCCTCGATCATGGGTTGGGCCCGCGGCGCCCAGGAATTCACGGTCCTGATCGCCATCCTCGCCGCCGCCCCCCTGTTCGCCCTCGGCGGTTACGCCCTGGTCGGCTGGGTCAGCGTCGCCATCGGCGTCCTGCACACCCTCACCGCCCTCGCCCTCCCCAGCGCCCCGAAGTCGATCTCCGCCACCGCCGTCGACGACCTGGACGAGGACGACCCCACCCCCGAACCCCTCGGCCCGCACGCGGGCAAACCCGACTCCCGCTACCGCACCATGCTGAAAACCGGTCTCGCCGAAGCCTTCCGAGTCCGCCGGGTCCGCCGCGGCGTCCTCCTCGGCGCCCTCCTCTACGGCGTCACCGCCTTCGACGAATACTTCGGCCTCCTCGCCGTCTCCGGCGGCGCCTCCACCAGCACCTCGGCCCTGCTCGTCGGCGTCACGGTCGCGGGTTCGCTGATCGGATCACTGCTCGCGGGCCGCACCGAAGCCCTCTCCTCCCGCACTATCGCGGTAGCCCTGTTCGTGGCCGGCATCCTGTTCATCGCCGGCGCGCTGGCCGTCGGCGCGACCACCGGTCCAGCCTGGATCTGGCTCGGCTTCCTCGGCATCGCCGTCGCCTACGGCATCGACTTCAACGCCGAAGTGATCGCCGGCGCCCGCCTCCAAGACGCCATCGAGGGCCCCGCCCGAGCCACCGTCACCTCGGTCTCCGGCCTGCTCTCCGAGATAGTCGCCCTGGCCGTCTTCGCCTTCGTAGCCCTCGCGACCCACTACGTGTCGATGTCGATCACCATCGCCCTGCTCGGCACAATCCTGCTCATAACAGCCCTACTGACCCCCACCTGGATGCCGCCACGCCACCCGGATCAGTAGGTCGAAGTGCGGCCAGTGCACTGGTGACATTGCCCGTCGCACCGTGGACGGCATCACGCTGCGCGTGGTCGCGGGTGGCATGCTCATCGTGCGGGTTGTCGAGTGTGGTGGGGAGCGGATGAGCGGGCGTCGTGGTCTCGGGTTGGTGTTCGGGTTCGGTATCGGGGCCGGTGTCGCGGTGCAGGGGCGGATCAACGGGGCGCTCGGGGCGCGGTTGGCCGATGGGATCGCGGCGGCGAGCATCAGTTTCGGTACGGGGCTCGTTGCCTTGTTGATCGCTGTCGCGGTCAGTCCCGCGATGCGGGCGGGCCTCAGCAAGGTGCGTCGTGCCGTGTCGGTGGGCGAGCTGCCGCGGTGGCAGTTGCTCGGCGGATTGTGTGGCGCGTTCTTCGTCGCGGCTCAAGGTCTCACGATCGCCGCGATCGGTGTCACCGCGTTCACCGTCGCGGTCGTCGCGGGCCAACTCGCCAGCAGCCTGCTGGTCGACCGCCTCGGCCTCGCCCCGAACGGCCGAACCCCGATCACCCCGTGGCGCGTCGCCGCTGCCGCCCTCGGCCTCGCCGGGGTCGTCCTGTCCGTCGGCGGCAGTTCGGCACCGGCCGCGGTGACCACCGGCGTGCCCGATGCGCTGCTCATCGTCCTGCCCGCCCTCGCCGGCGTCGGCTTGGCCTGGCAACAAGCGGTCAACGGCCGGGTGGGCGCCACCGGCGGCCCCTTCCCCGCCACCCTGATCAACTTCGCCGTCGGCATGACCGCCCTGCTCCTGATCGACCTCTATATCCTGTCCACTACCGGCCTCCCCACGGAATTCCCCACCGACCCCTGGCTCTACACCGGCGGCCTGATCGGCGTGGCTTTCATCGCCCTGGCCGCCGCCACCGTCGGCCTGATCGGCGTCCTGCTACTCGGCCTGACATCGGTAGCGGGCCAACTGGTCACCGCCGCACTGCTCGACGCCGCAGACGGAAAGCTCTCACTCCCCGCGATATTCAGCTGCGCGATCGTTCTCTGCGCGGTGGTCGTGGCCACCGGCCAACGCCGCCACGGCTAGGAAACAGGCCCGCGCACAGCGACTACGACACATAGACGTAGTAGAACCCAGCGCCGCGTCGACTCTCTCGCGACGGAGCCAGCACCCCTTCCCTTTCCAAGCCCTTGAGTACGCCGCCGACGTTCGTCGGATGAGCGCCCACGATCGCTCCGAGCTCGGTGGTGCTGATCCGGCCACGGTGGCGGGCGTAGTCCGAGGCGATGGTTTTTCGGTCGGGCCACCACCGATTCTCCGCGAACTCGGTGTCGACGCGTTCGAGCGATTCGCGTGCGGCGGGGTTCAGCGCGAATGCGGGATCTGTCCCCGCCTGGGTTCCCTCGACCGCTTTCAGCAGCCATGCGCCATCGACCCGCTTCTCGATCAGAACGTTCAGCGCGTCCTGCGTCTCCAGCGGCGAGAGTTGGAGCAGTCGGGCAGCCGTCGACCCGTCGACCCAGCCGCGCTGTACTACCTGTTCTGTCAGCATCAACAGCCGGAGGTCGTTTCGCACCGACGGATCACCGAAGAGCTCGAGCCAAGCCATCCACGCTTGATCGATCATGTTCCCAACCAGTCCCGTGACCACACTGGGACCGGCGATCTCGCGAATTTCGGGTCGTGGCTGTCCACGGCGGAGCATGTCGCCCACCATCCGGTCCACGCCGATCCCCTCACGTTCGGCGATCCGCAGCGCGGCGAGCATTTCGGTCAGAGCTGTGTTTCTGGACTTCGAGGGATGGGTGATGATGTTGTTCTCGTTGACCCCGGAGATGAATCCGCCGGGGCTCGTCACCCGGAGCGTGCGCCCGATGTGCTCGATGACTGTGGGCTCCGGCGAGTTCCAGTCCCGATGGGCTACGCCGTTGACGATCGCCTCACGAATCGCGCGCTCGGGAAGTTCGCGTACTTGGCCACTTGCCAGTCCCCGACTGAGGTGCTGGATCGGATTGTTGGCGCGGGCGTTGATGAATACCTCGGCGAGTTGCTCGATCACGGAACGATCCGTGCGTCGGACCCGGTCGGTACTGTCACCACCGCTGTAGTCGCGACGAATGTAGTCCAGTGAAGGCGCCGTCCGTCCGACGAAGAGCAGTTTTCCGGCTTCGGTCAAATACCCGTCGGCGGTCGAGGCGTTGAGCCGACGCAGCAACTCCGCGGTGGTGGCTTCGGCGAGGTCCTGGGCAGAAGGTTCGTTGGAACTCATCAGGAAATCGCGGGCGATCTCGATCGCCGACTCACGAACCGCGGTGATGGGTGTGTCACTCGTTCCGGCGGACCAGTCGTACGGACGTCGCCGGGCATACCAGCTGGTGGGATCGATGTCGACGCAATTGTCGCAGACCCGCCACTTCAACTTGCCGTTGTAGCGAATCGGCTCTATCGCTTGGGGAATGTAGAGCACGAGCAATCGAGCGCCGTTGACCGATTCCTCACGGACCGAGACGGTGAGCCGTTGTTCGGTGAGCTGGTAGATGCGGTGACGCAACCACTCGACATCGAGCTGGGTGCCGACCAGCGCCCGGCTCTTGTCGACCACGCCGACGATCAGGGCCCCGCCCCCGTCGCTGTTGGCCATGCACGCCGACTCCTCCGCGAGCGCCTGGGCGGCCCTGTCGTTGGTCGCGGTGCCCGGTAGGACAACTCCACCCGGCCCGCGTCGCCCGGCTTCCTCCTTGAAATCGACGCGCTCGGTCTCGTCCACGGGTACCCCGTCGCGCAGGCACTCGAGAACCCTCTTGACCTCGTCGAACAGTGGAACTTTCGACGATCGTGTAGACATCGCGCCCCCTCGCTACCGGACCATATTTAATGATTGGATTAATTATGATCCATAGGCGAGAGGGTGGCAACGCCATAATTAACCGTTGCGGGTGTACCCGTTTCCGGGGTGGCGTCAGAGCTTGCGTGCCCGCAGCTCGTGGCCCTTGGACGTCTTGCAACGCCCCGACTCCAGATCCCACTGCCAGCCGTGCAGGTTGCAGGTGAGGTTGTTGCCTTCCACCACACCGAATTTGGAGAGGTCGGCCTTGAGGTGGGGGCAGCGGCGTTGGACTTCCCAGCCTTCGAGTTCGGTGACGGCGGAGTCGTCGTGGGCTTCGGAGAACCAGCCGTCGGCGTAGGCGATGCGCTCGTCGGTGAGGCATTTGAAGAAGGTGTAGAGGAACTCGTTGTAGCCGCCGATGCGCCACGCCTGGAAGCGGGTGGACAGGAAGATCGTGTTCACCCAGTCGGGTTCGTTGTCGCGCAGGACGGTGCGGACCAGTTCGGGGGCGATGCGGAAGCCGTAGCGGTAGCGGCCTTCGGATTCGAGGGGTTCGCGCACGGTGCGGTGCGGGAAGTCCAGGACGATGGTCTCCTCGCCGATGACGAGGCCGACGGGGTAGCCGATGCCGTCGCTGATCAGCGCGCTCTGCTTCATGATCGGTTCGAACAGTTCACGCAGCGGCTCGAGCAGCGAACCCTCGCCGATCTCCCACGACGCCTTCTCGGCGGCGAGGACCGGCGCGAAACGCTGCGCCATCTCCTCGATGTAGGCGGCCTTGTCGCCGTAGATCCGGTCCGGGTCGAACGGGTGCGCGAGGTCGAGTTCCTTGCCGCGCACGTCGGCGACGGAGCCGGGGATCATCAAGATCCCGCCCGCGTTGCCGTGGATTTCCATCTGCTCGAGGAACACGATCTGATCGGGGAAGATGTTGCCCTCGTCGCCGCGATCGTCGTTGAGGTAGCGCAGGTCTTCGTCGAGGAACACCGGCGGACCGGCCGAGGGCACGACCCAGGTCGCGCCGACCTGTTCGATGTAGGAGCGGGCGCGATCCATGCCGCGCTGGCGCTTCTGCTTGCCGAAGTTGGCCTTGGTGCGGGCGGGGATGTCGTACACGGCCGGGTACCAGATGGCGCCGGAGTACTGGAGCAGGTGGATGTCGATGTCGCCGAACGCGTCGTGGATGACGTCCATGTCGACGGGGCGGGCGTCGTTCATGTTGAAACAGGTGGTCTCACCGTCGGAGACGAGGATGCCCGAGTCGCCGATCGGTCCGTCGGCGGGCGCGCGCAGGGCCACGATCATCACGTCGAGCGAGCCCTTCGGCCCGGTGACGGTGTGCTTGACCGAGTCCTCGGTCTCGAAGAACTTGGTGAAGCCCAGCGCCTCGAGCTCGCGGCGCAGGTCGAGCACCGGGTAGTCGGGCAGCAGGACCGTGGCGTCCTTGTTGACGTACTTCGCCAGGTGCGCGGCGTCGAAGTGGTCGCGGTGCAGATGCGAGACGTAGAGGTAGTCGACGTCGCCGAGCGTCTCCCAGTCGAGCTGGGAGTTGTCCGGGAACGGGAACCACGACGCGAAGTACGCGGGGTTCACCCACGGGTCGCACAGGATCGTCCCGGCTTCGGTTCGGATATGAAAGCCGGCGTGTCCGACGCTGGTGATCTGCACGAGCTGTTTCCTCCTACCGGGATCTGCCAAAGAGCCCCCTGATTGCTTCGGCGTACCAGCCATCCAGGGTAGTGGCTAAATCGTTACGTCACCGATGCAATAGCCCTCAGCGGTCGTGACGACCGTGAAAGTGCGCGTGCGGGTGCCGCCGGGCGAGGTGGTCACCGGAACGTGAACTGCCAGGTAGTCGCCACGAATCTGCTCGGATCGTAGCTCTTCACCGGTGAAGGAGGTGACATTGCCTACTTTGCCCGAGTCGCTTGTCAAGGGGGGCGCCGTGGGGTTGCCGGTGCCCTCGGGATCCCACTGCACGGGGCTTGCCGCGCAGGTCAGGGGGTGTGTGGCCTCGACATCGTCGGAATTGAGAGGTTTGCCCGTTGCGCGCGCAAGATAACGACGCACGGTGTGTCGGGCGTCGGCTTCGTCGTAACCGGGCTCGACACCCGCGGCGAACACCCGCCCGCACGCGTAACCCGAGTCGATGGACTCGCGGTCGACGGTCACGGTGGTGCCGCGGTCGCGCCAGGTGACGCCGTCCTCGGTCGCGGTGCCGGGCCCGGTGAGCACGGCCAGCACGGTCGACGGGTCGGCGTACATGGTGGCGACGGTGTTGGGCGGGATGGTCCAGCACTTGTCCTTCAGTGCGGCGACGGTGTCGGTCCGCAGGTCGGCGGCCCAGCGACGCACGGCCGCCACCGCGTCCTGATCGCCCGCGACGGCGCCGACCTGCGGCGCGTCGGCGGGCACCGACTCGGTGGTCGACGTCGGCGCGGGCGTGGCGACGGCCTGGGTGGCGGTGGTGGTGGGCGCGGCGGTCACCTCGACCGGATCGCCCGGGATGCCGGATACCGAATCGCACCCGGTGATCAGGGCGACGGACAGCCCCGCGACCAGCGCGAAGGTGCGGGTCGGGGCGAGCAGAGCGCGTTCCACTACGTCGTTCCTCATTCCTAGGTCGTGGCACCGCGTGGATGCCTGACTGTCGGGGCGAGCGGACCCGCCGGATGTAGACCGATGTGCGCGAAGCGGATTCGACCGCGGTGCGAACGCCGCGATTCTACGGTGAGTCGCACCCGGGCACGCCGACCCTGACGGGAACCGCCGGTGACGACTACGCTGACTGAACGTGGAACCCGTCTACCGGTCGATTGTCGGCCTGACCCGAGCCGTCTTCTTCCTCGAAGGTCTGAAGTTCACCGTCAAGGGCGCGGAGAACATTCCCGCGTCCGGTGGCGCCGTGCTGGCGATCAACCACACCGGCTACATGGACTTCACCTACGCCGGCCTGCCCGCGCGCACCCCCGGTCGCTACATCAGGTTCATGGCCAAGCAGGAGGTGTTCGACAACGCCGTCTCCGGCCCGATCATGCGCACCCTCAAGCACATTCCGGTCGACCGCACCGCGGGCGCCGACTCCTACAAGTCGGCGGTGAAGTACCTGCGCGACGGCGAACTCGTCGGCGTCTACCCCGAGGCCACGATCAGCCGCAGCTTCGAGATCAAGGAATTCAAATCCGGCGCGGCCCGGATGGCGCTGGAAGCCGGCGTGCCGATCATTCCGATCACCATCTGGGGCGCCCAGCGCGTGTGGACCAAGGGTTTCCCGAAACGCCTCGGCCGCACCAACACTCCGATCTCGATCGCCGTCGGCGCCCCCATCCAGCCTTATGAGCCGATCGCCGACCTCACCGCGCAGGTGCGCACCACCATGCAGGAAATGCTCGCCGACCTGCAAAAGGACTACACCCACGAACCCGGCGCCTACTGGGTGCCGAAACGCCTCGGCGGCAGCGCGCCGTCGCTGGAGGAGGCCACCGCCCTCGACGATGCCGAGGCGGCCGAGCGGATCGCCCGCAAGGCCCGCGACAGCGAGAAATGACCCGGATTTCGTAGTTCGGGAGTTTCGCGCTAGAGTTCCTTCTCGCAGCACGAAGTCACCGGCTCGCCGGATCGGCCTCGGATTGCACGCGGATGTGGCGCAGTGGTAGCGCATCACCTTGCCAAGGTGAGGGTCGCGAGTTCGAATCTCGTCATCCGCTCAACGAAAAGCCCGGCCATCGTGCCGGGCTTTTCTCGTTCGCTCCCGTGCGGTTCGCCCGCGACGGCAGCCGTTGTGCGACAACGGTTTCCGAGGACCACGGCTCGGTAACGGTTCCATAGCGTTTGATGAGCTAAAGAAACGACTTCGCATCCGACGCCGATTTCCCCCTCACACGGGTCGGGAGGACAGAGTGGGAGCGATCGTGAAATCAGTAGTCGTGGCAGCCGCGTTTGTGGCGCTGACCGGGGTACTCAGCGCCTGCACCGGGGGCGATCAGGGTTCGGGGCCCGTAACCATCGTTCAGCCGTCCGGGGCGCCGAGTCAGGCCACGGGCGTGCCGACCACGGGCGTGCCGTCCGCATCGGAAGCTGGTTCCCCGGACGCCGGGTCCCCTGGCGCCGGTTCGCCGGACGCCGGGTCCCCTGGTGCTGGTTCCCCGGACGCTGGCTCCCCGGGTGCCGGTTCGCCGGGGGAGGGCTCGCCCGGCAGTCCGGCGCCGAGCGGCCCGGTTCCCACGGCCGCCCCGATCACCAGCCCGGCACCCGCCAGCGGAGGCTTCACCCCCGTCGACGCGAGCAAATTCCTGATCGACGGCAGCTACTACTTCCAGTCGCCCACCGGCAACGTCAAGTGCGGCGTCCTCGTCATGGCGCCCTACGGTGTCGGCTGCCAGCTGGGTCAGGCCAAATTCCTCCCGGCGGCGCTGCCGAACTGCACCGACGCGCCCAACCGCAAGGTCGCCGCGCACCTCTACCAGGGCACATCGGAACTCCTGTGCACCAGCCAGGGCATCTTCATCGGCTTCCCGCCAGGGGGACCCTCCGGCGGCACCGTGCTGAATTACGGCGAGTCCCTGACCGTCCACGGTTACACCTGCGCCTCGTCCACGCAGGGCGTGCGCTGTGTCGCCGGCGAGCACGGCTTCGCCATCTCGGCGGACGACCAGCACGTCTTCTGAGCGCGACATGGGCGGGGCGGCGGAAACCCGCTGCCCCGCCCTTCGGTTACTGCGCTGTCGACTTGAAGCGGCGCAGGCGCAGGCTGTTGCTCACCACGAAGACCGAGCTGAAGGCCATCGCGGCGCCCGCCAGCATGGGGTTGAGCAGGCCCGCCATGGCCAGCGGGATGGCGGCCACGTTGTAGGCGAAGGCCCAGAACAGGTTGCCCTTGATGGTGGCCAGGGTGCGTCGGGCCAGGCGGATCGCGTCGACGGCGGCGCGGAGGTCGCCGCGGACGAGGGTGAGGTCGCTCGCCTCGATGGCCACGTCGGTGCCGGTGCCCATGGCCAGGCCCAGATCGGCCTGGGCCAGGGCCGCCGCGTCGTTGACGCCGTCGCCGACCATCGCCACGACCTTGCCCTCGGCCTGCAACCGCTTGACCGTGTCGACCTTGTCCTGCGGCAGCACCTCGGCGATGACCTCGTCGATCCCGACCTCGTCGCCGATGGCGCGGGCCGCGCGGGCGTTGTCGCCGGTGAGCAGGATCGGGGTGAGCCCGAGCTCCCGGAACTGCGAGATAGCCTGCGCCGAAGTCGGTTTCACTGCGTCCGCGACGACCAGCACGCCGCGCGCCTTACCGTCCCACCCGATGGCGACCGCGGTCCTACCCGCCGATTCCGCCTCCGCCAGAACACCTTCCAGCTTCTCGTCGAGCGGCTGCGACCAGTCTGCCAGCAGTCGCGCCCGACCCACGACCACCGCGTGCCCGTCGACCACGCCCTGCACGCCGAGCCCTTCGACGTTGGCGAAGCCTTCCACCGGCGCGAGGGTGCCGAACTCGTCGCGCGCAGCCTTGGCGATCGCCTGCGCGATCGGATGCTCCGACGAATCCTCCAGCGCGCCTGCCATTTCCAACACGCGATCCCGCTGCTCACCCTCGGCCGGAACCACCTCGAGCAGGGTCATCTTTCCGGTGGTGACGGTGCCGGTCTTGTCCAGCACGATCGTGTCGACCTTGCGGGTCGATTCCAGCACCTCGGGGCCCTTGATCAGGATGCCGAGCTGCGCGCCGCGTCCGGTGCCGACCATGAGCGCGGTCGGCGTCGCCAGGCCCAGCGCGCACGGGCAGGCGATGATCAGCACCGCGACGGCGGCGGTGAACGCCGCCGCGACGGAACCGCCTGTCCCGAGCCAGAATCCGAGCGTGGCCACGGCCAGCGCGATCACGATCGGAACGAAGATGCCGGAGATCCGGTCGGCCAGCCGCTGCGCCTGCGCCTTGCCGGTCTGCGCGTCCTCGACGAGCTGGGCCATCTGCGCGAGTTGGGTGTCGGCGCCGATCCTGGTGGCGCGCACCACGAGTCGACCACCGACATTCACCGTGGCACCGGTGACAGCGTCGTCGACGCCCACCTCCACCGGCACCGACTCGCCGGTCAACATGGACGCGTCGACCGCCGAGGTGCCCTCGGTGATCACCCCGTCGGTGGCGATCTTCTCGCCCGGCCGCACGATGAACTCGTCCCCGACGGCCAACTGCTCCACCGGAATTCGCGTCTCGACGCCATCGCGCAGCACCGCGACATCCTTCGCGCCGAGCTCGAGCAGGGCCCGCAACGCCGCTCCCGCCCGCCGCTTCGAGCGGGCCTCGAAATACCGCCCGGCCAGGATGAACGTGGTCACGCCCGCCGCGGCCTCGAGGTAGATGCTGCCGGTGCCGTCCATCCGCGCGATCGTGAACTCGAACGGGTGCTTCATCCCCGGCGTGCCCGCCGTCCCCCAGAACAGCGCGTACAGCGACCAGCCGAAGGCGGCGAGCGTGCCCATCGACACCAGCGTGTCCATGGTGGCGGTGCCGTGCTTCAGGTTCGTCCACGCTGCCCGGTGGAAGGGCAGCGCGCCCCAGACCACGACCGGTGCGGCCAGCGTGAGCGAGAGCCACTGCCAGTTGGTGAACTGCAGCGCCGGGATCATCGCCATCGCGATCACCGGTACCGTGAGCAGCGCGGACACGATCAGTCGGGTGCGCAGCGAGGCGGTCGGATCCTCGGCGACCGGGGCGTCCTCGGGCTGCTTCGGCGCGGGCAGGGTCGCGGTGTAGCCCGCCTGCTCGACGGTGGCGATCAGGGCCTCGGGGGAGACATCGCCGGTGAAGTCGACGCGCGCCTTCTCGGTGGCGTAGTTGACCGTGGCGGTGACACCGTCGAGCTTGTTGAGTTTCTTCTCGATCCGGTTCGCGCAGGAAGCGCAGGTCATGCCACCGATCACCAGTTCTACCTGGCCGGTGCCCGGTGGGTGCGTCGCGGTGGTCATGGGGTGCTCCGTTTCTCGTCGAGCGGTGGCATTTTCGTGCGATCAGGCGCCCGAACCCGTCGAATTGGGGGCAAATCGCGGCGGATTGCACGATTACGCCACCGTGTTGTGGGTTCAGTGGCCGTGGCCCGGCGTGCCGTGGGTGCTCACGCCCGCGTTCGCCGGGTCGACTTTCAGCGTGAACTCGGCTGTGCGCACGACGCCCCCGTGCTGGAAGTCGAGGAACAGGCGGTAGTCGCCCGCGCTCGGCGCGTTCACCACGAAGTCGATGCCCGGACCGGCCGGGGTGCTCCCGTCACCGGGGGTGCCCTCGGGGTGCACGTGCAGGTAGGCGAGGTCGGCGGCCCGGAGGGCGACGAGGTGCCCGTAGGCGCCGAGATAGGGCTCGAGGTCGGTGACCGGGGCGCCGGCGCGGCTGACCGAGAGGGTCACCTTCGATGCCGTGCCCGGAGCGACCGTGCCGTTCAGTGCGACCGTGTACTCGCCGACCTGAGTGGTCGCGGCCGGGGCCGGGAGGGCTTGCACGTCGTAGTTGCCCGCCACGCGCAGATCGGCACCGAGCGTCAGGTTCGGCCCGCCCTCGGGGGTGAAGTCGGCGTAGACCCGATAGTCACCGGCGCGGCTCAGATTCAGGGGAACAGTCCAGGTCCCGGCCGCATCGAGCACCGGGTGGACATGCTGGAAACCGACCAGATCCCGCCGAACCACGATCAGATGCAGGTCCTTGTCATGGCTGTTCACGTACTTCGTCACCGGTGCGCCGCCCGCGTCGAGAATCCGAAAACTCGTCGGCACCTGCGCCGCGGCGGTCGTGTTCGGCTGGTCCAAGACCAGCGTGTACCCCTGGTCGGACGCGAGCAGCCCACCCGGCAGTTCCTCCGACGGCGCCGCGTGCTCGTCATGCCCGGCCGGCTCGCCGGGCTCCGGCCCGACCAGCGCGCCAACCGTCAGCGCGCCCCCGAAGACCACCGCGAGGCCGAGGGTGAATCCGGCGAACTTGCCAGCTGCATTCATCGGAACGCTCCATTCCATCAACGACTGAACCCGACCTACCATACCCCCCTAGGGTACATAGTCAACTGTCATCGGCCGGTTCTCGGAGATTCCGTCGGGCACTCCCTGTCGGTGACCGTCCGTACGATCGGCGCGATCGACCTACGACACCGCGCAGCGGCTCTAAACTGACCGGCGACGGGGGTCTTCGCCATTTGTTGTCGCGCGTACACAGGGAGAGCAGTATGAGTGACCTCGTTCCGGTCGATCTCGACGCCGTGCAATCCGAGGAGATCGCGGATCTGGTTGTGGTCGAGGACGAATTCGGGACCGCGTTGGTCGGCGGTGATGACGCGATCGCCGCGTTCGTTCGGGATTGGGATGTGGCGTTGTCGCCGGTGCCGATCGATGTGGGGACTTCCCTGCGGCAGGCCCGAACTCGGCTGTTCAACGCGCGCACCGTCAGCGCGGCCTACGGAATTGCCAAGTCGGCGGAGAACTTCGGTGGCAAGTTCTCGAAGTCGACAGTGACCTATCACCGCATGGTTCGTGATTCGGTCAGCGGAAAGATTCTGTCCCATGCGCGAATTGCGGCTCCGGCAGCTGCCTCGACGGTCATGCCCCAGTTGCTGGCGTTGGCCGCGCTCGAAATGGCGATGAGCGCGCAGTTCGATGCGCAACGCGAGCAGCTCGACATCATCGAGGACAAGGTCGACGAAGTACTCCGACTCGCCTCGGCCGAACGCATCGGCGACGTCTACGGTCACCACCGCCTGCTGTCGCGGCGGGTGCAGGCCGTCGCGTCCGGTGACGCGCTCACCGCCACCGACTGGTCCTCGATCGCGTCCCTCGGCGCCGATCTCGAGGTCGGTGTCGAGCGGTTGCGGATGCACGCGGTCAAGCAGTTGGAAACCCTCGACGCGAGCGCGGGCCCCGGTAAGCGGGCCGATCAGCTCGAGGCCATGCTGCGTAAGAACCGGCTCGGTGAGACCCTGCAACTCCTGGTCGTCGCGCAGAAGTCGCTGTTTTTGTGGCAGCAGTTGCGGCTGGAGCAGGTGCGGATCGCCGAAGTCGAACACCTGGACCAGACCATCACCAGCGCTCGTGCCACCCTGCGCGAGCAGTACCGCGCCGACGTCGATCTCGTCGCTCGCCTGCGCGAGGCGCTCGACACCCACGCGGTGCTGCGGACCACGGAGGCCCACCACAAGCTGGCCGCCCGCTCGATGACCAAGCGCAGGCACGAGCTGAGCGAGCTGCTCGACCGCTTCGCCCAGGCCCGCAACCTGCAGCTCGCCCAGTGGGCGGGCCCCGAGCACGCGACCCTGTCGGAAGCTCTCGACGCGGCCAAGTCGACGGCGGCCGCCGTTCTGAACTCGAGTCGCCGACGTCTGGCGTCGTGGATCGAGCCGAACGGGGACAAGGTCGAGGGGGACGGAGCCGAAGGCGCGGATCGGTCGGCTTCGGGCTAACCGCTTGCGTGGAGGTTGCGGGCGGTCGGGGAAGTCGGGACGGCAGCTGGGTCGGGGGCGGTGCGTAGTAGGCGGTCGGCGGTGTTGGTGGTGGTGACGGTGAACCAGTAGTGCTCGTTCTTGTAGTGGTGGTGGCGGTGGTTGCGCCAGATGGCGCGGTAGGGGGCGTGTTTCGGTTTGTAGTCGGTGTGGATGAGGTAGTGGGTCCACTCGTAGAGGAGGCCGAGGGTGGTGATGGTGAGGAGGAAGGTGAGGGCCAGGGTGGGGCGGGGGAAGGCCAGGGCGGCGAGGGTGACCAGGGCGATGATCGTGAGCAGCAGGGACTTCGTGGGGATGAAGATCAGGGGGATGTCGCGCGGGTCGACGTGATGCTCGCGGTGCTTTCGGGCGAGTTCGCTGTCGATGGTGACCGGGCCGAGGCGGCGGGGGCGCCAGTGCAGGACGGTGACGTGGATGATCCATTCGATCAGCGGGAACGCGGCCAGGATCACCAGGGGGATCACGGCGTCGGTGAGTTGCCAGTCGCCCAGGGTGATGCGGGCGATCAGGGCGATCGCGAGGACGGCGGCGATCATCCAGGGCGAGGGGTGCCGGAAGAATTCGCGGGCCGCGTCGCCCAGGGTCAGGCTGCGCCGGATCGCGCGGGGAGAACTGGTGCCGGCGGGTGTGTGGTCGTGCGACGTCGTTGTCGGACGGTCGTCGTTCATGGTGATTCCTCGGGTAGATCACGCACCGTTCAGGGCGTGGATGAGGGCGGTGGTCGCCGGTTCGAGCAGTGCTCGAGCGGATTCGGCGGCCTGGTCCGGCTCGCCCGCGGTGATCGCGGCGGCCAGGTCTCGATAGGCGCCGGCATTGCCCACCTCGGCGGACATGATCGGCGCCAGCGCGGCCAGGGCGGGTTCGTAGGCGGCGCGCAGCATGGAGTACATCAGGCGGAAGGCGATGGAATCGGCGAGATCGAGGACGTGGTCCCAGAATTCGAGCGCGATCAGCTGCTGTCGCAACGGATCTGATTCGGCGACAAGGGAATCGACCGACTCGTGCAGTGCGGCCAACTCCGCGCCGAGCCGTGATCCGCTGGCAGCTTTCGCGCCCGCATCGGGACCAGTGTCGGCCGTCACGTCGCTTGCCTTCGCGGTGTCGGTGGTGTCGAGATCCGAGTCGGTGGGTTGTGTGAGGTTCGAGCGAACCCGTGCGGCGGCGAGTTCGGCGATCTTCGGACCGTTGTGCGCCCGCGCTTGCAGAATGCTGCGCGCGACAGCGGGATCGATCGAATTCCCCCGAAGCAGCAGTCGCGGAAGCACTTCCAACCCGGCACTGCGCCGATAGTCGAGCACGGTCGTGGCCTCCCCCTGCCGCACTGACACCAGCCCGGCCGCCGCCAACCGCTGCAACGCCTCCCGCACGGCAGGCCGCGACACCCCCAACGCCTCGGCCAACTGCCGCTCACTCGGCAACGCCGCCCCGACCCCCAGCTCCCCGCTCAGCACCTCGTCGGCGATCTGCTCGAACACATCGCCGGATACCGACCGCTTCACCACGGGAGTCCACGCCATGCCCCCACTATCCGCCCTTCCGGACTGGTGGTCAAGTGGTCAGACCAGTTCAATCCCGGTGCAGCCGCTCCCCACCGTCCGCCCCGGTTCGGATCGATACCTGTCGCGCGCAGGCGGCCCCCGGTTGAGGCCAGGACCTGACACACGCAGGTCGCCCCGGTTCAGGTCAACAGTTGTCGCACCCGGGCCGCTTCCCGGATCAGATGATCACGCTCGGGAACCGTGGTCGCCACCTGGGCCGCCGCCGAGTAGAGATCGGCTGCCTGCGCGAGATCGCCGACGCGTTCGAGCAGGTAGGCGCGGGCGGCGGCGTGGCGCGGCAGGGAGGAGTCGAGTTCGGCGAGGGCGGCGAGTCCGGCCAGGGGACCGTCCGCCGCCCCGACTGCCACGGCGCGGTTCAATCGCACCACCGGACTGTCGGTGAAGGCGAGCAGTTCGTCGTACCACTCCACGATCTGCACCCAGTCGGTTTCCTCGGCGGTGACCGCGTCGGCGTGCAGCGCGGCGATGGCGGCCTGGGCCTGGTATTCGCCGAGCCGGTCCCGCGAGAGCGCCCGTTGCAGAATCACGACTCCTTCGGCGATCAGCGCAGTGTCCCAACGGGTTCGGTCCTGTTCGGCCAGCGGTACCAGTCGACCGTCCGGCTCGATCCGCGAAGCTCGGCGGGCGTGGTGCAGCAGCATCAGCGCGAGCAGTCCCGCCACTTCCGGTTCGTCGGTCGCGGCGACGAGCTGGCGGGTGACGCGAATGGCCTCGGCCGCCAGGTCCACGTCACCGCTGTATCCCTCGTTGAACACCAGGTAGAGCACCCGCAGCACCGTCACGAGATCGCCGGGCTGATCCAGTGGCACCCCCGCGAGCTTCCGCTTGGACCGGCTGATCCGTTGCGCCATAGTCGCTTCCGGTACCAGGTAGGCCGTGGCGATCTGTCGGGTGGTGAGCCCGCCGACCGCCCGCAGGGTCAGCGCGACGGCCGACGCGGGCGGCAGGCTCGGATGCGCGCACAGGAAGTACAGCCACAGCGAGTCGTCGACGGACACGGCCTCCGACTCCGCCGGAACCACGAATTCCCGTTCCCGCCGCGAGGTTTCGGCCCGAATGGCATCGAGGAACTTCCGCCACGCGACGGTCACCAACCACGCCTTCGCATCGCGCGGCGGATCCGCAGGCCAGGTTTCCAACGCGCGGATCAATGCCTCCTGCACCGCGTCCTCGGCCGCCGCGAAATCGGCCCCGCGGCGAACGAGCACGCCGATCACCGCGGGGACCAGTTCGCGCAGCAGCGCCTCGTTCACTCGGTCACCGTGGGCAGCTCCCCGTAGAACGGGCGCAGCTCGAGCCACTCCTGCACCGGCACCCCACCCGCGCCCGGCGCCGCCGACAGTTCACCGGCCAGCTCGAGCGCACGCTCGTAGGTGTCGACGTCGATCACCATCCACCCGGCGATCAGGTCCTTGGTCTCGGCGAACGGCCCGTCGGTGATCGGCGGCCGACCCGGCCCGTCCGAGCGCACCCACGTGCCCTGCTGTGACAGCGCCTGCCCGTCCACGTACTCCCCGGTGTCGGTGAGGCGCGCGGCGAAGTCCTGCATGTAGCGCACGTGCGCGCTCACCTCCTCGGGCGTCCACCGATCCATCGATACGTCGTTGACCGACGCGGGCGCGCCCCGGTAGTGCTTGAGCAGCAAATACTTGGCCATGATGGTCTCCTTCGTCGATTGCTCGTACCCCGGGGACGGAGCCGGTCGACCGTTCTCGACATCTCAGCTCGGATCCGAGCCCCGAATCGCGGAAAGCCACGTGAAGCCGGCGGCGGCGACCGTGGTGGCGCCGACGAAGGCCCCGATCCCGCCGCCCATGACGTACACCCACAGCAGCCCCACCAGCGGCGCCCCGATCGCGGGCTGGACGTCGAGGATCAGCCGACGCCCGATGCCGTACTGCGGCGGTGGGCTCGGTCGGGACGGATTGTCGACGAGCTTGCCCGGGGGTTCGCTGGTGCGCACCCGCCCCGACGGGTAGAAGCGCGTCGCCCCGTCGAGGACGGCTTTCCCGGTCAGTTCCAGCTCGGTGGGAACCAGCGTCGCCAGCGCCGCGTCGTAGAACACCGGCAGCCACACCACCCGATCCCCGCTCGAGATCTCCAACCACGACCGGCTCACCAACCGATGCTGCTGCCGAATCCGATGACCTCGTACGGTCCCGGTCGCCACCAGCCCGGACGGCACCACGCCGAACGCGAGCCCCAGCTGATACGCGGTGAACCCGACGACCGCGATCGCCACCACCGCCAACGCGCTCACCTGATCGATGTCGCCGAACGGCACCCACGCGGCGATCACCGCGAGCGCGCCGCTGGTCACGAGCAGCGGATAGGTCAGTGCCCGCGCCGAATTCACTTCAGGAAGCCGACCTTGGTGTAGTCGGCCGAGGCGAGGCCGAACGCACCGTAGTTCGCCAGTTCGGCACGCACCGCGTAGGTGCCCGAAGCCTGTTGCAGCGGAATCGAATAGCCCTCGGCGAAGATCATCTGGTCGCACTGGTTCGCGAGTTCGATCGCCTTCTCCGGGTCGAGCTCGGAGATGGTGCGGTCGATGAGGGCGTTGAGTTCGGGCGAACCGATCCGAGCCTTGTTGGACTGCAGATTGTTCGGGTCGTAGGCGTAGATCTGCGGCAACGCGCCGAGCGGCAGAACGCTACCGCCCCAAGAGAATTGGGCCAGCTCAAAATTGCCGGGATCGATGACATCCTTGAAAAGACCGTTGCCGGGCACGGTTTGGATGTTCAGCTTCACCCCGACCTGCGCGAGATTCTGCTGCACGATCTGCGCGGTCTGCACCCACCCGTCCTGCTGGTACATCACATCGCGCAGTTCGAGCTGTCGCCCGTCCTTCTCGCGCACGTCGCCATTGAGCTTCCAGCCGAGGTCATCCAGCATTTTCGCGGCGGCGGCCGGGTCGAAGGAAATCGGCGCGGCGTTGTCCTGGTAGCCCTTCTGGCCGTTCATGAAGATGTGGTTGTTCAGCGGCCTCGGATTGTCGACCACCCCGTTCTGGGCGGCGTTCACGATGCCCTGCCGGTCGATCGCCTTGGAGATCGCGATCCGCAACTGCGGATCCTCGAGCAGCGACCCCGGCGCCCCGTTGAACGTGATGTGCGACCAGCTCGGTTCCGGCGTGCGCCGCAGCACCACCCCGTTGGCCTGCTTCGCCGCGGTGACGTTCTCGAGCCCGGACATGTAGGCGATGTCGAGTTCGTTGTTCTGGATCGCGGGCAACCACGCCGAACTGTCGAGCACGCTGTAGGTGATGTTCTGCAGCTTCGGCGTAGCGCCCCACCAGGAAGGGTTGCGGGCCAAGGTGATTCGACCCTGCCCGCGATCGATCGCGCTGATCTCGAACGGCCCGGAGCTCACCGCGAGCCCGTCGCGATCCCGATCGTTGAACGCCTCGGCCGACTCGGTGGTCGCCTTCGGATACAGCGGACTGAACTGCCCCTGCCATTCGGCGTAGGGCTGGGCGAAGGTGACGATCGCCTGCCGGTCGTCGGTGCCCCGCTCGACCTTCTCCACCCGCTCGAACCCGCTGGTCGAGGCCACCAGATACGCCGGATCCCGCCCACTCAGCGCCGCCGCCTGCGAACTCAGATCCGCCCAGGTGATCGGCGACCCGTCGGTCCACACGGCCTTCGGGTTGATCGTGTACGTCACCTGCTGCGGGTTGTGGCCGGTGAGCTCGATATCGGTGAAGTAGTCGTGATTGACCGACAGCTCGCCCGCGGCGTTGCTGGTGAACGGCGAGGGCAGGATCGGCTCGATCACATCGCCGGTGCTGTCGGTGCCGCCGTCGACCTGCAGGTAATTGAACGTCTCCGGGAACGAGCTCAACACCAACCGCAGATTGCCGCCGTCACGCAGATCCGCCACATCGTGGGGGTTGATGTCGTTGGTACTGCCGATGGTGGCCGAGCCGGGGGTGACGCCGCTGTCCGACGAACACCCCGACAGGATCAGACCGACCGCCACGCACGGGATAGCGAACTTTGTCCCCAGCGAGCGAATTCGCATGGTGTTCCTTCCTGTTCCGCGCGTGGCGGAGGGTTACTTGACGAAACCGACCTTGGTGTAGTCGTAGGAAGCCAACCCCGGCGCACCGTAGTTCGCCAGCCCTTCCCGCGTCGCGACCGCGCCCGCGGACTGCACGATGGGCAGCGAGAAGCCGGATTCGAAGATCATCTTGTCGGCTTCGTTGGCCAGTTCGATCGCCTTCTCGGGGTCGAGTTCGGCGATGACCTGCTTGATCAGCGCGTTGAGTTCCGGCGAACCGATGCGGCCCTTGTTGCTCAGCGGGTTCGCCGGATCGTAGGCGTAGATCTGGGGCAGCGCGCCGAGCGGGAAGATGCTCTTGGACCAGACGAACTGGGCGAGGTCGAAGTTGCCGGGGTCGATGATGTCGGTGAACAGGGTGCCGCCGGGGTAGGTCTCGATGATCAGCTTCACGCCGATCGCGGCGAGGTTCTGCTGCACGATCTGCGCGATCTGGGTCCAGGTGTCGGCCTGGTACATCACGTCGCGGATCTCGAGCTTGCGGCCGTCCTTCTCGCGCACGTCACCGTTGAGCTTCCAGCCCAGCTCGTCGAGCAGGCGGGCGGCTTCGGCGGGGTCGTAGGACACCGATTCGGCGTTGTCCTGGTAGCCCTTCTGGCCGACGAGGAACAGGTGGTTGTTGAGCGGTTTCGGGTCGATGACCACGCCGTTCTGGGTGGCGTTGGCGATGCCCTGCCGGTCGATGCCCTTGGAGATCGCGATCCGCAGCTTCGGGTCCGACAGCAGCGCGCCCGGCGCACCGTTGAAGGTGATGTGCGAGAACCGATTAGCGGGAGCGCGACGCACCACGATGCCCGGCGCGTTCGTCGCCGTCTTGACCTCCTCGACCCCGGACAGGGCGGTGACGTCGAGTTCGTTGTTCTGCAGGGCCGTCAACCGGGCCGCGTTGTCGAGGACGCTGAATGTGACGGTCTCGAGCTTGGGCGTCTCGCCCCACCACTTCGGGTTGCGGCTCAGGATGATTCGCTGCTGCGCGCGGTCGATCGAGGTGATCAGGAACGGCCCGGCCGACACCGGCATCTCGTTGCGGTACAGGTCGTCGAATGCCTGCGGGGTCGCGGTGAGCTGCTGCGGGTAGAGCGGGTTGAACAGGCCCTTCCACTCCGCGTAGTGCTCGCCGAAGGTGACGATCGCCTGCCGGTCGTCCTCGCCGCGTTCGACCTTCTCGACGCTGCTGTAGCCCTGGCTGGCCGCGATCTGGAACGCGGTATCGCGCCCGCTCAGCGCGTTGGCCTGCGACCGCAGGTCCGCCCAGGTGATGGGGGTGCCGTCGGACCAGACCGCCTTCGGGTTGATCGTGTACTTGATCTGCTGCGGGCTGGTGCCGATGAGTTCGACATCGGTGTAGTAGTCGTGATCGGTCGCGAGTTCGCCCGCCGCGTTGGAGGTGAGCGTGCCCGGCAGCGCCCAGGCGCTCAGGTCGCTGACCTCACCGTCGGAGTCCACGTGCAGGGTGTTGAACGTCGCGGGCATCCCCGTCAGGGCCAACCGCAGATTGCCGCCGTCGCGCAGGGCGTCGCGGTCCTTCGGGTTGATGTCGTTGACGGCGCCGATCGCGCTCGATCCCGCCTCCACCTCGACATCGGACCCACAACCACCGAGGACCAGGGCGAGCGCGAGCAGTGGTGCCGCCGTGCGAAAACTACGGCTGCGCAACGTGGTTCGTTGACTCATTTCAGGAATCCGATCTTCGTATAGTCGTACGTCGCCAACCCGGGTGACCCGATATTGGCGAGGGTGGTGCGGGCGCCGACGCTGCCGTCCGACTGCATCAGGGGCAGGGAGTGGCCTTCGGCGAAGACCGCGCGGTCGACCTGGTTGGCGAGGTCGATCGACTTCTGCGGGTCGAGTTCGGTGAGGGTCTGCTCGATGAGGGCGTTGAGTTCGGGGGAGCCGATGCGGCCGTAGTTGCCCTGCAGGTCGGTGGGGTCGTAGTAGTAGATCTGGCGCAGGCTGCTCAGGGGGAAGGGGTCGCCCTGGTAGACGTACTGGGCGGCGTCGAAGTCGCCGGGCTGGATGACATCGGTGAACAGACCGGCGGCGGGTTTGGTGTCGATGGTCAGGCCGACGCCGATGGCGGCCAGGTTCTGCTGGATGATCTGGGCGACCTGGACCCAGGTGGGGTCGTTGTACATGACGTCGCGGATGACGAGCTTGCGCCCGTCCTTCTCGCGGACCTCACCGTTGAGCTTCCACCCGAGGTTGTCGAGTTCGGTGGCCGCGGCGGCGGGGTCGAAGCCGAGACTGTTGTCCTGATAACCCTTCTGGCCCTGTAGGAATACGTGATTGTTGAGCGGTTTCGGGTTCTCGACCAGCCCGTTCTGCACGGCGTTGACGATGCCCTGCCGGTCGATGGCTTTCGAGATAGCCACGCGCACACCGGCATCGGCCAGGATCGAGCCGGGTGCGCCGTTGAAGGTGATGTGGCGCCAGCGATTACCCGGTGCGCGGCGCACGACCAGTCCGTTGGTGCCGCGCACGGTCTTCACGTCGTCGATGGTGGTCAGGCGCACGAGGTCGAGTTCGTTGTTCTGTAGCGCCTGCACCCAGGACGAATGGTCGAGCACGCTATAGGTGATGGTGTCGAGCACCGGCTTGTCACCCCACCATTTCGGGTTGTGGCCCAGGGTGATTCGGCCCTGGCCGCGATCGGTGGCGGTGACCAGGAATGGGCCGGAGGTGAGGGTGATCGCGTCGGCCAGGCCGGTGTTGAACGCCTCGGGCGTGGCCGTCACCGACTTCGGGTAGAGCGCGGAGTTGCCGGAGAACTGGCCGCGCCAGTCGGCGAACGGCTTGCCGAAGGTGAGCACGGCCTGGCGGTCGTCGGTGCCGCGCTCGACCTTGTCGACGAACTCGAAACCGTTGGTGATCGCGATCAGGTAGCTCTTGTCGCGGCCACTCAGGGCGTGCGCCTGGCTGGCGAGGTCCTCCCAGGTGATCGGCGAACCGTCCGACCACACGGCCTTCGGGTTGATCGTGTACGTGACCTGCATGGGATCGGTGCTGTTCAGGGAGATGTCGGTGAAGTAGTCGGTGTCGATACTGAGCTGGCCGGCCGCGTCTACCTCGAACGAACGCGGCAGCATCGGGCGCACGATCTCGCCGATCTCACCGTTGTTGCCGTCATTGGACAGGATGTTCCAGTTGGCGGGATAGTCGGTGGTGGCCAGGCGCAGGTTGCCGCCCTGGCGCAGCGCGTCGGCGGGCTGGGGGTTGATATCGCTGGTCACGCCGAGCGCGTCGGTGGACCCGGCCGGTGGCTCGTCCCCGGCGGCACAGCCCGCGAGCGACATCGCGACCGCGACAACCACGGCGGCACACCGCGTTCGGACGGGGATGCGTCGGGTTGTCATAGCGCCTCCGTTATGCGACGGGTTCGGGCACGGCCGCGATGAGCGAGCGCGTGTACTCGTGCTGAGGATCGGCGAAGATGCGGTCCGCCGGACCCGATTCGACGATCTTGCCCTGCAACATCACCGCGATGTCGTGGGCCAGGTTCCGCACCACCGACAGGTCGTGGGACACGAACAGATACGACAGTCCGCGCTCGGCCTGCAGGTCACGCAGCAGATTGAGCACCCCGGCCTGGATCGACACATCCAGCGACGACACGGGTTCGTCGAGCACGAGCAGTTGCGGATCCAAGGCCAGCGCCCTGGCGATGCTGATGCGCTGCTTCTGCCCACCGGAGAAATCGGCGGGGTAGCGGTCGGCATGCTCGGGCCGTAATCCGACCTGCCGCAACAACTCCGGCACCCGGCGGTTGACCTCCTCGCGCGAGCGGCCGTCGATGCGCAACGGTTCGGCGAGCACGTCGAAGATCGGCAGGCGCGGGTCCAGCGAGGCGCTGGGGTCCTGGAACACGATCTGCATCTTGCGGCGGATCTCGCGGATGCGCGGCTTGGTGAGGGTGGCGACGTCGTTGCCGAGCACCTCGATGGTGCCCGACTGCGGTCGCACCAGGTCCATGATCTGCGACAGCGTCGTCGACTTGCCCGAACCCGATTCGCCCACCAGCGCCAGCGTGCGCCCCGCGCGCACGGTGAAGCTGATGCCGTCGACCGCGCGGACCTCGCCGGTGCGGCGGCGCAGCAGCACGCCGGAGGTGAGCGGGAAGGTCTTGACCAGGTCGGTGACGCGCAGCACCACGTCGTCGTCGGTGCGGTCGGGGTGCGGCGGGGTCGGGATCTCCTCGCGATAGGCCTCGAACAGCTGCGCGCTGTCGACCTCGGCGGTGCGGATGCAGGCCACCGCGTGACCGTGGCGCACCTTCTCCAGCGGCGGTTCGGCGGCGGTGCAGTCGGGGATGGCGACCGGGCAGCGCGGCGCGAACGAGCAGCCGGGCGGCAGCGCGTGCATGGCGGGCGGTGCGCCGACGATGGGGATCAGCGGGGTGCGCGGCGGGCCGTCCATGCGCGGAATGGAACCGAGCAGCCCGACCGTGTACGGCATCCGCGGCACGGCGAAAAGCTCTGCTACGGGCGCGGTTTCGACCACCTTGCCCGCGTACATGACCGCGACCCGGTCGGCGACCGTCGCCGCGATGCCCAGATCGTGGGTGATCATGATGACGCCCGCGCCGGTGATGTCGCGCGCCTTGCGCAGCAGCGCGAGGATCTGGGCCTGCACCGTCACGTCGAGGGCGGTGGTCGGCTCGTCGCAGATGATCAGGGCGGGATCGTTGGCGATGGCCATCGCGATCACCACGCGCTGGCGCATCCCGCCGGAGAACTCGTGCGGGAACGCCCGCGCCCGCGTGCGCGCGTCGGCGATACCGACGAGTTCGAGCAGCTCCACGGCCCGTTCGCCGGCTTCCTTGCGGCTCATCTTCTTGTGCGCGAGCAGCGCCTCGGCGACCTGATCGCCCACCCGATACACCGGGGTCAGTGCCGAGAGCGGGTCCTGGAAGACCATGCTGATCGCCGAACCGCGCAGCTTCGACATCTGCTTGTCGCCGAGCCCGAGCAGCTCGCGCCCGCGCAACCGCACCGAGCCCTGCACGCGCGCCTGCTCGGGCAGCAGCCCGATCACCGCCAGCGAGGACACCGATTTACCCGACCCGGACTCGCCCACGATGGCCAGCACCTCGCCGTCGGCCACGGTGTAGTTCACCCCGCGCACGGCCTCGACCCGGCCCTCCTCGCCGGGAAACGACACCCGCAGGTCGGTGACCTCGAGCAGGGGTGCGGTCGACACGGTCATCGCTTCTCCGCTTCCGTCAGCTCCACCTGCGCCTTGTCCTTGCGCTCGCGCACCTTCCGGCGATCCTTGCGCGCACCACGGGCGCCGGGGTCGAAGGCATCGCGCAGCCCGTCGCCGACGAGGTTGGCGCACAACACGATCGTGATCAGCAGCCCACCCGAGAACAGGAACAGCCACGGGTAGGTGAGCGCCGATTTGGTGCCCGCCGCGATCAGCGACCCCAGCGAGACATCCGGCGGCTGCACGCCGAAACCCAGGAAGCTCAAACCGGTTTCGGCGCTGATGGCCGCACCGACCGCCAGGGTGGTGTCGATGATCAGGATCGAGGCGATGTTCGGCACGATGTGGCTGGTGATCACCGTGCGCGTCGGCGCGCCCATGTATTTCGCGGCGCGGACGAATTCGCGATCACGCAGGCTCAGCGTCATCCCGCGCACGATGCGGGCCGCGATCATCCACCCGAACACGCTGAGCAGCACGATCAGGATCAGGATCGACCCCGAACCCTTGGTGCGCGGGGCGAACAGGGCGATGATGATGAAGCTCGGGATCACCAGCAGCAGATCGACCAGCCACATGATGGCCCGGTCGGTCCACCCGCCGCGCAGCCCGGCCACCGCGCCCGCCGTCGCGGCGATCACGCTGGAGAACAGCGCCACGCAGAAACCGATGATCAGCGACTTCTGTAGGCCGCGCATGGTCTGGGCGAGCACGTCCTGGCCGATCTGGGTGGTGCCGAACGGGTGCTCGAGGCTCGGCGGTTTCATCAGGGCCGTGTAGTCCATCTGCTGGTAGTCCCACGGCAGCAGCGGCGGCACCGCGAAACTGGCGATGACCAGCAGCAGCAGGATGACCGCGCCGACCACGGCGGGCTTGTTGCGCAGGAACCGCCGCCACACCAGTTTGCGGCGCCCGGCCGCGACGGCCTCCGGGGCGCCGACGGCGATGAGTTCGGTTTCGGTCATGAGACACGCACCCTCGGGTCCAGCAGGGCCAGCACCACGTCGGAGAGCAGCCCCGACACCAACACGACCAGCCCGGCGAACGCGGTCACCGTCACCACCACGTAGAGGTCCTGGGCGTTGATCGAATCGACCAGCCACTCACCGACCCCGTGCCAGCCGAAGATCTTCTCCACGAAGGTGGCGCCGGTGATCAGGCCGCCGAGGCTGTAGGCGAACAGGGTCGCCATCGGGATCAGCGCGGTGCGTAGGCCGTGTTTGTAGAGGGCGTGATTGCGGGTCAGGCCCTTGGCGCGCGCGGTGCGGATGAAGTCGCTGCCGAGCACATCGAGCATGGCGTTGCGCTGGTAGCGGCTGTAACCGGCCATCGAACCGAGCGCCAGGGCCAGCGTGGGAATCACCAGATGCTGTGCGCGGTCGAGCATTTGGTTCCAGAATCCGGTGATCTGGGTGGCCGAGGTCTCGCCGGTATAGAGGAAGATCTGCGTTCCGGTCACCGTATTGATCTGTAGCGCACCGTATTTCAACAGCGTCGCCAGCAGGAAGATCGGCGTCGAGATGATCAGCAGCGAGAGCACCGTCGAGAAATAGTCACTGAACTTGTACTGCCGGATCGCCCCCGCCGCACCGATCAACACCCCCAGCACCGTGCCGATGATCGACCCGAGGATCAGCAGCCGCAGACTCACCGCCACCCGGCGCCCCAACTCCTCGCTCACCGGCTGACCGGCCAGCGTCGTGCCGAAGTCACCGTGCGCGACCCCGCCCAACCAGGTCAGATAGCGCTGCGGGATCGGTTCGTCGAGGTGCAACTGCGCGGCTTTGGCGTCGATCACCGACTGCGGCGGACGCGGATTGCGCTGCTCGAGACTCTCCAGCGGATTGAACGTGAGCGAGGCCAGACTGAAGGTCAGGAAGGAGGCCAGCAGAAGCAGCACAACGTAGTTGAGCGTACGTCGCAACAGGAAGCCGGCCATCTGTCCCCTCTGGATCGGTTGATCAGGCCCTGATCATAGGGACAGTCCGGCACCCTCGCGTGCCGACGTGCGGCAGGATGGTCGGGATGACGCACCCGCAATCGAAACCGCAGCTGGTGGCCACCGATGTCGACGGCACCCTGATCGACGACGACGAGAAGGTCTCGCCCCGCACCAGGGCCGTCGTCGAGGCCCTGGTCGCCGACGGCGCCACCTTCGTGCTCGCCACCGGCCGCCCCCCGCGCTGGATCGCCCCGGTGGTCAGCGAACTCGGGTACGCGCCGCTCGCGGTCTGCGGCAACGGCGCGGTGATCTACGACAGCGGCACCGACCGCGTGCTGTCGAGCCACACCCTCGACGTCGACACGCTGGGCTGGCTGGCCGAGGTCGCCGAACGCGCCCTGCCCGGCTGCGGCCTGGCCACCGAGCGGGTCGGCGCCAGCGCCCACGACGCGGTGACCCCGCAGTTCGTCAGCTCCCCGACCTACGAACACGCCTGGCTCAACCCCGACGACACCGTCGTCTCGCACGCCGAGGTCATCGACTCGCCCGCGATCAAGATGCTCATCCGCCTCAGCTCGGCCCGCAGTTCCGAGATGCGCGCGGCCCTGGCCCCGCTGATCGGCGACCGCGCCGAGATCACCTACTCCACCGAGAAGGGCCTGATCGAACTGTCGGTCCCGCGCGTCACCAAGGCCTCCGGGCTGCTCGAGGTGGCCCAGCGGATCGGCGTCGCGCCGTCGGCGATCGTCGCCTTCGGTGACATGCCCAACGACGTGCCCATGCTCTCGATGGCGGGCCACGGCGTCGCGATGGGCAACGCGCACGCCGAAGCCCGCGCGGCCGCCGACGAGGTGACCGCCACCAACCACGACCACGGCGTGGCGATGGTGCTCGAACGCTGGTGGGGTTAGGTTCCGGTCCGCTGGGAGTGGCATATTCGTGCACTCGTCCGCCCTCCAGGCCGTTTTTCGCTCCGTAGCGCGAAGAAGTGCACGAAAATGCCATGGCGGTGGCGGTGCGCCTCGGCGCGACAAGAAACAGCCGGTGCCTCGCTGAGCGGGGCACCGGCTGTTCTTCGCCAGGTCGGGGGTATCAGCCGACCGGGGCGGGTTCGGGGGCGGGCGGTGGATCCGCCGGGGCCGGCACCGCCAGCTCGACCAGCGGCGCGGACTCGGGCGGGGCCTGCGGGGCGCGGGCGCTCATCTGCTGCTTGTAGGTCTCGTCGTAGGTCTTCCAGAACGTCGTGACGATGCCGGTGAGCTCGTTCAACACCAGCGAACCGTGCTCGAAGTCCGTGCGCACCCCGTCGGGCACCACATACGCACCCGCCGTGGGCAATCCGAGCACGCCCGCGTCGGCGCCCAGACTCAGATAGCGGTCCAGAATCGCGCCGATCACCTCGAACACCTGCCCGTCCGGCCCGGCGTAGACGAACCCGTTGGCGAACTTCGCGAACTGTCGACCCTGCGCGCCCGCCAGCAGATCCGACTGCGGCGCGCCCAGCGGACTGTCCACCCCGCCCTTGGCGACCCAGTGCTTGGCGATCGCGTTGTCGCCGGACAGGCCGAGGAACTTGTCGATCAGCGCGCCCAGCTCGGCCATGTTCCCCTGCGGGGCCCGCGCCTGCTGCTGGCTGCGCGGACGACTCGGGGTGGCCGGGGAGGCGTAGGTGCCCGCGTTGCCCGCCGCGATGCCGCGGATCCGGTCCATCAGCGCGTAGGCGGCGTCGCCGGGGCAGTCGGTGTTGCCCACGTCGCGGTGCGCGAACACCACCGGCAACTCGACCTCCTCGTTCAGCGCGTACGGCGTGAACTCGGTGCCCTCGGAGTACATGGTGGTGTAGCCGCGCGGATTCAACCCGGCCAACTTGGTCCGCCACCCGATGAACTTGCCGATCGCGGTGATCGACTCGTTGCTCGGATCCTCGTTCTCGTAGTTGCCCATCAGCGCCACGCCCGAGGTGTTCTCGTTGAACCCGCCCGCGTGCGCGCCCTGCACCGCCCGATCCAACCCGCCGTAGCGACCCTCGAAGATCTGGCCGTACTGGTCCACCAGGGCGTTGTAGCCGATGTCGCACCAGCCCAACGTTTCCGCGTGATAGGTGTAGATCGCGCGGACGATGCCCGCCGACTCCGCCCGGCTGTAGTCGTTGCGACCGGCCGTGTGGTGCACGGTGATCCCGCCGACGCTGTCGTCGTAGGTGGGTTCCTGGCAGCGGATCGACTCGTCGGCGCCCCACTGCGCGCGGGTGATCACCTTCGGCCCGCCGCCCGGCAGCGCCGCCGCCACATCGTTGAGCGCGGCATCGATCGCGGCCCGGCCCGGATTGATCAGCACCGCCCGCAGCGCGGCCTCGGTGAGGTGCGCCGGGTCGTGATCGGGGCCCGCGGCGGGCTTGCGGGTGACCAGCATCTGCACCGCGGTGGTCTCGCCGACATAGATCGGCTCGGTGCCGGTCGGCGCGTCGGCCGGAGCCTGATCGGTGGCCCTGGTGTCGACCGGATCGGCGTTGTACCAGGGGCCCCAGCTGCCGTCCTGCTGCTTGGCCCGCAGCTTGGTGGTGGTGTTGGCCAGATCGCGGGCGGTGAGGGCGACCATGCTGAAGGGGGTCTCCTGGGAGACCTCCTTGACCTGGGCGCCGACCTGATCGATGACGTCCTCGCCGACCGCGCCGGGGGCGAGGGCGGGGGTTTCGGGGGTGGTGCCGGGTTCCATGTTCTCGGGTTCGGCGATGAAATGGGCGCCGGGAGTGCGGGATTGGGAGACCGGGGACGCGGAGGGGGGTGCCTGCGCCGGGGGGTTCGCGGCCGGGTCCTGTGCGTCCTGTCCGGTGGGTGAGAACTCGGCCGGAGCCGGAGCCGGGGCCGGGGCTTCGGCTGCTGCCGGGGGTGCCTGCACCGGGAGGTTCGCGGCCGGGTCCTGCGCGTCCTGTCCGGTGGGCGCGGACTCGGCCGGAGCGGGAGCCGGGGCCGGGGCGGGAGCCGGGGCCGGGGGTGGGGGAGCGGGCGGTGCCGTCGGCACTGTCGTGCTCGGAACCGGCGGACGCGCCTGCGCCGGGTCGGGAGTCGGGGCCGCCTGCGGGGCCTGCGGTTTCGTCGGGAGCTGCGGCAGCGGGATCTCGGCGGGCAGCGCCACGCCCGGGGGCACCGGCAGGCCCTGCGGGATCGGGATCGCGGCGGGCAGCTGCAACATGCGCAGGTCCGACAGTCGGAGGTCGGGGAGGTCCAGGCCCGTCAGCTCGCGTAGCGGAATGGTGATGTCGGGGACCGAGGTCAGCGCCACCTCCGCCAATTGCGCTGGGACCGCCGCGATCTGGGAGTCGTTCGCGCTGCGGTAGTCGGTCGAATCGCTGAGGGCGAACGCGCCGATCGGAGCGGCGACAGCGAGGGTCGTGACCACCGGGAGCACATAGGAACGTCTCGGCTTTCGGTTTCGCACGTGCGACTCCTATCCGGGTCGAGCAGGCGTTTCCGGCGGCTGGGAGCCGTGAGATCGCGGCCCCGGCCTCGACCGGGTCAGTTCGCGCTGTAGTGCATGTGATGCTTGCTTCGACTAACCTCACGCATCACACTAGTTAACATACGCCACATATCTCAACCTCAACTCGAGACTTATGTGATTGCTCGAATGTAGCCCTCGGATCCCGCTCGGCGACGACGACATGCCGACGCGAGCTCTGCCGGTAGAACCGCGAAACCCGTGGGAGCGCACTATGAGAGCCGACATCAAGATCACTGAGAAATCGCGCCGAGGCACCCGCCGCCGGATGGTCCCGATGGTGCGCACCGCACCACTGTCGGTACTGGTCAGCGGGACCGTCGTGGCGGTGGCGGGCGCGGTCGGGCTGTGGCAGATCCTGCCCGGACAGATCACCCCGACCGTCGGCGCGGGCCACGGCCGCGGCATGAGCCAGGTCGGCGCCTTCCACAACGCGCAGGCGGGCTGGTCGGCCGAGGAGATCCTCGGCCACTACTACCCCGGAGCGGATCTCGGGCACATCGGCCCGACCACCATCGCCGTCCGACTCCAGGCCCAAGACGACGCCACCCTCGACACCTACGCCGCCGCGGGCGCCCAGGTCGCCGGGCGCACCATCGGCCCCGGCGAGGCGGCCCACCTCACGCCCCTGCCCGACGGCGGCGCGAACGTGGTCGTCACCGCGGGCTGCGACGGAGAAGTGCTGTGGCAGGCCGCGACCGACGACCCGTTCGTCTACCCGGTCGGCGCGGGTGCGGGCCGACCCGCCGAGGAACACCTGACCCTGTGCAACGGGACCGGCTATCGCGGCGCGCTCGGCGTCGCCCTCGACGGCGAGTCCTATCGCACGGTCAACACGGTGGATGTCGACGACTACCTCGCCGGCCTGCTCCCCGCCGAGATGCAGGCCAACTGGGCCGACCAGGGCGGCTTCGAAGCCCTGCGCGCCCAAGCGATCGCGGCGCGTTCCTACGCGCTGTCGGAAAGTCGGTACCACTACGCGCAGACCTGCGACACCACCGACTGCCAGGCGTATCCCGGTACGGTCAAAGAGGATTCGCGCACCACCGAGGCGGTCGGCGCGACCACCGGCACGGTACTGCTGCGCGACGGGCAGATTCTGCGCTCGGAATACTCCGCGGCACCCGACGGCGGTAGACCCGCCGACATCCACACCTTCGAGGTCGGCCCAGCCCCCTCCGAACTGGTCGAATCAGCGCCTGCCCCAACAGTTCCCGACGCCCCGCCCGCACCCGAGGCTCCCCGCGACTCGACCGTCGATGTCCTCGCGGGTGAGTCGGTGATCGATGCGGCATACCGGCGACTCGGCGGTCCTGACAGCGCCGTCGGTGAGCCGATCGGCCCGGAAATGCTGCTACCGCAACGAGCAGGCACCTACCGGCTGTACACGAACGGTGTCATCGTCGCGACGGAAACCCTTGGTGCCCAGGTCATCGACTTCTCCACACTGCTCCAACTCGTTCCTGACGTGGCCGATCAACTGCCACCGACAACAGGCTCCGGCCGACCACGACTCAAGGCACCGACAGGCACTGTGCCGCAACTGGTTCCACCGGTCGACCCCCGCCCGGTACGGATCCCCTCGGTCGCCGATGTCACGGGCGAGCCGACGCCGGGCCCATCGAACACCGACGAAGCCGCACCCGCCCCGGCGACACCCGCTCAGCCAGAAACCATGCTGCCGGAACATGATTCGCCCCCGACCTCGGCTGCCGCCGATCTTCCTGGCCCACACGACGGGGAGTGAGTACGTAGTCACGCATCGCCTCGACCGTCGACGTCGACCGGCGCGCACTCGAGGTGCCGTTCGAGCTCGAGGTGCACTCGCCGATCCAGCTCACCCGCGCCCTGCTCCCGGCCATGATCGCCCGCCGCGGCGGCACGCTGCTGGTCACCTCCGGCGCCTCCGAACACCGGGTGCAGCCCTACCTGGCCAACGTCGGGGTCGCGCTCGGCGCGCAGCGGGCCTACGCGCGGCAGCTGGCCGGCGAGCTCGCCGGGACCGGCGTGTACGCGGGGCTGTGGCGGATGTACACCGAGCGCGACACGGCGGAGGTCGAGGTCGGATTCACGGCTTGACCTTGACGTAGCGTCAACCTGCACAGTGGAGGTACCGACGAGGAAAGGGCAGGTCATGACGGGTGAATGGGCGATTCAGGAGCTCGCGAAAGCCGCGGGAACCACCAGCCGCACCCTGCGCCACTACGGCGAGCTCGGCCTGTTGGAGCCCAGCCGCATCGGCGCCAACGGGTACCGGTACTACGACCAGAGCTCCCTGGTTCGCCTCCAGCGCATCCTGCTGCTGCGCGAACTCGGCCTCGGCCTGCCCGTGATCGCCGAGGTCCTCGCCGGTGACCAGGACACCACCGCCGCCCTGCGCACCCACCTGGAACTGCTTCGGCAGCAACAGGATCGGATCGCCCGGCAGATCGACTCGGTGTCGACCACATTGCACAAGACCGAAAGAGGTGAACCACTCATGGCCGCAGAGGTTTTCGACGGCTTCGACCACACCCAGTACAGGGATGAGGTCACCGAACGCTGGGGTAAACAGGCCTACGAGAGCGGCGACCGCTGGTGGCGATCGCTCACCGAGGCGGACAAGAAGTCCTTCCAGCAAACCCAACTCGACATCGCCGCCGACTTCGGAAGGGCCTATGCCACAGCACTTCCCGCCGAAAGTCTCGAAGTCCAGTCCATCGTCGAACGCCACCGCACCTGGCTGGGCGCGGGCACCCAGGGCAAACCCGTCACCAACGAGTACCTGCTCGCCCTCGGCGAAATGTACGTAGCCGACCCGCGCTTCCGCAAGAACTACGACGTACACGGCGACGGTACCGCCGACTACATCCTCGAAGCCTTCCGCGCCTACGCCGCAGCCCACCCGGCCTGAAAGGCGTTGCACGGAGCTCGAACCCACGGCCGCGCTCGGATCATCCGGGCGCGGCTGTCGTCGGCTGGGTGACCATCGTTCCGGTTAGGCTGCCGAGTAACTCGCCGGTGAGTACGGCGACGATCGCGAGGGGAAGCCGTGAATTCTTGGCAGGGATATGTGCCGCCGAAGACGAAGGCGGTGTGGAGTCCGCCTATCGCGGCTGTGCTTGCCGGGGGTGCGGCCGCGCTGATGGGGATGTATTCACTGGTGCTCGCCGCGATTACGTTGTCGGCTCTGCGTGTGGCGGCGGGCAAGGGCGAGCCCCAGTACGGCACGGACGAACTGCGGGTCGCGCGCCTCGAGTACCAGCTTCAAGTGATCGACCGTCAGCTCGATCTGGGGATCTATGCCGTCCTCGCGGTACTGCTCGGCGTGGGTGGCGTGCTGATGCTGATCCGGCGCTCAGGCGGACCGACCATGGTGATCATCGGCAGTGGCCTCACGATGTTCACGATGTGGGGCGCCGGTGCGACTACTCCCGCCACCGCGGTCAGCTTCGGTATCTTGTCGCTGGTCCCGATCTGCATGCTGATCTGCGCGCTCCTACCGTCGACGCAACGCTGGATCGGTTCCCGAAATCCCCAGTTCACGGCGACGAATATCCCGCGTCCGCCGGTTCCGCCGTATAACTGACGGCGACGTCGACGAACTAGTGGGGACAGTGTGGAACAGGTGGGGCCCTCGCGGGGGGTGACCGCGTTGATCGCGGGGTGGTTGGGCGTGTTGGTCGGGGTGGCCGGGTTGTTCGTGGGGGCGGCGACGGCGGTGTTTCGGGCCGGGGGACGGCAGGTCGACCTCGACTATGTGGGCGCGGGGATCGTGGGCGGGTTGGGGGCGGTGTACCTGCTGGGGGCGGTGCTGTTGTTGCGGCGGCGGATGATCGGGCGGCGGGTGCTGCTCACCGTGGCGGCGGTGATGGCGGGGGCCACGCTGCTGGTGATCGTGTTGAACGGGGCCAGTCACGGGTGGCGGCTCGGGCCGTTGGATGTCTGGTTCGGGGTCAATGTGGTGATCCTCGGGCTGAGTCTGAGCGAGGCGACGCGGCGGTGGACCGTCACGCGGTAGGTGGGTGCGCGACCGGTCGGGACGCTACGGTCAGGGCATGGTTGTGCGGGATGCCGAAACGAAAACCGTGAGCTGGGCCGACATCACCGGCGCGGTCGTCGCCGCCGTCGCGGCGCTGGGAAACCTGGTCGGGGCCTTCGTGATCGCGCGGGCGTTCTTCGACGACCGTGGCCTGCTGGACGATTCGCTGGCCGGGTTCACCGTGCTCGGCGCGCTGGTGTTGGCCGCGGTGCTCGGGTATTCGGCCGTGCTGCACGCCAGGGGTGACGAGACGGGGCGCTGGATCCTGTTCGTCGCCGCGATCGTGCAGATCGCCCTCGGCATCCTCGGATTGCTCGCCTGCCTGCTGAATTACGACCCCGGCTACGGGATCCACTGGTTCGAGCGCGCGAGCGACCTGCGCGCGATTCTCGACGCGGGCACCTTCCTGCCCGGTGCGGTGACCGCGCTCGTCACGCACAGTTGGTTGGGGGCACTGGCCGCCCTGGTGCTCGGTGCGGTGATGGGCGCCGCGACGGTGCGGTTGACGCCGACCGCGCGCGTCTCGACCGTTGACGCGAAGCCCAGCGGGGTCACTCACCCGGAAAACCTTGTCGGACCGGCCGTATAGTTTCAGCAGATCAGCACGAGGAGGGGGACATCATGGGGTATCCGTACGGCCAATCGGGCCACGACCCGTACGCGGCACAGGGTTACGCGCAACCCGCCTACGACCCGTACACGGGCCAACCACTCCAGGGCGCACAGCCCTACGGCGCCCACAACGCCTATCCCGCACCGGCTTACGGCGCCGCGCCGTACCCCTACGCCCAGGGCTACCCCCAGCAGCGCGCCGGCGGCGGCACCGCGATCACCGCGGCCGTCATCACCCTGCTGCTGTCCCTGCTCGGCCTGGCGGGCCTCGGAATCAGCGCGGCCATCGTCTTCGGCAGCACCTCGTCGAGCGCGTCCGATACCGAACTCCGCGAGATCATGATCCCCATCATGGCGGTCAGCACCGTGCCCTGCCTGCTGATGTTCCTCGGCTCGATCCTGCTGTTCAAACGCAAGACCGCCGGCCGCGTGATCATCATCCTCATGATGATGCTGAGCGTCGGCTACACCGCCATCTCCACGCTGGTCACCCTCAAGAATTCCGACAGCGGCGCGGTCGGCGTCGGCATCGGCAGTGCCGTCGTCGTGGGCGCCCTACCCCTGCTGATCCTGCTCCTGGCCGCCGCCCCCTCCACCGGCCGCTGGATCCGCGAGGGCCGCCAACCCACCCACCCGTACTACTGACGACCGCACCGGCGGATCGGGGCTGGTCAGGGGCTGGTCGGGCACTCCGCCGGGACAAACGGCGGTCTTCCGATACGCTGGGCACCCGTGACCGCCGCATCGTCTGAGGGTAATTCCGTCAACGCAGATTCCAGCACCCCCGAAAACCAGTACGACCTGATCGTGGTCGGCTCCGGGTTCTTCGGGTTGACCGTCGCCGAGCGTGCCGCGAATGTGCTCGGCAAGCGGGTGTTGGTGCTCGACCGCCGCTACCACCTGGGTGGCAACGCGTACTCCGAGCCCGAGCCGGAGACCGGTATCGAGATCCACAAGTACGGCGCGCACCTGTTCCACACGTCGAACAAGAAGGTGTGGGACTACGTCACCCAGTTCACCGAGTTCACCGGCTACCAGCACCGGGTGTTCGCGATGCACAAGGGCCAGGCGTACCAGTTCCCGATGGGCCTTGGTCTGATCTCGCAGTTCTTCGGCCGCTACTTCACCCCCGAGGAGGCCAAGGCGCTCATCGCCGAGCAGGCCGCCGAGGTGTCCACCGGTGACGCGCAGAACCTCGAGGAGAAGGCGATCTCGCTGATCGGGCGCCCCCTCTACGAGGCGTTCGTGCGCGACTACACCGCCAAGCAGTGGCAGACCGACCCGCGCGAGCTGCCCGCGGGCAACATCACCCGCCTGCCGGTGCGCTACAACTTCGACAACCGCTACTTCAACGACACCTTCGAGGGTCTGCCGAAGCAGGGGTACACGAAGTGGCTGGAGAACATGGCCGCGTCCGACCTGATCGACGTACGCGTGAACACCGACTGGTTCGACGTGCGCGACGAGATCATCGCCGCCAACCCGGACGCCCCCATCGTCTACACCGGCCCGCTGGACCACTACTTCGACTACGCCGAAGGCGAATTGGGTTGGCGCACCATCGATTTCGAGACCGAGGTGCTCGACAACGGTGACTACCAGGGCACCAGCGTCATGAACTACAACGACGCCGACGTCCCCTACACCCGCATCATCGAGCCGCGCCACTTCCACCCCGAGCGCGACTACCCGACCGACAAGACGGTCATCATGCGCGAGTACTCCCGCTTCGCCCAGACCGGCGACGAGCCGTACTACCCGATCAACACCCCCGAGGACCGCGCCAAGCTGCTCGCCTACCGCGAGCGCGCCAAGCAGGAGACCGCCGAGAAGAAGGTCCTGTTCGGCGGGCGTCTCGGCACCTACCAGTACCTGGACATGCACATGGCGATCGGTTCGGCGCTGAGCATGTTCGAGAACGTGCTGCGCCCGCACCTCGAGTCCGGCGCACCGCTGGTGGATCAGGCGTGAGCGCGCAGCCGATGCTCGAAGAGGCGACCACCGAGACTCGCGCGATCTCGCTGTTGCAGCGGGTCATCCTGCCGCGACCGGGCGAACCCCTGGACGTGCGCACGCTCTACCTGGAGGAATCCACCACCAACGCGCGTCGCGCGCACGCCACCAGCCGGACCGCGCTCTCGATCGGCGCGGAGTCGGAGGTGTCGTTCTGCACCTACTTCAACGCGCTGCCCGCCAGCTACTGGCGTCGGTGGAGCGTGCTGAAGTCGGTGGTCCTGCGACTGGAACTGGCCGGCCACGGCCGCGCCGACGTCTACCGGTCCAAGGCCGACGGCTCGCGTATTCACGTGCAGGGCAAGGAATTCGCCGTCGAACAGGGCGCGGATTCGGTGGTCGTGGAGTTCGAGACCGACTTCGGCCCGTTCGAGGACGGCGGCTGGATCTGGTTCGACATCACCACCGACACCGCCGTCACCCTGCTCGCCGGTGGTTGGTACGCCCCGCAGGAGGCGCCCGGCGCGGGCACCATCGCGGTCGGCATGCCCACCTTCAACCGGCCCACCGACGCGGTGAAAACCCTCGGCGCCCTCGGGGCCGACCCGCTGGTGCTGGAGAAGATCGCCGCGGTGATCATCCCCGACCAGGGCACCCGCAAGGTCGTCGACGAGCCCGGATTCACCGAGGCCGCCGCGGTGCTCGGCGATCGCCTCAGCATCCACGACCAGCCCAACCTCGGCGGTTCCGGCGGCTACAGCCGGGTCATGTACGAGGCGCTGAAGTCCACCGACGCCGAGTTCATCGCCTACATGGACGACGACATCGAGATCGAGCCCGACTCGATCCTGCGCGCGCTGGCCTTCTCGCGCTTCGCCAAATCGCCGCTGCTGACCGGCGGGCAGATGCTCAACCTGCAGGAACGCTCGCACCTGCACGTGATGGGCGAGGTCATCGACCGCGGCATCTTCATGTGGGGCGCCGCGCCCAACGTCGAGTACGACCACGACTTCTCGAAGTACCCGCTCAAGGACCGCGACAACTCCAAGCTGCTGCACCGGCGCATCGACGTCGACTTCAACGGCTGGTGGACCTGCGTGATCCCGCGCCAGGTCGCCGAGGAGATCGGCCAGCCGCTGCCGCTGTTCCTCAAGTGGGACGACGCCGAATACGGCCTGCGCGCCCGTGAGGCCGGCTACCCCACGGTCACCCTCCCCGGTGCGGCCGTGTGGCATATGGCCTGGTCGGACAAGGACGACGCGATCGACTGGCAGGCGTACTTCCACCTGCGCAACCGCCTGGTCGTCGCCTCGATGTACCTGCCCGGTGACGGCAAGGCGATGGTCGCCAACACCGTCAAGGCCACCCTCAAGCACCTGCTGTGCCTGGAGTACTCCACGGTCGCCATCCAGAACGAGGCGATCCGCGACTTCCTCGCCGGTCCCGAAGGACTGTTCGAGTTGCTCCCGAGCGCGCTGGGCAAGATCCACGCCCTGCGCAAGGAGTACCCCGACGCGGTGGTCGTGCCGTCCTCGACCGAACTGCCGCTGGCCAACCGCCACGGCGTCGGCGCGGTCGGCGAGCCCGGCAACCCGCTGGCGAAGGTCGCGCGCCTGGCCAAGGGCGTGGTGCACAACCTGCGCAAGGCCGACCCGGCCACCCACGAGACCCCGCAGCTCAACGTGCCGACCCTCGACGCGCGCTGGTACCTGCTCTCGCAGGTCGACGGCGTCACCGTGACGACCGCCGACGGACGCGGCGTCGTCTACCGCAAACGCGATCCGCGCAAGGCCCGCGAGCTGCTCACCGAAGCACTGCGCCTGCGCAAGGAACTCGCCGCCCGATTCCCGGAGATGCAGCAGCGCTACCGGGCCGCGCACGCCGAGCTGACCAGCACGGCGGCGTGGGAGAACACTTTCGGCCTGAACGGAAACGACAAGTGAGCAACACCGAACTGCCCGAACTGGACATGGCCGACGAGGGTTGCTGCGGCGGCTGCGCGTGCGACAGCGACTACGTCGAGGTCCCGGTCGAGGTCGCGATCCTCAACGCCGTGCAGGGCACCATCGGCACCAACCCGGCCGTGGTCTCGGCCGCGCGCGCAATGTCGCACTTCGGTGAGCACGCGCTGGGCTGGGTCGGCATCGCCGCGGCGGGCTGGCTGGTCGACAAGCCGCGTCGACGCCAGTGGGCCGGGGTCGCGGTCGGCGCGGTCGGCGCGCACGCGGCGTCGATCGTGATCAAGCGCATCGTCCGGCGCCCGCGCCCGAACGACCCGTCGGTGCAGGTCAACGTGTCCACGCCGAGCAAGTTGAGCTTCCCGTCCTCGCACGCCACCTCCACAACGGCGGCGGCGGTGTTGCTCGGTCGGCTGACCGGGCTACCCTTGCCAGCGGTGATCGTCCCACCGATGCTGCTGTCCCGGGTTGTGCTCGGGGTGCATTACCCTTCCGACGTGATCGCCGGTTCCGCTTTGGGGGCCGCGTCGGCTGCTGCCGTGCTAGCCGCCGAAAAGAGACTCCGACAGTGACCGCAATTGAGAGAAACCCTGCCACGATGAGCGAAGAACCGTCCGCCGCCGTCCTCGACGAGGGTGCGGTGAAGGGCCCGCCGAAGACGCTGCTCGGCGGTGTCATCAAGGCCATTCGCCCACGTCAGTGGGTCAAGAACGTGCTGGTGCTGGCCGCGCCGCTCGCGGTCGGACCCGAAGCGGTCGGCGATCTGGGCGTGCTGGTCAATGTCGCGATCGCGTTCATCGTGTTCTGCATGGCGGCCTCGGGCATCTACCTGGTCAACGACTCGCTCGACGTCGACGCCGACCGCGCGCACCCCACCAAGCGCTTCCGGCCGATCGCGGCGGGCGTTGTCCCTGTCAACCTGGCTTACGCGTTGGCGGCGGTGCTGCTGGTCGGTTCGATCGGCCTGTCGTTCCTGGCGTCGTGGCACCTGGCCGTGGTGATGGCGATCTACATCGGCATCCAGCTGGCCTACTGCCTGGGTCTCAAGCACCAGGCCGTGCTCGACATCTGCATCGTGTCCTCGGGCTTCCTGCTGCGCGCGGTCGCCGGTGGCGCGGCCGCCGATATCGCCCTGTCGCAGTGGTTCCTGCTGATCATGGCGTTCGGTTCGCTGTTCATGGCCGCGGGCAAGCGCTACGCCGAACTGCAGATCGCGCTCGACACCGGCGCCAAGATCCGCAAGTCGCTCGAGTACTACACGCCCACCTACCTGCGCTTCATCTGGACCCTCGCCGCGACCGCGGTCGTGGTGTTCTACGGCCTGTGGGCGTTCCAGCAGGACTCCGCTCGCGACACCCAGTGGTATTCGATCTCGATGATCCCGTTTACCATCGCAATCCTGCGTTACGCGGTCGACGTCGATGGTGGCGAGGCCGGTGAACCCGAAGAGATCGCGTTGGGGGACCGCATCCTGCAGTTCCTCGCTATTGCCTGGATCGGAGCGGTAGGTGTCGCTGTCTATCTCACCTGACGAGATGTTGGTAGCGGAGCAGGAATCAACCGAATACGAGCCGCTACGCGACGACGAGTCGCCGCGTCGCGCCGCGCGTTTCTCGGTGCTGTCGCGCGCCACTTTCGTCGGTGGGATCGTCCTCACCGCCGTCCTGTTCACCGTCGGCGCCTGGCAGCGGCGCTGGATCGCCGACGACGGCCTCATCGTGCTGCGCACGGTGCGCAACCTGCTCGCGGGCAACGGCCCGGTCTTCAACTACGACGAGCGGGTCGAGGCCAACACCAGCACCGCGTGGACCTACCTGGTCTGGTTCTTCTCCTGGCTCACCCAGGCCCGCCTCGAGTACGTGGTGCTCGGGGTGTCGCTGGTGGTCTCGGTGCTCGCGATCGTGTTCGCGATGCTCGGCACCGCGCGGCTGTGGGGCGGCAGTGCCTCGCAGCTGCTGATTCCGGCCGGCGTGCTGGTCTACATCGCGCTGCCGCCCGCCCGCGACTACGCCACCTCCGGGCTCGAGAGCGGTCTGGTGATCTGCTGGGTCGGGCTGCTGTGGTGGCTGATGATCCGGTGGAGTCAGGCCGCGGTGGTGCGCGTGCCCGCGCTGTTGGGGCTGGTCTTCCTGGCCGGGCTCGCGCCGCTGGTCCGGCCCGAGGCCACGCTGATCGGCGTGCTCGCGCTCGGCATGATCTTCCTGGCGCCGATGCCCGCGTTCCGGTTCGGGCCGATCGCGCTGCGCGCGCTGATCGTGTTCGTCGCCGGGATCGTGCCGGTGAGCTACCAGATCTGGCGGATGGGCTACTACGGCCTGCCCTACCCGAACACCGCGGTCGCCAAGGACGCGGGCGGTGCCAAGTGGGGCCAGGGCCTGACCTACCTGTGGGATCTGGTCGGCCCGTACTACCTGTGGGTTCCGCTGCTCGTGCTGCTGATCGCCGGGGTGGTCGCGGGGGCCCGGTACGGATTCGCGCTGCCGAAGCTGTCGGTGTCGAGCGTGCGTCGCTGGTTGCGCTCGCCGAGCGCGGTGGTCGTGATGGTGGTGGGCAGCGGTCTGCTGCTCACGGTCTACGCGGTCCGCGTCGGCGGCGACTTCATGCACGGTCGGATGCTGCTCACCCAGTTGTTCCTGCTGCTGTTGCCGGTGGCGGTCCTGCCGTTGCCGACCCGGTGGCGCGCCGCGAGCGCGTCGATCGTGGTGCTGCTGATCGCGCTGCTCGGCACGGCGGCCTGGTCGCTGTACGCGGCGAGCACGACCGCCATCACCACCGGCACCAAGATCCGGGCCTCGGGCATCGTCGACGAGCGCATCTACTACGTGCTCAACACCGGCCACGACCACCCGATCCGCGCCGAGGACTACCTCGACTACGCCCGGATGCGGCCGATGGTCAACGACATCGCTGCCAATCCCGACGGCGGCCTGCTGCTGAACTCGCCCTCGTTCACCTTCTGGTACCTCGACCCGCCGCCGGAGCCGATCCCCGAGGGCGGCGCCGGACACACGGTCTACTTCCTGAACCTCGGCATGACCAGCATGAACGTGCCGCTGCACGTGCGCGTGATCGACCCGATGGGCCTGGCCTACCCGCTGGCCGCGCACTCGGACCGGCTCGCCGACGGCCGCATCGGCCACGACAAGAGCCTGTACCCGGACTGGGTCGTCGCCGACTCGGGCATGGTCGACATCCACCCGTGGATGCCCTGGTACCTGGACGAGAAGTGGGTCACCCAGGCCCGCACCGCGATGTCGTGCCCGCAGACGCAGGCGCTGCTGATCTCCACCCGCGAACCGATGAACCTCGAGCGGTTCAAACACAACTTCCGCAACGCGCTCACGTTCTCCAAGTACCGCATCGACCGGGTACCCAAGTACGAGATCCAGCGGTGCGGTTTGATAGACCCCTTCCCGGAACCACCTCGCTGAAACGCCTCGGCCAGGCATTTCACAGTGGCGTTCACCGCTAAATCACTTTTCGGTAACACCTGGCCGGGTAGGTAGCGATATGGTCACTGAGGAACGGCCCGTCGGCGCACTGGTGTGCCGGTAAACAGTCGGCGGTCATTGCAACCGTGGTTCCGCGCGAACCGCACGAGGAAAGGCCCATAACAGAATGCGTGGCGGACGTCTCAGAGCCAGGGGTGCTAGCTGGCTCAAACGATCGGTGCTTCTCTCCTTGGCTGTGGTGCTGCCGGTCGGCGCGGCGGTGGCCGGTCCCGTCGGTACCGCGAACGCGGGCTTCGACCCCACAGCGTTCGACTTCTGGGTCGACTCGGAGATGGGCCCGATCAAGTCGCGGATCTTCCGCGCGGCCGACGGCAACACCAATCGGGTCGTGTACGCGCTCGATGGCCAGCGGGCCCAGGACGACCTCAACGGCTGGGAAAAAGACACCAACGTCGCGCGCGCCCTGATGGACGCCAACATCAACGTGGTGATGCCGGTCGGTGGCCAGTCCAGCTTCTACGCCGACTGGAACGCGCCGAGCAACTTCTTCGGCCTCGACACCGGTTCGGGCGGTAGCTCCACCGGTTCGGCCGCGACCGGCTCGGCCGCGACCGGTTCGTCGATGGCGCCCGCCCAGGTGGCAGGCAAGAAGAACACCTACAAGTGGGAAACCTTCCTCACGACGCACCTGCGCAACGCGCTGTCGAGTCGACTGGGCTTCAACCCCAACAACAACGGCGTGTTCGGTCTGTCGATGGGTGGCTCGGCCGCCCTGACGCTGGCCGCCTACCACCCCGATCAGTTCAGCTTCGCGGGCTCGTTCTCCGGTTACCTGAACATCTCGGCGCCGGGTATGCGTGAAGCCATGCGCGTGGCGATGCTCTCCGCCGGTGGCTTCAACATCGACGCGATGGCGCCGCCGTGGGGCCAGCAGTGGTTCCACATGGATCCGTTCGTGTTCGCCCCGCGTCTGGTCGCCAACGGCACCCGCGTGTGGGTGTCGGCCGCCGCCGGTATCCCCGGCCCCGGCGACGTGTCCAACCCGATGGAAATCATCCAGGGCGTGCCGCTGGAACTGCTCGCGATGGTGAACAGCCGCGCGTTCCAGGTCCGCATGGCCACCCTCGGCGGCGGCAACGCGCACTTCGACTTCCCGATCACCGGCGTGCACAACTGGCGCAACTGGGAGGCCGAGGTCTACCGCATGATCCCGGACCTGTCCGCGAACATCGGGTAGTAACCCCGCTAGACCCCGAAAGCCGCCCGGTGCCTCGTCAGCACCGGGCGGTTTTCTGCGTTTATCGGCGGCTGGCACCACAGCCGAAAACCCAGTTCAAACACCAGGGCCACGCACACAGGCCAGGTACACCTGGATGTCCCCGGCAAGCACCGCGAGAACAACCCGCCCAACCACCAACGCCCCACCCAGTTCAAACACCTGGGTCCAGCACCCCTGGGCGTTCTCGGCGCGCCTCCGCCTCTGGACTGAGCGGAGGGTGCGACGAAGGAGTACCCGGAGCGAGGGAAGAGGCGGAGTTAAGCGCCGAGAACCGCGGCGCCAGCCGCCAATAAACACAGTCACGATCCGAGCGAACTGTGGTGACGAATTATCTGCGACAGATCACCAGTAGTTGTGCTTCGGGTCACTTTCCAGCAACATGTAGTGCATTCGTCACCGATCTATACACAGTGAGCATGCGTCGAGGTTGAATCGTCCGTTTTGCGCTGGATGGGTTCTTCTCGACGTCCGATGAGGGATCCGACTGCGTAGCTCGGGGTTTGCGCGTTCGGTCTGGGAAGAAAGGTCTAGTCGAATGCGAACACTGCGCCGCAAGCGTGCGTCGAGCGAGACCGCCGCTCGAGGTTCCTGGGCTCGTCGCTTGGCCGCGGGCGTTTCCATGGCCCTGCTGGTGCCGATCGCGACGGCCGTCAGCGGGGGTATCGCGCCCGCGTCCGCCGGATTCAACGGCCATGCCTTCGATTTCTGGGTCGACTCGGGAATGGGCCCGATCAAGACGCGCGTGCTGCGCGCCCACGACGGCAATCTCAATCGCGTCGCCTATCTGCTCGACGGCATGCGCGCCCCGGAACACCTCAACGGCTGGGAGATCGAAACCGATATCCCCAACGCGCTGGCCGCCGCCAACATCAATGTGGTGATGCCGGTCGGCGGGATGTCGAGCTTCTACGCCGACTGGAACGCCCCGAGCGATTTCTTCGGCATCCCCGGAAGCGGCGCCCCGAGTTCGGGTTCCGGCGCGGCGAACGCCCTATCGGGCGGCCCCGGCAAGAGCTACCGCTACCAGTGGGAAACGTTCCTCACCCACGATCTGCGCAATGCACTGGGTGATCGCCTCGGCTTCAACCGCTTCCGCAACGGCATCTTCGGCCTGTCCATGGGCGGTTCGGCCGCGCTGACCCTGGCCGCCTACCACCCGGACCAGTTCTCCTTCGCCGGCGCGTATTCGGGCTACCTCAACATCTCGGCCCCCGCGATGCGCGAGGCCATCCGCATCGCCATGCTCGACGCGGGCGGCTACAACGTGGACGCGATGGCACCGCCGTGGGGCCCACAGTGGCTGCGCATGGACCCGTTCGTCTTCGCCCCCAACCTGGTAGCCAACAACACCCGACTGTGGATAGCGGCCGCCTCCGGCCTGCCGACCGATCTCGACGGCCCGAACATGGGCACCGTCAACGGCATGGCACTGGAAGCTCTCGCGCTGGCCAATACCCGCGCCTTCGAGGTCAGGATGGCCACGCTCGGCGCCCGTAACGTCACCTACTCTTTCCCCGCCTTCGGCATCCACTCCTGGAGCAACTGGAATGACGAAGCCCTGCGGATGATCCCGGATCTGTCGAACAATATTGGTTGATGCCACAAACGCATCAACCCGCCAAAGTTGCTTCCCTTGCAGTTAATTCGCTGGTCGAATATCCTCCAGCGAGCGTAAGTGTGACCAGATCGTAGTTTCACCCGTCCGATCGGCACGGACTGTCGGGGTCGTGTCGGCGTCGGAGACGGGTCTGGCATGCCACAACAGCAGAAAGAGAGCGGAATTCACATGCGTTTCGGCAAGGCCGTCGCGCCGGCATCTCGTGGTTGGCGTAATCGAATTCTAGCTGTCGGCGCTGCAGCCCTGGTGCTGCCGATCGCCGCGGGAGCGGCGGCCCCGACCGCCTTCGCCGCCCCGGTGTCGGCCCCCGCGCTGCGCGCGCCGGCCGGTGGGTACGAAGAGCTCATGGTGCCGTCCAAGATGGGCCCGATCAAGGTTCAGGTGCAGTGGGCGCGCAACGGCGGCAACGCCGCGCTCTACCTGCTCGACGGCCTGCGCGCGCGCGACGACCGCAACGCCTGGTCCTTCGAGACCAACGCGATGCAGCAGTTCGCGAACGACAACGTCACCCTGGTGATGCCGGTCGGTGGCCAGTCCAGCTGGTACGCCGACTGGACCTCGGCGTCCAACACCAACGGCCAGAAGACCACCTACAAGTGGGAGACCTTCCTGACCGAGGAGCTGCCGACCTTCCTCGAGGGCTACGGCGTCTCCCGCAAGAACAACGCGGTGCTCGGCCTGTCGATGTCGGGCCCGGCCGCGCTGCGGTTGGCCGCGCTGAACCGCGATCAGTTCAAGCACGCGTCCTCGCTCTCGGGCCCGTTGAACTGGGGTGCCCCCGGCATGCGTGAGGCCATCCGCGTGATGATGCTCGACGCGGGCCGCTTCAACGTCGACGCCATGGCTTCGCCGTGGAGCTCGGCGTGGCTGCGGATGGACCCGATGGTGTTCGCGCCCGAGCTGCGCGGCCTGCCGATGTACATCTCCTCGGCCAACGGCCTGCCCGCCGAGCACGACAACCCGGTCGGCCTCGGCGGCTACTACAACACCAGCAACGCGATGGCCATCGAGGCGATCTCGTTCGTGAGCACGCTGGCGTTCCAGCGTCGTCTCAACTCGCTGGGCATCAACGCCGTCTACGACATCGGCGCTTCCGGTACCCACTCGTGGAAGTACTGGGAAGACGAGCTGTGGAAGGCTCGCCCGCACATCCTGAATGCCTTGGGCGCCTAGTAGTTTCCGCTCAGCAACACCTCGAGGACCGGCTCACCCCCTGGGTGGGCCGGTCTTTTGTCCGCTACCGGCCATGCGTGTCGTCCCCAGTTATCCCTATCGGCTGCGGTACAACCGACGGTGAGGCTGTGTCTCCATATCTGAGATAGGGAGGTCGCGTGTGACGAAACATCGTGTCCATAGTGTCTCGGCGCCGATGCGGCGGATCCTCGCGATCGCCGCGGTGGCGGCGGCGCTGCTCGTGCCGACCGTCACCGTTCCCGTGCAGGCGCAGCCGGGTGTCTCCGCGGTGCAGCGGGTGGAATGGCTCTCGGATCGGCGGGTTTCGCTGTGGGTGCATTCGGCGGCGATGAACACCCCGATCCAGGTGCAGATGTTGTTGGCGCGCGACTGGAATCTGCGTCCCGACGCCAAGTTCCCGATGTTGCTCATGCTCGACGGTCTGCGCGCGCAGGACGACGAGAACGGCTGGACCAAGGACGCCGACGCCGAGGGCTTCTACGCCGACAAGAACGTCAACGTGGTGCTGCCGGTCGGTGGTCAGGCGAGTTGGTATTCGGACTGGCTGGCCCCCGACAACGGTTTCACCTACAAGTGGGAGACCTTCCTCACCAAGGAACTGCTGCCGATCCTCGAACGTGACTGGCGAACCACGAATGTGCGTGGGGTGCAGGGTCTTTCGATGGGCGGCACCGCCGCGATGAACCTCGCGGGCCGCAATCCCGGCCTGATGAAGTACGTGGCCTCCTACTCGGGCCTGCTCACCACCACCACTCTCGGTATGCCGCAGGCGATCACGTTCGCGAACAAGGACGCGGGTGGGTTCGACGCGGGCGCGATGTGGGGTCCCCCCGGCAGCCCCGAATGGGAGGCCCACGACCCATATCTGTTGGCGGACAAGCTCAAAGACGTCAGCATGTACGTCTCCAGCGGCAGCGGTCTGGCGGGCGCGCACGACTCGCTCGGTGAGGTGCCGCTGGTCAGCGACAACTGGGCGGGTACCGGTCTGGAGATCCTCGCGCGGCTCTCGACCCAGAATTTCGTGGCCAAGCTCGAGAAGCTGGAAATCCCCGTGCAGGCGAATTACCGTCCGGCGGGCACACATTCGTGGCCGTACTGGGATTTCGAGATGCGTCAGTCCTGGAACCAGGCCGCCGCGGCGCTCGGCACCGACCAGGGCGGCTCCGACTGCGCGCTCGGCGGCGCGATCGCCGGTTTCGCCCAGGCGGCGAACTGGCTGGGTCACTGCCTGACCGCCGAGTACCCCGCGGCGAGCGGAATCGCGCAGGACTTCCCGAACGGTCGGGTGTTCCACTCCGCCGCCACCGGCACGCACGCGGTGTCCGGGCGCATCGGCGGCGCCTACGCCGGAATCGGCAGCGCCAGTTCACCATTGGGCCTGCCCACCGGCGACGAGCACGGTCTGCCCGACGGTCGCGGCCGCATGCAGACCTTCGAGGGCGGCTCGATCTACTGGACCCCGCAGACCGGCGCCCAGGTGGTGCGCGGCGCGCTGCTGGCCGAATGGGGCAGGCAGGGCTACGAGGGCAGTCCGGCCGGCTACCCGGTGGCCGCCGAGGCGCACACCCCCAGCCGCGAGGGCTCGGTGCAGTCCTTCGAACACGGTCCGATGTTCTACAGCCCGCCCACCGGCGCCCACCTCGTGCAGGGTTTCGTACTCGACAAGTACAGCCTGCTCGGCTTCGAGAACAGCGCGCTCGGGTTCCCGGTGGCCGCCGAGGCGCCGCTGAAGGATTTGGGCCGGTTCAGCCGGTTCGAGGGCGGCAACATCTACTGGAGCCCGCTCTCGGGCGCCTGGTCGGTGCGCAACGGCCCGCTGTTGGACGCGTGGGGCGCGCAGGGGTTCGAGAACAGCAGACTCGGGTATCCGGTCAGCGACGAGTTCACCGTGCCCGGCGGAATCCAGCAGAACTTCCAAACCGGGTTCATCGTCGTGCGCGACGGCAAATCCGAAGTGCACGGGGTGTGAGCTCGGACTGAGAACTCTCTGAGCATCGCGCAGCGGTGGGCGAGGCGGCGGATTGTGCGGCTAGCCTGGTCACGACCGCTTCCCTGACGAACGATCGAGGAAAGACATCTTCATGCATCGGATCCCTGGCAAGGTAGCCGGATCGGTCGCGGCCCTGGCTGCCGTCGCCCTGTTGTCGGCCTGTGGCGACAACGACTCGACCGCGTCGCAGACGCCCACCCTGTCCACCAGCGCCGCCGCCGCGGCCACGACGACCCCGCCGGTCGTCATCGAGCCGCCCCGCGACGCGCCGTCGAGCACGGAGCCGAGCCCCTCCGCCGAGGCGCCCGCGCCGATCCCGCAGACCACCGCGCCCGCCCCCACCGGCGGCAAAGACAAGGCGTTCCTCGACGAGCTGGCCGCCAACGGCATCAACCCCACCGACACCACCAGCGCGATCACCGCGGCCACCTACATCTGCTCGACCAACGGCAGCGGCGCCAGTGAGGCCGATATCGCCACCTTCGTGGGCGCGATGGCGGGCACCGACCCGGCGTTCGACGAGTCGAAGATGGATGTCGACAAGGCAGCTCAGATCTACATCGCCGCCGCGAACAAGACCTACTGCTAGTGAATTCCCGGTCGAAGGGCACCCGCAGGTTCTGGCCCGCGGGGTGCTTCACCGTGCTCGCGCTGCTCGTGCTGGCGATCATCGTCGTCATGCTGCTGTGGTACCTGCTCGCGGGCCGGTTGAAGACCCCGCCGACGACTCCGCCCACCACCACGCCGCCGCCGACCGCGCAGTCGGCGGACTGCCCCGATGTGATGCTGCTCTCCATCCCGGGCACGTGGGAGTCGTCGAGCGCCGACGATCCGTACAACCCGCGGGCGAACCCGATCTCGTTGATGCTCAGCGTGTCCGGGCCGTTGCGCGCGCAGTTCCCCGACGACCGGCTCGAGGTGTACACGGTCCCGTACGTGGCCCAGTTCTCGAACCCGATCGCGCTGCCGCCCGACGGGCAGGCCTCCTACAACGTCAGCCGCACCGAGGGCACCGCGCGCGCCACCGACGTTCTCGCCCAGCGGCACAAGCAGTGCCCGCTGACCAACTACGTGATCGCGGGCTTCTCCCAGGGCGCGGTGATCGCCGGTGACCTGGCCGCCCAGATCGGCGCGGGCAACGGCCCGATCCCGGAGTCGAACGTGCTCGGCGTGACCGTGATCGCCGACGGTCGCCGCACCGCGACCGGTCCCGGTCAGCCCACCGAGATCGGCAATCCGCCGCCCGCGGGCGAGGGCGCCGAGGTGGCCCTGCGCGGGATCAATGTGCCCGGCATCAGCATGACCGGCCCCCGACCTGGTGGTTTCGGCACGCTGGCGCCGAAGGTGATCTCGATCTGCGCCCCCGGCGACATGATCTGCGACGCCCCGCGCGAGGCCCTCAACCCGCTCAACGCGCTCGGCAGTCTCGGCGCGCTGATCCGCTCGGCGGGCAACCCGGTGCACGCGCTGTACGCGACCAACACCGTCGACGCGAACGGCACCACGGCCACCCAGTGGACCGTGAACTGGGCCGCGAACCTCATCGAGAACGCACCACATCCGCCCCATTCCTGACGGAGTTGTCACAGTCACAGCGGGGCGCGAATTGCCATGGATCACGCCCCGCTGTGACATCCGCACGCCGGATGGCTCGCACGCTGTAAAGTGCGCTGGGAATTGCGCCCGAGTACCCATCTCCCCAGGAGCGAAGAGTTCATGACCGAAGCCGCCGCACCCGTCGGTGAAGTGACCGCGCTGGGTACGCCGCTGCGTCCGTTCCGCTTCGCAGCCGCGGGCGAGGGCAACAAGCAGGAGGGCGGCGCGCGCAAGTTCGTTCAGACGGCACAGGAAGCCGAGGAGATGGGCTACGACACGTTCGTCGTGCCCGATCACCTCGGCGACCAGATCGGTCCGATCGCCGCGCTGGGCGCGCTCACGCAGGCCACCGACAAGATTCGCCTCGGCACCTCGGTGCTGGCGAACGGTTTCCGCCACCCTGTCGTGCTCGCCAAGGAACTGGCCACCCTCGATGTGCTGTCCAAGGGCCGCCTCGAGGTCGGCGTCGGCGCGGGCTGGATCAAGGAAGAGTTCGAGAACGCGGGCATCCCGTACGAGCGTCCCGGTATCCGGTTGGAGAAGCTCGACGAGTCGCTGACCATCCTGGACACGCTGCTGCGCGGCCAGGAGTGCACCTTCGAGGGCAAGCACTACCAGGTGCGTGGCATCAAGGGCACCCCGCGTCCGCGTCAGGGCCCGCGCCCGCCGCTGTGTACCGGCGGCGGTGGCCCGCGCATGCTGGCGCTGGCCGCCAAGCACGCCGACATCGTCTCGGTCGTGCCGCAGACCACCAAGAACGGCAAGGGCCTGCTCTCGGGGATCACCCTGGAGAAGACGATCGAGAAGGTCGAGATCGTCAAGGCCGCCGCCGGTGACCGGTTCGCCGATATCGAGCTGAACTGGGCGATCACCGCCATCGTCATCACCGACGATCGGGAGAAGACCGCGGAGATGGCGTTGCGCGCGATCGAACGCGGCCTGCACCCCGACCTCGAGGTCGACGTGGAGCTGACCGCGGACGATATCCTGAACTCGCCGTACATCGCGATCGGCACGTTCGAGGAAATCGCCGAACAGGTCAAGCGTGTGCGACAACTCACGTCGATGTCGTACGTGGGCATCTTCCCCACCCAGATGGACGCTTTCGCACCCGTCATTCCCCTGCTGCGGGAGGACTGAGCGGGGGGTTCTCTGTAACATGACTCTGGTTTGAGAACATTTAGCCGATAGCGGTCACCGCGCAGACCGCTCGAAAATCCGCAGGTTGTCGACGCACGATTGCGTGAGTCCGATGTCCGGTGGCGATATAGCGAGTCGAGGCCGCAAAGCTTGTCATCGCGTGTCCTCGCAAGGAGAAGAAGGAATGGAACAGACTTTCGACGACTACCTGGACTCGACCGGGAATATCATCATTCCCGAGGGTCGAACCCTGGTCGATCACGTCGAGAAGCACACCCGTAACGATGCGAATACGCTCGCGTACCGCTACATCGACTATTCGCGGGAGCGCGACGGCGAGGTGCACGAGCTGACCTGGCAGGAGTTCGGTGTACGGCTGCGCGCGGTGGCCGCTCGGCTGCAGCAGGTGACCAACCCGGGCGACCGGGTGGCGATCCTCGCGCCGCAGGGGCTGGACTACGTGATCTCCTTCTTCGCCGCGATCTACGCGGGCACCATCTCGGTGCCGCTGTTCGATCCCGACGAGCCGGGCCACACCGACCGCCTGCACGCGGTGCTCGGTGACTGTGAGCCCGCGGCGATCCTCACCGCGACCTCCTCGGCCGCCGGTGTCCGTCAGTTCTTCCGTTCGCTGCCCGCCGCGCAGCGTCCGCGCATCATCGCGGTCGACGCCATCCCGGACACGCTCGGCGAGTCCTGGGTGCGTCCCGACACCGCGGTCGACGACATCGCCTACCTGCAGTACACCTCGGGTTCCACCCGGGTGCCCGCCGGTGTGGAGATCACCCACCGCGCGGTCGGCACCAACCTGCTGCAGATGATCAACTCGCTGAACATGAACGAGAACTCGCGCGGGGTCACCTGGCTGCCGCTGTTCCACGACATGGGCCTGTTGACGGTGATCCTGCCCGCCGTGGGCGGCAAGTTCATCACCATCATGTCGCCGAGCGCGTTCGTGCGTCGGCCCTCGCGCTGGATCAACGAGCTGGCCGCGGTGTCCGACGGCGCGGGTACGTTCGCGGCCGCGCCGAACTTCGCGTTCGAGCACGCCGCCGCGCGTGGCGTGCCGAAGGCGGGCGAGTCGCTGGACCTGTCGAACGTGATCGGGCTGATCAACGGCTCCGAGCCGGTGACGGTGTCCTCGATGCGCAAGTTCAACGAGGCGTTCGCCCCGTACGGCCTGCCCAAGACCGCCATCAAGCCCTGCTACGGCATGGCGGAGGCGACGCTGTTCGTCTCGGCGACCAAGGCCGAGGACGAGGCCAAGTACGTCTACGTCGACCGCAACGAGCTCAACGCGGGCCGCATGGTGCGCGTCGACCAGTCCGACGAGTCCGCCATCGCGCAGGTCTCCTGCGGGTACGTGGGCCTGTCGCAGTGGGCCACGATCATCGACCCCGACACCGCCGACAGCGGCAAGGGTCGCGAGCTGCCCGACGGGCACGTCGGTGAGATCTGGCTGCACGGCAACAACATGGGCATCGGCTACTGGGGTCGTTCGGAGGAGTCGAGCAAGACCTTCCGCAACAAGGTCACCGAGCCGGTCGAGGGTGGTCACGCCGAGGGCACCGCGCCCGACGCCGACTGGATGCGCACCGGCGACTTCGGCGTGTACTTCGAAGGTGAGCTCTACATCACCGGTCGCGTGAAGGACCTGGTGATCGTCGACGGACGCAACCACTACCCGCAGGATCTGGAGTTCTCCGCGCAGGAGGCGTCCAAGTCGCTGCGGCCCGGTTTCGTCGCGGCCTTCGCGGTGCCCGCCAACCAACTGCCCGGCGAGGTCTTCGCCGCCGACAGCCACTCCGGCCTGAAGTTCGACGTCGACGACGCGTCCGAGCAGCTGGTGATCGTGGCCGAACGCGGTCCCGGCGCCGGTAAGGCCGACCCGGCCCCGATCGCCGACGCGGTCCGCGCGGCGGTCTCCCAACGCCACGGCGTCACCGCCCGTGACATCCTGCTGGTCCCCGCGGGCTCCATCCCGCGTACCTCCAGCGGCAAGATCGCCCGGCGCGCCTGCAAGGCCGCCTACCTCGAGGGAACGCTGCGCGGTGGTCACACCCAGCAGGCTTTCCCCGATGCACCGGAAGAGTAATCGGCCCACCGGTTCGGTGATGGTGCCCGGTAGAGCAATGCCGGGCACCATTCCACGGCGCGCCCTGTAGTCAGACAGGTAGCTTGAGGAATTGATGGCTAACAACGAGGGCACCCCCAACTCCGACATCTCCGCCGAGACGACCGAACTCTCGGTCGCCGAGTTGCGCGAATGGCTACGTCGCTGGGTGGCAGACGCGACCGGGCAGTCGATCGACATGATCACCGTCGATCGACCGATGGAGGAGTTCGGGCTGGCCTCGCGCGACGCCCTCGCCCTCGGTGGCGACATCGAGGACCTGACCGGCGTGATCCTGACGCCGACGGTGGTCTACCAGCATCCGACGATCGCCTCGCTGGCCGAGGTGATCGTCAACGGTGAGCCGGAGCTCGAGCCGGAGGATTCCTCGGAGTACACGGCCGCGTTCGCGCCTTCGGAGGCGCATGACATCGCGGTGGTTGGGCTTTCTACTCGGCTGCCGGGGGCGGGGACTACGCCCGAGTCGACGTGGGAGTTCATCATCGGTCGCGGTGATGCGATTCGGGAGCTGCCCGAAGGGCGGTGGTCGGAGTTCCTGACCGACCCGGCCGTGGCCGCCGCCGTCGCCGCGGGCAAGACCCGCGGTGGCTACCTCGATCAGGAAGTCCTCAAGGGTTTCGACGCGGACTTCTTCGCCACTTCCCCGCTCGAGGCCGAGCGCATCGACCCGCAGCAGCGTCTGATGATGGAACTCACCTGGGAGGCGCTCGAGCACGCGCGTATCCCGGCGAGCGACCTCAAGGGCACGCCGGTCGGCATGTTCATCGGTTCCTCGAGCAGCGATTTCCAGTTCATCGCCTCGCTGGCGCTGGGCAACAGCGACCCGAACGTGCCCGTGACGGCCGAGGCCTACGCGATCATGGGCAGCTCCAACGGCATCATCGCCAACCGGGTTTCCTACTTCTACGATTTCCGTGGCCCGTCGGTCACTGTCGACACCGCGTGCTCGTCCACGCTGGTGGCGGTGCACCAGGCGGTGCGCGCGCTGCGTGACGGCGACGCCGATGTGGCGCTGGCCGGTGGCGTGAACGCGCTGCTGATGCCGATGACGACGCTCGGTTTCGCTCCCGGCACCTCCGAGGACGGCCGCATCAAGGCGTTCTCCTCCGACGCCGACGGCATGGTCCGTTCCGAGGGCGGCGGCCTGATCGTGCTCAAGCGCCTGGCCGATGCCGAGCGCGACGGCGACCACATCTACGGCGTCATCAAGGGCACCGCGGTCAACAGCGACGGCCGGTCCAACGGTCTGCTCGCGCCGAACCCGGACGCGCAGGCCGACGTGCTGCGTCGCGCCTACCGTGACGCAGGCATCGTCCCGTCGACGGTCGACTACATCGAAGCCCACGGCACCGGCACCCCCATTGGTGACCCGATCGAAGCCGAGGCCCTGGCCCGCGTGATCGGCCGTGGCCGCGAGGCTGACAAGCCCGCCCTGCTCGGTTCGGCCAAGACCAACTTCGGTCACCTCGAGTCCGGCGCCGGTGTGCCCGCGCTGGCCAAGGTGCTGATGTCGTTCCAGCACAACGTGATTCCGCCGAACATCAACTACGCGGGCCCGAGCCCGTACATCCCGTTCGAGCAGGCCAATCTCGAGGTCGTCGACGAGCCGACCGAGTTCCCCCGCTACAGCGGCACCGCCACCGTCGGTATCTCCGGTTTCGGTTTCGGTGGCACCAACGCCCACGTCGTGCTGCAGGAGTACGTGGCGCCGACGCTGCCGGTCGCGGATGTGTCCCCGGAGCAGGTCGCCGCGCTCGAGCTCGAGGACGGCGAGGCCGAGTCCACCGATGTGGTGGCCGAGGCCATCGCGATCACCGAGGCCGCTGTCGAGGCCGCGCCGGTCGCGGTCGTCGAGTGGGACGGTGTGCGCGAGGAGCCGCTGCCGGTCGTGCTGGCCGTGTCCGCGTACCTGCCCTCGCGGCGCAAGCGTGCCGCCGCCGATCTGGCCGACTGGCTCGAGGGCGCGGGCCAGGACGTGCCGCTCACCGATGTGGCCCGTTCGCTGGCCAAGCGCAGCCATCAGCGGTCGCGCGGTGTGGTCGTGGCCAAGACGCGCGAGGAGGCCGTGGCCGGTCTGCGCGCGATCGCCGAGGGCAAGCCGGGCGCCGGGGTGTTCACCGCCGATTCGCCCGCGTCCACCGGTCCGATCTGGGTGCTGTCCGGTTTCGGTTCGCAGCATCGCAAGATGGCCAAGCAGCTCTACGGCGAGAACGCGATCTTCCGCAAGACCGTCGACGAGGTCGACGAGCTGGTGGTCGACGAGGCCGGGTACTCGATCCGCGAGATGATCCTCGACGACGCCCAGGACTACGACGTCGGCACCTGCCAGGTCGGCATCTTCACCATCCAGCTGGGCCTGGCCGCGGTGCTGCGCGCACACGGCGCGGAACCCGTTGCGGTGGTGGGTCATTCGATGGGCGAGGTGGCCGGTGCCTACATCGCCGGCGGCCTGTCGATCGAGGACGCGGTGCGCGTGATCTGCGCCCGTTCGCGGCTGATGGGCGAGGGCGAGCAGATGCTCACCGACGACGAGGTGCGCAATATGGCCCTGGTCGAGCTGAGCGCCCACGATGTGGCCCAGCTGCTGCCGAAATACCCCGACGTGGAGTGCGCGGTGTACGCCGCGCCGACCAATACCGTGATCGGCGGCCCGCGCGAGCAGGTCGAGCAGATCGTGGCCGAGGTCGAGTCGATGGGCAAGTTCGCCCGCATCCTGCCCACGCGCGGCGCCGGGCACACCTCCCAGATGGACCCGCTGCTGGGCGAACTCGCCGCCGAACTGGCGGGCATCGAGCCCACCGCGCTCACCACCGGCCTGTACTCCACCGTGCACGAGGGCCTGTTCTTCAAGCCCGGTTCCGAGCCGATCCACGACGAGCCCTACTGGGTCAAGAACATGCGCCACAGCGTGTACTTCACCAACGCGGTCAAGGCCGCCGTCGACTCCGGGCACACCACCTTCCTCGAGCTGGCCCCCAATTCCGTTGCGCTGATGCAGGTTCTGGGCACCACCTTCGCGGCGGGCGTGCACGACGCGCAGCTCATCCCGACGCTCAAGCGCAAGGAAGACGAGTCCGCCGGGGTGATCAGCGCGCTGGCTCAGCTCTACGTGCACGGCCACCCCGTGAACCTGAGTTCGCTGCTGCCCGAAGGCGATTACGCCGATGTGCCGCGTACCGCGTTCGTGCGCAAGGAGTACTGGCCCAAGGTGTCGATGGCCTCCGGTGGCGGTTCTCGCGTGCCCGGCGCGCACGTCGCCATGCCGGACGGCCGCCACGCCTGGGAGATCCAGGCCGCCTCGGTCAGCGACCTCACCGCACTGGTGAAAGCCGCTGCCGCGCAGGTGCTTTCCGATGTCGCGGTCGCGGTGTCGCACCCGCACGCCGCCCTGCCCGTCACCGGCACGCTCACCACCACGCTGACCCCCCACCTCGGTGGCGCGTCGGTGCAGGTGCACGCCAAGTCCGGCGCCGGGTTCACCCTGCTGTTCGACGCGGTCGTCACCTCCGGTGCGGCCCTGCCCGAACCCGTTGCCGCCGTGGCGGTTCCGGCCACCCTCGCCGAGCCGACCGCCGCCGAGATCGCCGTGGCGACCGGTGACCGGTGGAGCCCCGACAGCGGCGAGACCATCGAGCAGCGCCTGTGCGTGATCGTCGCCGAGTCCATGGGCTACGCCGTCGAGGACCTCCCGATGGAGATCCCGCTGATGGAGCTCGGCCTCGACTCGCTGATGGCCATGCGCATCAAGAACCGCGTCGAATACGAGTTCGACATCCCGCAGCTGCAGATCTCGGCCGTGCGCGACGCCAGCCTCAACGAGGTGTCGAAGGTGCTGCGCTACGCGATCGAGCACCGCGACGAGGTCGCGGCGATGGCGGAGAAGCAGGCCGCGGCCAAGGCTGCCGGTGAAGATGTCGAGCTGGGCGTCGACGCCAACTTCGTGGAAGCGGCGCGGGCGGCTATCGCGGCGGGTGAGGACCCGTTGGCGGTGGCCGAGAAGGCGCGCGCCGAGGTTTCGCCGGAAGGTGTCGCGGGGCAGTCGGTGTCGGACGCGACCGCGAGTGTCGATGCTCCGGCCGCCGCGGCCGAGGCTGTTTCGGAACCGGTCGCCGACATCGACTACTTCGCCGACGCGGCGGGCGACGAGGACAACGTCCCCCCGCGTGACGCCGCCGAACGCCTCACCTACGCCACCTGGGCCGTCGTCACCGGCGCCTCGCCCGGCGGCATCTTCAACACCCTCCCGATCCTGGAAGAGGAGCTCGCCGAGAAGATGGCGGCACGCCTCACCGAGCGGGTGGGCGCGGAAGTCACCGTCGACGACGTGCTCGACTGCGAGACCATCGAACAGCTCTCCGACATCGTGCGGGGTCTGCAGGACAGCGGCGCCGACGTGGACGGTTTCGTCCATCCGCTGCGCGCCCGCGTCGACGGATCTGACGCCACCCCGGTGTTCGTGTTCCATCCCGCCGGCGGCAACACCCTCGTCTACGAGCCGCTGCTCAAGCGTCTGCCCGCCGACACCCCCATGTACGGCTTCGAGCGGGTCGACGGTTCCATCGAGGAGCGTGCCCGCGAGTACCTGCCCGAGCTGCGCAAGATCCAGGGCGAGGGCCCGTATGTGCTCTACGGCTGGTCGCTGGGCGCGGTGCTGGCGTTGCAGGTGGGTCAGCTGCTGCGCGAGGAAGGCGCCGACGTGCGCTACGTCGGTCTGATCGACCTCGCCCGCACCGTCGAGGACGAGGACAACAGCCCCGAGGAGCGCGTGCGTCGCCTCGAGCGCTACCAGGCCTTCGCCAAGAAGACCTACAACGTCCCCGCCGAGCTCGACCGCGAGCAGATCGAGGAGTTGGCCGCGGCCTCCGACGCCGAGCAGTTCTCCATGATCAGCGACCTGATCAAGCTCTCCGGCGCCAAGATCCCCGGCGGTGTGCTCGAACACCAGCGCACCTCGTGGCTGGAGAACCGCGCGCTGACCGCCGCCGAACCGCGCCGCTACGACGGCGACGTGGTGCTGTACCTGGCCGATCGCTATCACGACGGCGCGATCGAACTCGAGCCCCGCTTCGCCGACCGCAAGCCCAACGGCGGCTGGGACGAGTTCATTCCGAACCTGGAGGTCGTCCACATTCCGGGCGACCACCTGCAGATTGTCGACGAACCGCGGATCGGCCAGATCGGTGCCGACCTCGCCGCCAAGCTGGCCGAGATTTCCGCAAAGGGAGAATAAGTAAGTGAGCACGACCGCCGAAAAGCTTGCCGATCTTCAGGAGCGGCTCGAGCTCGCCAAGGAACCCGCCGGTGCCAAGGGCATCGCGAAGCGGGCGCACAAGGGCATCCCCAGCGCCCGCGACCGCATCAACCTGCTGATGGACCCGGGCACCTTCGTCGAGATCGGCGCCCTGGTCCGCAAGCCCGGCGACGCGAGCGCCCTCTACGGCGACGGTGTCGTGGTCGGGCACGGTCGCGTCGACGGGCGTCCGGTGGCGGTGTTCTCCCACGATCAGACCGTCTACGGCGGTTCGGTCGGTGAGGCGTTCGGGCGCAAGCTGTGCGGCATCATGCAATACGCGTCCAAGGTCGGCATTCCGCTGGTCGGCATCAACGACTCCGGCGGCGCGCGCGTGCAGGAGGCGATCAGCTCGCTCGCCTGGTACGCCTGGATGGCGACCAACGTCGAACCGCTGTCCGGCATGGTCCCGCTGATCTCGGTGATCCTGGGCAACTGCGCCGGTGGCGCGGTGTACCAGCCGATCTGCACCGATGTCGTGGTGGCGACCGAGTCCGCGCACATGTTCGTGACCGGCCCGAAGATCATCAAAGAGGTCACCGGCGAGGACGTCAGCCTCGAGGAGCTCGGCGGCGCGCGCACGCAGGCCGAGTACGGCAACATCCACCACGTCGCCAAGGACGAGGAGGCGGCGTTCCAGTGGGTGCGTGAGTACCTGAGCTACATGCCGAGCAGCTGCCAGGAGCTGCCGCCGGTGGTCAATCCCGGTCTCGAGCCGGAGCTGACCGACTCCGACCGCGAACTCAACGCGATCATGCCCGATTCCGACAATGCCGGCTACGACATGTACGAGATCCTGCTGCGCATCTTCGACGACGGCGAGTTCAAGGAGATCAGCGCCGACACCGGCCCGAACATCATCACCGGTTTCGCCCGCGTGGACGGCCGCACCGTCGGCGTCGTCGCCAACCAGCCGATGGCCGCCGCCGGCGCCCTCGACGCCCGCGCCTCCGACAAGGCCTCCCACTTCGTGCGCCTGTGCGACGCCTTCGAGATCCCGCTGATCTTCGTCGTCGACACCCCCGGCTTCCTGCCCGGCGTCGAACAGGAGAAGGTCGGCGTGATCAAGCGCGGTGGCCGCTTCCTGTTCTCCTACGTCGAAGCCTCGGTCCCCAAGATCACCCTGGTGGTCCGCAAGTCCTACGGCGGCGGCTACGCGGTGATGGGTTCCAAGCAACTCGGCGCCGACATCAACCTCGCCTGGCCCACCGCCCGCATCGCCGTCATGGGCGCCGAGGGCGCCGTCAGTCTCCTCGGCGCCGCCCAGATCGCCGCGGCCCCCGAAGACCAGCGCGCCGCCATCCGCCAAAACCTGATCAACTTCTACAACGAGAACGTAGCCACCCCCTGGGTAGCGGCCGAACGCGGCTTCATCGACGCCATCATCGAACCGGCCACCACCCGCCTGGAAATCCGCCGAGCCCTGAAACTGTTGCAGGACAAGAAGATCCAGCGCAACCCGCGCAAGCACCACGTCCTGCCGCTGTAACCCCCCCGAACGGGCCGCCTGAATCCTCCGAGCGGCCCGTTTCGTCTGCGGTATTACTGCTTGACTGCATTGCTGTCACGGCGGATCATGGGTGGATGGGCAACTACCACGGGTATGCAGCGGTTCAAGGGCGGGGCACGGTCGCGCTCCCAGCCGAGTTGCGTCGCAAGTACCGCCTCGACGAGCCAGGAGCGCAACTGGAGATCGCCGAGCGTAGTGACGGGGTCATCGAACTCCGGCCCACCTTGCCGGTCCCGGTGGATGAGATGTGGTTCTGGTCGGAAGGTCACCAGGCTGCGGAGCGGGAGGCGGAGGCTGATCTCGACGCAGGGCGGTATCGCACCTTCGACGATGCGGAGTCGTTCCTGGCCGACCTGGCTGGGCTGACTGCCGAATCCGAGAAGCACGCGAAGTGAAATACCGGGTTCTCGACGCATTTCGGAATGATTTCCGACGGCTGCCGATAGAACATCAGCGCCTGTTCCAGTCGGCGGTTCGCGAATATTTTCTCCCCGCGATCGATGAGGGTGCGTTCGCGGGTAGTCCGCCTTGGCCGAAGCGGCTGCGGATACATCGCCTGAACAATACCGAAATTTACTCGCTGACATGGAATTTCGCAGCTCCCGATGGTCGAGCTACGTTTCATCTGGACAAGATCGGCGACGGTGACCCGGTCTTGATCTGGCGACGAGTCGGCAACCACGGAATCTACCGCCAGCCTTGACCTTCCTCGGTCAACTCCGCCGAAAAATGGAGCGACCGCCGTCACCGTGCCGGTAACGTCTCGCTCCATCGCCGCGAGAACCGCCCGAGCGGCCAC
>NZ_JBHSQN010000007.1:83420-121616 GCF_042658545.1 Nocardia lasii
TCACGGCCGAGACGGCAGGCATCGAACATCCCCCAACCGAAGTGACTTGCCTCACATTGCGGAACGAATCGAGATCCGATGCGTCCAACTCAGTGAGGAAGCAGTCGGAGATCTGAGATGGAGTAAGTGATGTCAGCAGACGAGCTCGAGGTCGATCTGGATGATGATGACCTGTATTTTCAACAACGGCGCGACCGTGGATGGCTGGCCTAGCTGTGCGACGTGACGAGGTGATAATCGATGCGAGTCGGGACGTGGAGTCAGGAAATGTGGTCGACCAGCGCTTCTCCCGTTTCACGCTGACCGAAGCGCTACCGCCGATCTGCATTCAGCACGGCCGTTCCGCCGTCGCCTGGTCTGAAACCGCGATAACTTTCGATGGGACGCAACAATACACAACCGCGTACGGTCTGAAGGAGTCCTACATCGGGGAGGACGGGTTGCTGACAAAGGGATTGAACAAGTCCGCTTCGCGGATACCCGATGCGGATTCCGTCCTGCACGCGAAACTGCCCATGTGCTGTTGGTGTCGTTTTCGCACCGGGCTGTACAGTTTCGCGTTTCTCGCAGGCGTATTCGCCGCTATTTGCACGCTGGTCGGCGCACTCGCAGCGCAGCAAGCTGGTCGAATGGATCTCGCCAAGTACTTCGCCTTCGCCATCTTTCCCGGCTGGATTCCGATCGGCATGATTGTGTTGGTCACTCTCTTCAACCGCGTCCAACCGACCTTGAACGCACGTCGCACGGCCGATCGCCGGGGAATCGCAGTCCGCGCGCATCCGCGCTTCATCGCACAATACGAAAGTCGGCCCGATCCGCAGAACAACCCCGAACCCGGGTTCACATGACAGGCCACCACCCGCCCGGAAATCCGCCGGCGCGATCCGCGCAAGCACCACGTACTGCCGCCGCACGAGCGGCCATCACCACAGCCCTCCACCGGGGATCACCGACATAGGTCGCATCCGGTGCATCGCGGAGTTCATCAATGAGCGGCGTCAGCACGCGACCGAGATGGAACAACGCATCGACTTCTTCGCTGCTCACCAGTATGGAGCCGATCCGCAGCGAGGGGTCCGGCAGTACAACGCAGTCGTCATACAGCGTGTGAACGCTTGCGTCGAAATCGTCGTAGAAGCGCGAATGCGGATACTCCCGCCGCAACCAGACCCGTTCCTGATAATCCGGATCAGCCAACGCACGAACCGCCGCCAACACAGCCGCCCGCATCTCCGGATACTCGACACCGTCCATGGATCCCATCCCTCCCGAAACCGCTCAGGCGCAGCCCGAGTTCAACTTGTACAGGTGCACAGTGCCGACATGATCGCGGACGTAGAGCAGCCAGGGCGGCTTCCCGCAACCTCGTGTGGAGCGTTCGATGGCGAAGGAATCTTCGCTTAGCCATGTGGAGTCCCGAAAACGTCGGTGTGCCAGTACTTTCGAGGATCATGGAACCAGGGATCGACGGCTGGGTGGCCGAGCACGCGAAGCGGTGCCATGTCGATGTCGTACCGTCGGAACAGTGCCAGCAGTTCGCGCAGCGACTCCTCGTCGATCGGCGTACTGACCACGATCTCGAGTGTGCGCAGTTCGCCTCCGAACGATCGGACCGCTCGGATCTTGCCCAACCACTCGAAGAACGCGGTCTCGTCGTGAGGGGAGTAATACCAGACGTCGGTGGCTTGGAGAGCCACCGAATCGCTGCCGTCCATCGGTACCGCTCCTTTCTGGATGTTTCGCCGCACAGCCGGCAGTGCGCATATTTTCGCGGCCATGTCAGTTGGGTTCTCGTGCTTCCGCACCCGGGCGAGTTCCCGCCCAACTACTGGGACAATGAACGGGCGCGTTGAATTCAATCCGGCGATGAGATTGCGCCGATTCAATCGTCAGTCAATACGATGAGTGCCATTCGATCAGAGCTATGCGATATCGCAACCAGCTATAGTCATCCTTATATTCATCGGTGCTGATCAACTCGGCCAGGAGAGTCTCGTTGCTGTAATCCCGGTTGCTTATCGCGTAATTCTTGATATCGATCCACTGAAACTTGTGGTCGAGGCCATTGTCGAATGAGTAGTCGCGGAAATGTATGAACTGATCTGCTAGCACTGCATTATACTTCGTGGGTCCGCACTGATCGTTTGGCGCTGCGGAGAACTCCTCAGATCGAGACCGATGAGATCGGCAGCGCTATTTCGCGAATATTTCGATATCGTCGAGCGCATCTTCGGCGCGACCGGCAGTTTCCGGATCTGTCATCAGTGCGTGTAATGCGGGAAGCACTGTGTCTTTGTCCACCGATCCATGAATGCGCGCGACGTGCCCGATAGCGGTCGCCGCAGTTGCCCGCACGCTGCCAATTCTTGATTTCAGAAGTCTGAGCGCCTGCAAAATCACCCAATTTCCATCCGGATCTGACAAGGCAAGTTGAATAATCGCACTTTCAGCCTGTTCGGCATCCCCCGATTCCAGCATCACTATCGCCGCTGCCCGGTCGATCGGCTCTGGTTCTTCGTATCTCATTCGATTGGTTTTCCTTTCCTGTTCACGACTCCAGCTTTGACGAGCGCATTCTGCATCTCCTGTGTCAGCTGGTCCCAAGTCCTTTGGTGTCCGTGGTATGTCCCTTTTCCTGGGTGCGTCTCATCGAATACGTCGAACTCCCCGGTCTCGGGATCATACGCAACTCGTCGCGATGACGTCGGCTTGATCTGTACTGATCTATCCAGTGACTCCTGGGGATTCGTCGGTGCAGGCGCAGCGTCACCACGTTGCTGAGTCCCGTGTTTAGGAGAAGGTTCGTATACTAGTGCCTCGTCAAGCAACCTTCGGTAGGTAATCCGGTCGCCGGATCTTGGAGTTGACGGCGAAGTCACGCTTGGGTCGGGCATGCTGGTTGTGCCAACGGATATAGGCCCCGATCGCAGCATCCTGCTCACCATGGCTGCGGTGATCGGTGCCGTTCAACGCGAAGTAGCGCAACGCCGCGAACTCGGACTCGATCCAGTTCAACCACGACGAATACGTCGGTAAGAACACCAACTCCACATCATTGGCCGCGGCCCAGTCCCGGACCTCGGCCCGCTTGTGCGGGGAGAAGTTATCGGCGACGACATAGAGCCTTTCGCCTGGCCAGCGGGCTCGCAGCGACTTCAACAACCCGAGAAACTCCTGCCACCGCTTACGATCCCGGATCCGGTAATGGATCTTCCCCGTAGCCAGATCCAGGGCGCCGAGCAGGTGCCGAACACCCTGAGTGCGGTGATATGTCGCCCGCAACCGCTTCGGCTTACGCCGCGGAAACCAGCCGCGACCAGCACGGGGTTGCAGGTTCAACGGCCCGAACTCATCGACACAGACCACCCGCCCGTCGGCGGGCCGGTGGTCGTAGAGGTCGAGGATGCGGTGCATCTTGGTCGCGAACTCAGGGTCGGTGCCGGCTTTCCAGGTCTTGACCGCCTGCCACGACACACCCTCGGCCTTCAATATCGTACGCAGAGTCTCACGACTGATCTCAGCGATCTTGTTGGTGGCCAGCACTTCTCGGAGTTTCGACAAGCTCCACACCGAGAACGGCCAACCGAGGTCTCGCGGGCAGCACCGGGCGATACAGGCAATGCGTTCACGCGTTGCCCGATCCACCTTGCTCGGTCTGGCCGCGCTCCATTTTGGGTCCAACGCATCGAACCCCCGCTCGTTGAAGTCGTGGATCACTTGCCGCACATAGGCTTCGCCGACCTGCATCAACCTCGCGATCGCGGGGACCGGCTGGCGTTGCGCCGAGGCCATCACCACGATCGCACGCCGCATCCTGATCGGTTGCATGCTCGTCTTCGTGATCTTCTGCAGTCGGCGGCCCTCCTCCGGGCTCACCTCTTGCACAAACACTTCCGGCTTCCTGGCCACCGGCATCACCTCCACCGGGCAGCATCACCGGTCACAGGCGCGCGATCAACTCGACACCCGTTACCGAAGCAACTTTCCTGGACGAGGCACTAGCAGCGGCACCGCTCGGGTCGACATCTCCGAGGCAAGGAACATCCCCGCACGCACCACTTTCACCTGATCGCTGCGCAGCAGCGGTGAGATGCGGGGGCGTCGGTGGCCCACTGAGCGATCGCGGTGAGTGATCGTGCACCGGCCAGCGTCGCCGCTAATCCCCGGGGCCACGACTGCCGCCAGTGAGTGGCGTCGGCCACGTCGTCTACGCGGATCGGGCGCTGTGGCAAGTACTTCCAGCAAACCGGTGGAAACGGGGTAGTCGTGGGCGGAGTCGGCCAGAGTGGGCGATGGCGGCCCCGCAGTGGCGCTCGCGTTCGCGACCGGCGATGATGAAAACGCGGACACAGCAACGGCTTTCGACGATCGGGTATAGGAACCATGATCATCTCGGGGTTGTGGCTGTGTCCGCACCAGCGACACGCCCGAATCTGCTGGTCAGAACCTCATGTCATGACTTTGACGGAACCCTGCTGGCTACCTGACCAGTTACCAATAATCTAAATCAATCACATAACGCTGTACGACAAAATTATCGGGATAGGCGCAGAATCCTGGCTCAGATCTAAGGCGCGCGGCAGCCGCTCGTGCGGCGTCTTCCGACGCATACACGCCGATCCGCTTAGACTCTTCGATGCCACCCTCCGTTACGTAAGTATGTTCGAGCAGGTACGCCGAGTCCATCAAATCTCCTCAGATAGTTCGCTCATGAACCTGCGGAAAGAAATCCGCCTGTCCAATGATCTTTACCCATTGTGTACTTATCCACGCTGAAATTGTCAGGGTTGTCACGAAATCCTGGCAAATTCTTCATTCGATCCACCGCCTCGTTCGCTTTCGATTCCGAAGAGTACAGCCCGATCGTTCGAATCACCTCCTCTCCATCTTCCAGCTCGTACCAGTGGTCGACAATAAATACCTCGTCCATTCAAATCTCCATCTACGTGCTACTTGGGGTCTTGCCAGGAACGGTCTCCGTATTTCTTGATCTTGTTGAACTCAGTCTTTGGTCCCGTTCCCTCCCAGTTTCCGGGCCCGTATTGCTCATCCATTAGGCGACGCGCATACTCTTTCCCACTTTCACCTACGAACGGCGGACGCCCCTTGGCCCAGCTGGGTACATCAGTTGCCTTTTCTTTACCTGAGCCAGAGGTCGGCACCTTCTTGGGCCGATCGACCGGGACAGCGTCGTCGTTGGCGGCGACGTAGACAGCCATGCCTGCGATGGCCGTGATTGCCGCACTGACTCCGGCGCTGGTCAGGTCGGGGATCGCGGTGAAGCTCCCGCTGGCGGTACCGGCAACGACAACGGCCCCCACTACGGTGACCAGTCTGCTCACGCTCACCGCGTTCTTGATGACGACCGCCGTGCTTTCCACGATCTGGATTGTCACGGCTGTCCCGCCCGCGCCAGCCGCGACGGCGCCCGTGCCCGCGGTGAAGATGGCGACGACGCCGACCAGTACAACGGTCATCGCGATCGCGGCGCCGAGTTCGACGGCGGCTGCGGCGACTTTGTCGCCGATGTCCTCACGCATCTTGCCGAGCTCGCTGTGGTGTTCAGTGAGTGGGGTAACGATTCCCTTGGCTGCCTCGGCCAGCAGGGTCGCGGCCTTCTCGAGCGTCGCGAGCTTCTCGTCGATGGCGATGATGTTGGGATCGGTACTGTCAGCGAACTTGGCCTTCACGCCGTTTATCCGAGTGGCGGCGCCAGTGACGTTGATATTCTCGGCGAACGCCTTCCAGGCATCGCGTGCGGTGGCGAGTTTCGTGGTGTCGCCGTTGGGGATTCGGCCCACTCGCTCGAGAAGCCCGACGACGACACCTTCATCTAGGCCGGGACCATTGTCGCCGCGCGCGCTGACCGGCAAAGCCATTCCCGAATCGTAGAGCGGCTCGGATTCAGTCGGTTTGACGGGTTCGGTCCCGCTGGCTGTAGTCCGGTTGGAGTACCACCAATTGTAACCATTGGCCTTGAGCACGTCGCCGTAGCGTTGCAAGGCGTTGGCCAAGGTCGCGGCCAAGGTGACGATGTCGCGAGCGTGGGGGTCGTAGGTGTTGATCCAATTGTCACAGCTGTCATGATTGCCCGCCATGCCACCGCACTCGTTTTGCAAAGCAGCGTTGAGGGGTCCTAGTGCAAGACTGAGATCGTTGGCGAGAAGTTGGCATTTGTTTCCGGCGTCGTAGTACATGCCGGTGTCGATAGTCCAAGCCATGCGCTATCCGGTTCCCAACATCTTCTTGTTGAGATCAGCGGCACCGCTGTAGCGGGTGTGTGCCGATTTCGCCGCAGTGCTCATATCGCGTAAGCCTTCGGCGAATTCCTTTGCCCCGCTGATCCATTGAGTGTGCGCGACCTGATATGCCTCCGCCGCTACACCTTCCCAGATACCGCCTTGCAGGGTGGCGACCTTGTCATCGATCTGGTCCAGATGGTCAGCGACGTATCCGGCCAGACCGGCGAGGCGCGCTACGATCTGATCCAGTTGCTCCATATCCACCGAGAATTGGGATTCCATCTACAGCCCCGGAAGATCGAGGCTGGACATATTCAGAGCGTTGGCGTACGAGATATCTTGCTGCTGGTAGGTTTCGGCGGTGATGCCGAGTTTTTCGGCCATCGTCGTCAAAGCGGCAATAATTGTGGACCCGCCCTCGCGGGTCTCGGTCCAGCCGGTGCCGAAGACGGTCGCGAGGTCGCCGGTCCAGCCGCTGGCGAGCAGTGTGTCGACATCGGAGTGCGCGGAGTCGAGGGCGGTGCGCAGAGACTCGGCGATGCCGTAGACGTAGCGTCCAACGGTTTGGACTTCGGCGGGTACAACCGACAGCGGCGGGACGCCGCTCCCCCCAGGAGTGCTCATGGCGGGCGATGCTACCGGAGCGGGCTCCGAAAGGCCGCGTGTGTCGACGGTCGACCAGGGCATAGGGTCGCGTCAATTTGCGCGGCGACTCATTGTCGATCGGTGCGTGGGAGTCGCCAGGGCGTGAGTATTCGCGGAAGTCGCTGGCCAGAGCGGGAACTCGCTAGTTGCTAGCGTGAGCAACAGTGTGTAGCGTCACAGGAACAAGAACGGCCGCCCGGTGAGCGCCAACTCACCGAACGGCCTGGGTACGAAACAGGAAACAGCTGTTCGCACCGTAGGGTGAAATCCTACCTGCAACGGCTCGACGCATCATGCGTCGGGCTTTCGTCGTTCCAGGGGTCTGCGTATGCCCTGGTGACGGGCCACCTGTGTCGTGTCCGGGCCCGGCCGCTCCTGTCGGTCGTTATCGGAGAGCCCGACCGAGGGACAGACAACCCTGCTACCCAGCCTCCTGCGAGCACCTTCGTCGTACGCCTCGCACGTACGCACCTGGTCGGTTCGGGAGTGCACACCTGCGACCAGGTCCGACACCGCCACACGCCGATTCGGGCGTGGGGCCAATTGTGTTGGCCGAGGACGCAAATCGGGGTTCGGTGCGGGGAAGCGGGCAGGGATGGTTACGACACCGGCACCCTTGGGTGCTCCATTCGGGGCTCTGAACCGAGCCCCTCGAACAAGCCAGGACCAACGGTGAACTGCGAGTTCATGTTTGTAGTCGACGCGATCGTGGACGCGTTCGATCCGAAGATCGAACTGGTTGAAGCGGAACGGGACTGCGTCGTCGAGCGTCACGGTGGGTTGACGTTGATCACGGTCACGGTGGCCGGACCCGCGGCTTTCGCGGCGGGAGTCGAGGCGGTGCGGGTGCTGAAGGCTGCCGGCATCGCGGTGATCCGAACCTACGCGGACTTGGTGACCAGGCAGGATATCGCCGATCGGGCGCAAGTCACGCGGCAGGCGGTCGGCAATTGGGTGCGCGGCGAGCGCAGTGGCAGCCAACCCTTTCCGGCGCCGACGAACCTGGCAGCGGGCGGCTTGTGGTTGTGGCGCGACGTGAACGAATGGCTGGCCGCGCGCGGTCTTCGCCACGACGCGACGGAAAAGCCAACGCTGCGAACGCTCGCACGACTGGACACGTGGCTTTTCGACCATGCGCGCGACGACACGATTTTCGGGAAGCGCAGTGCTTGATTCGAGGCAGACCGGAATCAGGCGGTTCTGTCCAAGGATCGTCACTCTCAGAGTGATCCGCGCTCAGCTACCCATTCGGTCGGCTGGCCGGTGATCTCGGCGATGCGGTCGTAGTCGACGTTGTTGTGTAGTACGGTCGCACCGCCGAGTTCGGCCGTCGCCGCGGCGGATGTCCTCAGCGAGGCGCGAGAGATCGCGCCCACCAGTCCGCCATCCCCGCGCAGAATCAGTGACATCGACCGTGATGCTGTCCGAACGCGCACCAAGTTTTCGTAGCTATGCGCACCATCTCGAGGAGCAATGCGCACCATAGCCGCCGCGCGCTGGTCCAAGGATCTCGCGAGAAGCTATTGAGACATAGCTTCGACTGCTTTCCCGACGCGGTCGAGGCTGGTCGCGTAGCGCTCATCAACGCTCATTCGGGCGGTGACGACGGTGACGATGTTCTGACCGATACCCTCGAGTTCGCTCAAGCATTCCAATATCTCGCGTTTGCGTATGAATGCGAAGTCGGTAAGAGCGACCCCTGTCGCCCATCCCTCGTTAGCTTGTTGGGCCGGTGCAATCTCGTCGAACTGTTGTTCCACGCGCGTGTGCGATTCTGCACTGTTGATAGATATATTTACTCCTGCCGCGCGTGCTGCTGCGGGATCAATGCAGATGTCCGTCATTGCTCGGCCTTTCAGGTGCGAACTACGCAGGGGTGGTAGCTGGGAGAGATCGGCTCCTCCGAACTTGGGTAAGCGATAGATATTCCAACGATGAGCCCGTATCCGATAGCAATTATTCCGCCGATCGTGGCAGTGAAGACGATGAGGGCCTTCACGGATGACCGTTTGGATCGAATGGATACTGCACCCAACGATATAACGGCGATTCCTGCCACGGCAAGTAGTAGGACCGCCAGCCAACTGAGCATGGTGGTGCTATTCGCAACTGGGACCGCGACCGTGCACCGAGATGCGCGCAACATCTCGGTGCGCTTATCGAGTCGGCCGTCAACTGCCGTGAGGATCGCCAACGCGACGGTAGAACATGCGATGAACAATCCTGCGGGTAGGAGTAGGTTTCGATTCACCTACCAGGTCTCCTTCGGTCTGATTACGCGGATATTCTGCGCACCGCCATCCTGATTGGAAAAGCCGATTCTGTCGGTGAGGCTGAAGTCATTTCCATTGCTGGTATGTTGCGAATAGAGGACATCACCATTGGGTAGTACAGCTGTAACTATCGCAGTATGGTGCGCCTCGCCAGGCTTGTAGTCGCCGACATTTTGCGTGTGTTCCCAGTAGATTATGTCGCCAGGTTTGGCTCCGCTGGTGCCCACATCCTGCGCACCGTTTTCTAGGAAGAAGTTCTTCTGCTTTTCGGCATTGAACCAGGTATCGGTGTGGCTGAGGCCCTGGATCGACCCTGGGCCGGGGGGATCGAAGTCCATGCCAGCTGTTCGGCTGCGGCCCCACCCATTCTCGTCGGTAGTCATCGATCCTTTGGGTGCCAGACCGGACTCCGTCAACGTAGTCGAAACATAATTGGCACAATTATTCTGAAATATGTCGATGGATGTATCAGTCGCGTGGGTTCGTGCGAAATCGACGGCCTTCACAGCATTATACCCATTGGAGCCTTCGAGGTCTTTCTTCACGCTGTCGGGCAAGCCGTTGAGGCTGTGAAGTTCGACTGGGACCGCGAGCATCAGTTGTTTTCGTCTGTCGACGGCAAGTCCGTCCCACCATGCTTTGACGACATCCGGTGGCTGTTCCTGCGGCAGGGTTTCCCTGATCGCGTCAAGCGCGTCGGACACTGCCGCGGACTGTTGCTTGATTGCTTCGTCGAGCGAACTACTGTTCACGCTGATACTGAGTTTTCTCAGTGCCCCGGCAACCTCTTGGTCTGCGCGATCCGCCGCATCGACCGCATCATTGATCAACGCGTTGTAGCGTTTGCAGTCGTCGGCCGCAGCATCTGGGTCATAGTGGTCGGCGGGTACGATGAAGGCGTCACCGACCAGGTGCAGGCCAGCGACCGTGCCCGCCGAAATCGCTGATCCTGCTTGTGCCTGCGCGATTCGGGCGGCGTCTTCCAGAGTATCCAAAGCTGTCACAGCGCCGCGCAGGAGTACGCCAATCTCCTCGAGCTTGCCCGTCACATCTGAAATTCGGCTCCGAACAATGTCACCGAGGTAGTCCGTCCAGGACTCTTCGAGCCGGCGGGAACCGTTGGCGTGAATCTCTTGGACGGCCTCTTCGCAATCCTTTGCTGCGGTAAGAAGATCATTGGCCGCTGCCTGCCACTTCCCTGGGTCGGCGTAGCGAAGCTGGTGGAGGTTCAATTTCTTGCAGACCCTGCCTGTTCGCGATCGATGGGATCATTGCGCACTTGCCGCGCAATGGGATTATAGGAGTCGGGCACTCAACCGGGAAGTTCGGTCTCGTCCCTGATTTGGGCGCGGAATTCTTCGATGCTGTCGACTCGAGCTTGGAGTTGGGATTTGGCTCGGTCGGCCCAGGCGATGGTGAGGAGCATGGCCTGTTCAAGGGGGTCGCCGTGGGGGCCGAGGGTGTGGAGGCGGGCGGTCATGGCGGTGGCTGTGCCGAGGAGGTTGAGGCCGCCGGCGTCGGCGATCGGTAGTGACTTGCGCCAGAGATCGGTGATGCGGTCTCCGAACTCGTCGGTCTGGTCGGCCAGTTCCTGGAACAGCGCCGACATCCGCGCACCGCCGTCATCCCGCCGTGCGCCCCCGGCACCTGGCGCCCGGAAACCTTCCACGTCGCCGACGTGAAACCCCCTGCGACCCAACCCAATAACTACTTCCAACACGATGGCCGCAACGCCCCCACGCCCGCTTCAACCGCCGCCCCGCCGACGGCGGAGGCCACGCCGTCCTGCGCCTCGGCGACTACCACGCCCACCCAACCGTCGCCGACGACTTTTGGAAAGCGACTGCCCGGCAATTGGAAAATCAACCTCCGGCAATTGGAAAGTCGGAACTGCTATGATGGGGCTATGACCACACGTTTTGCCGCGTCTCCGCTCGGCATCTTCCTGCCGAGGCATGCGCAGAAGTTCGTGGAAGAAGCGCTCGCCGACACCAGGGTGGTTCTGGTGAACGGGGCTCGGCAGTGCGGCAAGAGCACGCTGGTGCGGTGTATCGGAAGGTCGCGAGGGGCGGCCTGGAACAGCTTGGACAATACGGAGTCTCGACTCGCGGCCCAACGGGACCCGTCAGGTTTTGTCGCCCAGCCCGGACCGCTGATCATCGACGAGGTTCAGCGAGCCCCCGAACTGTTGCTGAGCATCAAAGAGATCGTGGATGCCGACGGAACGCCAGGTCAGTTCTTGCTGACCGGCTCCGCCCGGGTCATGGCTCTGCGGTCGGTACCGGACGCGCTGCCGGGTCGAATGGAAACCATCGAACTATGGCCGCTCGCGCAGGGCGAAATCGACGGTGCACCAGATGGATTCGTAGACGCGGTCTTCCGGGAAGGTCCGGACGTCCAGCACTACTCGGACGAGTCCCGCGCCGGGTACATGGAGCGCATCGTTCGCGGCGGGTTCCCCGAATCGCTGGGTCGAACCAGCAAGCGGCGTTCGCGGTTCTTCAACTCCTACGTCGCCGACCTGATCAATCGCGATGTCTCGGAACTTGCCGAGATTCACCGGGCGCCGCAAATGCACGCGCTGACCCAGCTGCTGGCCGCCCGGTCGGGGCAACTGCTGAACTTGCGGTCGCTCGGTACCGAACTCGGTTTGACGCATCCGACTGTCCAGCGATACGTCGGATTGCTGGAAGAGGTCTTCCTGATCAAGCGGATTCCCGCGTGGTCGCGAAACATCAGTTCGCGGGCGGTCTCGATGCCCAAGGTCATCATGGTCGACTCCGGAATCGCCGCGAAGCTGTGTGGGCTCGACGCGCACGCCCTCGGCCGAGTCGGCGACGTCGCCGGACCACTTCTGGAGGGTTTCGTGGCCTCGGAGATCGCGCGCCAATTGACTTGGTGCGATGAGGAAGTCGACCTCTTCCACTATCGAACAAGGGACCAGGTCGAGGTCGATATCGTGCTGCAGAACCGTCGGCGCCAGGTGGTGGCGATCGAGGTGAAGGCGGCCAACACGGTCCGCGGCGACGACTTCACCGGGTTGCAACACCTGCACGACCGCATCGGTGATGATCTCATCGCCGGAATCGTCCTCTATACCGGAACCCGAACCTTGCCCTTCGGGCCGAAGTTTCGCGCGATGCCGATATCGGCGCTGTGGGAACTGTGAATCGCCATCTGGCGATCGGATGGAACCGATCGGGGCTCTGCTGCGTCCAAGTAGGTGACAGGAGTTCCCTGTGCTGTCGAGCGAGGGGTCCGCGGTAGGTCAGAGATGTTTCGATGACAGACAAGCTCACCGTCGAGGTGCCGCTACGGTACACATTGGTGAATGAGGGCCAGGCGAACGGAAATACGGAGTATCGGCATGACGACAGAACTGTCTGAGCGTGTCAGGCCTCCGCTGCCGACCGCGTGGAAAGGTTGGATGGCGGCAGCGGGCGTCGCGACATTGCTGTGCTGTGCCTGGCGGCTGTGGGCGAGTGTGCCGGTGTTCGACGACGAGGAGGTCTTGCTCTTCGTCGCCCCTGTGATCGCCGTTCCGGTACTGGTCTGGCTGGTCTTGGTGATCATCGCCGGGGTGAGGAAGTACATGAATTGGTGGCGTTGGGGGCTGCTGGTTCCCGGCTTCATCATCGCCACGATCGTGGTGTCGGGGTTCTCTGTACCGGGCCGGATCGGCTGGCAGTTGGCACGCGGCGATATGGATCGGGCAGCCGCTGAATGCGGTTCGCTGGAAAGCGGACGGTTCGGTGTTCCATATCAGAGCAGAACCGTTGGAAGCTACGAGTTTCACCATATCGGGGGTGGTCCCGGCGGAGAATGTACATTCTTCCTGTCGAGGTACTATCCGGGCGTAACCAGCGGGTTCGTGTACCTACCGGACGGCCGAATCCCCACCGACGATAGAGATCACCAGTATGTCCACCTCGGTGGCTACTGGCACTATTTCAGGCGCTAGTTCAGCGCCGGAAATGCGCAAGCACCACTGAGCCCTTTTCATCCTGCCGAAGCTTCAGATACGAAATCTTAGTTGTGACACCAAATAGGATAGAGGTCCTCACGTGGTAGCCGAGTTGGCGGATCTGGTCGAGCGTGCGCGAGCGGTGCTTGCGCGTCATCCCGATGGTATCTGTGCTGGTGACATGCCCGGTGGTCACGGAGAAATGGGAGCGGTAGCCGGTGTATTCTATGGGCTAGCGAGCGTTCTCTCGATGACAAACGGTCCGCGAATGGGCATTGTGTCTATTTTTGGAACCGAGGACCTTGATGGCAGCCAATTTTATTGCGATTCTCTCGATGGTGGTCGGGAAGATTGGATTTGCTGCGGCTTGGTAGATATATCGCCAATATTCATTCATAGAACCTCGGGCGCAGTATGGGTTCAGTGGGATACTCACGAGTTCGCCCGGTTTTCCGACGATATTTCTGCCTTCTTGGTTAATTATGGGTTTGGAGACGGCTACCGCACGCTTGAACCCCTCGCTGATGATCCCTGGCTGCCTATTCTGCACGAGATACTTCGGATTGGGGGGTGCAAGAGGGCTCCGTAGACGTCGCTATCGGTCGAGCTTATAGGCTTTCCGCCGAAGGCATCGGTACTGGTTAGAGTGAGCCCTTTTTCGTTCTGCAGCTGAACAATGTTGTCCCGCACCATGGCGGACAAGGGCTACCAAGGCGTAGCGGGCAGGATGAAAAGGGCCCGCTGGTCGGGCTGACCGGAAACCGCACGGGCCGTCACCGGGGAATCGGTGACGGCCCGCTGTTATCGAAGAATCAAGCCACAGAAGCGGATTCGATGATCACGTCATCGACCGGCACGTCCTGGTGGGGGCCCGCGTTGCCGGTGGGGACGGCGGCGATCTTGTCGACCACCTCGGTGCCGTCGACTACCTTGCCGAACACGGCGTAGCCCCAGCCCTGGCCCTGGGGGGCGGTGTGGTTGAGGAAGGCGTTGTCGGAGATGTTGATGAAGAACTGGGCGGTGGCCGAGTGGGGGTCGTTGGTGCGGGCCATCGCGACGGTGTACTTGTCGTTCTTCAGGCCGTTGGTGGCCTCGTTCTGGATGGGCGCCTTGGTGGGCTTCTGCTTCAGGCCGGGCTCGAAGCCGCCGCCCTGCACCATGAAACCGGGGATGACGCGATGGAACACGGTGCCCGCGTAGTGGCCCGAGTTCACGTAGTCGACGAAGTTGGCGACCGTATTCGGCGCGGCCTGGTCGTCCAACTCGAGCACGATCGGTCCGTAATTGGTTTCGAGATTCACCTTGGTCATGCGGTCGAGTCTAGGACGAACGCCTGAGCAACCCGACAGCTGCGGGCGGCTCGGAGCGCCGTGTACTGAGGAACTGCTGGTGACGGCGCTCAGCTGGCAAGAGCGGAGAGTTGTCCGGTTTCGCCACCCAGCAATTGGCGAGCGCGCACCAAATGGTCGGCGGCGGCGACGATTCGGTCGTAGCGCGTGGTCGTATCCGGGATCCCGTAGTGCTCGGCGAACCACCTCGCGACCTCGGTCCACGAGTACAGCGCGTAGCCGTCACCGCTCATCGGCGCGGGAAACCCGCCGGGGCCTCGGTCGCCATTGGCGAGGCGTCGAACGCTCTCGTAGGTACGGGTGGTTCGCGCCGCGATCGTCTTGAGCGTCACGAGATTTTCCGTTCGCACGCCGACGACCGCGAAACCGGCGGACTCGACCTGGCCGACAGCAGTGATGATCGCCGACGCCAGCGACTCGTCGTCTCGGTGCACGTGCAGGACCGAGGCGATACGTGGTCCGGTGCATAGTCACACCACTGATCGGCTCGGGTATGCGTGCGACCCCTCGCGCGTGGCGGCGGGCAGATAGCATGTCGAACCGTGCCAGACGCCGCAACAGCTGTTCTCTCCAAGCCTCCTGCCGAGCCGGTGGCTTCCGCGAAGGACTTTCGGGTCGCGCGATGGATCGCGATCGTCGCGGGTCTACTCGGGGTCGCGTTCGCGCTGGCTACGCCGTTTTTGCCGGTGACGCAGACGACCGCGCAGTTGAACTGGCCGCAGAACGGTTCCCTGGGCAATCTTCAGGCGCCGTTGATGTCGCAGGTGCCGATCGATCTGAACGTGTCGATTCCGTGTTCGGCGGTGGCGACGCTGCCCGAGCAGGGCGGGATGTTGTTGGCGACCGCGCCGCCGCAGGGGGATCGGGCCGCGTTGGAGGCGCTGTTCGTGCGCGTGTCCGATACCGCCGTGGACGTGGTGGATCGCAACGCGGTGGTCGCCTCGGCGGATCGTTCGGCGATGGACGGATGTTCGGCGATCAGGATCAGTTCCGATGAGAGCCGCACCAGCGCGGAGTTCGCAGGGCTGACCAAGGAGATCGAGCGGCCGGTCGCGGGGCAGCCGGGCGTGGTGGAGACCGCGCAGGTGCCGGTGCAGGGGCAGTTGCTCGGTGATCTGCGGCCGCAGGTGGTCGGCGTGTTCACGGACCTGAAAGGTGATGTGCCGCCGGGTCTCTCGCTGACCTCGACGATCGATACGCGCTTCTCGTCGAGTCCGTCGCCGAGCAAGCTGATCGCGATCGTCGCCGCGGTGCTGTGCACGCTGCTCGCGCTGGCCGCGCTGGGCGCCCTCGACGGCAGCGACGGCCGCGGCCACCGCCGCTTCCTGCCGCGCAATTGGCTCAAGCCCACCTGGGCGGACGGTGCGGTGATCGGCACGCTGCTGGTCTGGCATTTCGTCGGCGCCAACACCTCCGACGACGGCTACATCCTGTCGATGGTGCGCGTGGCCCCGGACGCGGGCTACATGGCCAACTACTTCCGCTGGTACGGCGTCCCGGAGGCGCCGTTCGGCTGGTACTACTACGTGATCCAGGTGTTCGCCGAGGTCTCCACGGCCAGCCCGTGGGTGCGCGTCCCGGCCCTGATCTGCGCGATCCTGTGCTGGATGGTGATCAGCCGCGAGGTGGTGCCCCGCCTCGGCAACGCGGTCAAGCGCAGCAAGGTGGCGCTGTGGACCGGCGGCCTGGTGTTCCTGGCGTTCTGGCTGCCGTTCGACAACGGCCTGCGCTCGGAGCCCATCGTGGCGCTCGGCGCCCTGCTGACCTGGGTGTCGATCGAGCGCGCCATCGCCACCGGGCGCCTGCTGCCCGCCGGTGTGGCGGTGCTGATCGCGGCGTTCACCCTGGCCGCGGCCCCGACCGGCCTGATGTGTATCGCCGCGCTGCTGGCCGGCATCCGGCCGCTGGTGCGGATCGTCGTGCGCCGTCATCGCGTCTTCGGCACGACCGCGCTGCTGGCCCCGATCGCGTCGGCGGGTCTGCTGGTGCTGGTGGTCGTCTACGGCGACCAGACCTTCGCCGGCATCCAGGAAGCCAACCGCGTGCGCCAGGCCACCGGCCCGAACCTGGCCTGGTACGAGGACTACCTGCGCTACTACTACATGTTCGTCGAGACCGTCGACGGCTCGCTGGCCCGCCGATTCGCGTTCCTGACGATGCTGTTGTGCCTGTTCACGACGCTGCTGGTGCTGCTGCGCCGCCGTCAGGTGCCCGGTATCGCCTCGGGTCCGACCTGGCGGCTGATGGGGATCGTGTTCGGCACGATCTTCTTCATGATGTTCAACCCCACCAAGTGGACCCACCACTTCGGTGCCTACGCGGGCATCGCGGGTGGGCTCGCGGCGGTGACGGCGGTGGCGGTGTCACAGAGCGCGCTGCGCTCACGCAAGAACCGGGCGATCTTCCTTGCCGGACTGCTGTTCGTGCTCGCGCTGTCGTTCTCGGGCATCAACGGCTACTGGTACGTGTCCAGCTACGGGGTGCCGTGGTTCGACAAGACCATCTCGGTGAGCGGCATCAACTCCAACACCGTGATGCTGATCCTGTTCGGCGTCGCACTGGCCCTGGTCGGCTGGTACGCGCTGCGTGAGGACTACGTGAAACCGGTGCCGTCGGCGAAAACCGCGCGCGGCAGACGAATTCGCAAGTTCGCCGCGATCCCGCTGACCGTGGTCGTCGGGTTGATGGTGCTGTTCGAGGTGCTCTCGCTGATCAAGGGCGCGACCCAGCAGTACCCGGCGTACTCGCTGGCGCGCTCCAATATCGACGCGCTGAGCAACAACTCCTGCGGTCTGGCCAACGACGTGCTGGTCGAATCCGACCCGAACGGCGGCAGGCTCGAACCGATCATCGACCCGGCCCGGCCGTTCACCAACCCCGACGACCCGCTCGCGGGCACCGACTCGGTCGGGTTCACGCCCAACGGCGTGCCGGGCGACCTGTCCGCCGACGCGGTGGAGGTGAAGCCGGGCACCGGCAACACCAGCAACCAGTCGGTCGGCGCGGCCTTCGCCGAGGGCGAGAGCGCGGGCACCGGCGGCGGCGAGGGCGCGCGCGGGGTGAACGGGTCGACCGTGGCGCTCCCGTTCGGCCTCGACCCGGCGCAGACCCCGGTCCTCGGCTCCTACCAGGAGGGCGTGCAGCAGCCCGCGCACCTGGAATCGGCCTGGTACGGGCTGCCTGCCCGCTCCGCGGAATCGCCGCTGGTGGTGATCAGCGCGGCCGGGCGCATCGCGTCCAAGGACGACACCGGCGCCGACAAGTACGGGCAGGCGCTGTTCGTCGAATACGGCACCCGCAACCCAGACGGCAGCGTCGAGACCCTCGGCGCCTATCAGCCGCGCGATATCGGCCCCGCGCCGTCGTGGCGTAACCTGCGCGTGCCGCTGAGCGAGCTGCCGGACTCGGCGAACGCGGTGCGCGTGCTGGTCAACGACCCGATCCTGATCGGGGACCAGTGGCTGGCTTTCACTCCGCCGCGGGTGCCCACGTTGCAGTCGCTCGACACGTTCATCGGTCGTGATCAGCCGGTTCTGCTGGACTGGGCGGTCGGTCTGCAGTTCCCGTGCCAGCGACCGTTCGCCCACCGCAACGGTGTCGCCGAGGTGCCGAACTACCGCATCCTGCCCGACCGTCCGCTGGCGATCTCCTCGACCGACACCTGGCAGGCGCAGGAGTTCGGCGGCCCGCTCGGGTTCACCCAGATGCTGGCGAACCGGGTCACCATCCCGACATATCTGAAGGACGACTGGGCGCGCGACTGGGGTTCGCTGGAACGCTACGACCAGCACCTGCGGGCGACACCGGCGCAGCTCGAGACGAGCACGCACTCGCGCAGCGGGCTGTGGAGTCCGGGGCCGCTGCGGGTGTTCTAGCCGCCGACAGGAACAGGGCGCGGACCACGTGATGTGGTCCGCGCCCTGTTGGTTGTATGAGGTAACAGGAGGTCAGACTTCGAGCATGCGACGGTTCAAGTCGCGGCGTAATACCTCTTGTGAAGGCAGTCTTTCCAGTACCCGCATTACAGCCGGTCGTAGTTCTTGCTTCTCGTCGTCGCTGAGCAAGTCGACGAGATCTCGTAGATCCATGTCATCGAAGGCTCCTGTCATACCCACCAGGGTACGTGTTCAAACGCGCTGGCACAGGTCCTTTACGCTGTCATTTACAGGTGTTTCACCTGCCCGAAATCGTCACGGGGACTGAATGTTTGGTTCACGGCATGCGCAAGTACAGGCCACTGCCCTTGCGCTGCCTGTGTCTGAACATGTGGCGGGCGCCACACCTACTGCGCCCGAATTGCCGGTTCCTTCGCCCGACCCGACTGGGTGATCACCTCGACCGAGATCTGCGCGGGCGGTGCCGGCTGGTAGGGGGTCAACCGCTCCAGCGAGCCCCAGTCGCGACCGAGATCATGGTCGAGATAGGTCGGCACAGTTTCGGCCCTCAACAGTAGGTTTGTCCACCCGAGCGGACCGCCGCCGATATCGTCCTGCCAGGCGTTGGACGCGTCGGAACCGACCCGATCCGGCAGAATCCGCCACTGCGGGGCCTGCGCGACGCCGTCACGGTGCTCGAACGGCTGCTGGCAGGGGAAAGCCAGACCCACGTGCCAGTCGAGCAGCACGGGGTCGTCGCGGCCGACCAGGGAGTCGAGAGTGGTCAGGCGCGGCAGGCGCGGCGGGGTCACGGCCAGCCACTGCTTGGCGGTGATGTCGTTGTCGACGGCGACCAGACGCACCGCGTTCACGCCGTCGGGCAGCTGATCGATCGGCACGCGCAGGTTGCGCCACGATGGCGACGGGCCGATATCCATCGGCACGATCGAGCCGGTCACCGTCACCGAACCGTCCGCGGCGCGGGTGCCGTATTCCAGCCGCAGATCCTGGCCGTAGTGGGAGACGCCGTCGGGGTCGACGTAGCGGATGCGCCCGGCGGCGGTGATCACGAGCGCCTGGTAGGCGGGATCGTGGCGCATGCTGTCGACGAGGTCGTAGCGGTACCACTGCGAGGTCAGCTTCGACTGCTGCTGCACGCCGTCCTGGTAGGAACCCAGGACGGGCGTGCTGGCGGGGTCGAGGCCGAAGGGGAGCGCGACGGTGCTGCCGTTGAGGCCGGTCTCGGCGGTGGTCCCGCCGCCGGTGCCCGCGCCGGTGGTGTTGGTGGTCTTGTTGGCGGAATCCTTGTCGACGGAGTTGGCGCCGCCGATCACGGTCTCGTCGGCGTCGGCGGTGAGGTCGGCGGCCACGCCGTTGGGGGTGAAGCCGGTGGATTCGGCGTTCAGGCCGTCGGCGGGGTCGCCGTCGTAGGGCAGCAGCAGCGAGTCGGCGGTGTTCGTCTCCACCAGCACGTCATCGGCCAGGGCGCAGGTATTGCCCTGGAGCGCTTCGATATTGGACTTCGCGATGGAGTAGGCGGGGTACTGGGTGACGGCGCCCTTGAGCATCGACGCCACCTCGAACAGGACCAGCAGTGCCGCCGCGAGGGTCAACGGCATGGTCGCGAACTTGTCGAAACGGCCGGTGCCCGTGGGCTTTCGGTAGGGGGCGCGCAGGTGGAAGTACAGGGCGACGACGAGGGCGAGGACGGCGAGTCCGAGGAACAGCGTCGACACCCCCTTGCCCGCCACCATCGGCGCCTTGTCCCAGAACGGGACACCGAAACTGGACACGTACCACCAGCCGTTGGAGCCGGTGAAGGTCATCGCGAGCAGGAACAGCACGGCCGAGGCGAACAGCGCTCGATTGCGCGGGGCGCGAATGCCGTTGGTGCCCACCGCGACCGCTGCCAAGGCCGCGAGCGAACCGGCCAGCCCGGCGTAGACGCCGAAGTGGTGGGTCCACTTGGTCGGCGTCCACATCATCAGCAGCAGGGCGGCGAACACGATGCCGAGAATGCGCACCGACGGGCCGCGTGAGGTGCCGGGAATGCGGCCCTTGCGCAACACCTGCAGGACGCAGACGAGCAGGCACAGCAGCATCACCAGGACGCCGAAACGGCGGGCAAGGGAGCCGTCGGGGGAGAGCATGAACAGGGAATCCCAGCGGGTGCGCTCGTCGAACCAGGCGACGTTCGGACCGACCAGGGTGCGGACGCGGGTGGCCTCCATGACGGTGGCGAGGGTTTGGTCGGCGAAGACGATGACCAGGACGAGGGTGCCTGCGGCGATGCCGGGGGCGAGGAGTGCGGCGTAGCGGAAGATCGTGGCGCGCAGTGAAAGTCGTGCGGCGGTGCCAGCCGTGCCGCCTGCGCTAGCCGTGCTGCCCGCGTTAGCCGTGCTGTCTGCGTTAGCCGTGCTGCCCGCGTTAGCCGTGCTGTCTGCGTTAGCCGCGCTAGCTTGGCCGGCCGTGACTGCATCGGAAGCAGCTTCCACCTGGCGATCATCGTCGAACTCGCTGCTATCTGCCGCGATCCGGCGCGGCAGCAACCCCTGCGCTCGCTTGATGATGATCTGCATGACCGGCCGCGTACCCGCGATCAGCGCCGCGATACAGATCAACCCCGTCGGCCCCGCTGCCAGCGAGAACGCGGCGACCAGGATCGCCAGGGCGGCGGGGAGCAGGCGGGCGGTGGCGATGGCGCGTTCGATCAGGCACCAGGTGAGCAGGGCGCCCGCGGCGATCAGCGGCTCGGGGCGAAGGCCGTTGTCGTAGGGGAGCCAGAAGGCCAGGAACACCAGCCCGGCCGTCCACAGCGCCACCTTGTCGCGGCGCACGCGAGCGCCCAAGCGCGGCAGCACTTCTCGACTGATCACCGCCCAGCAGACCAGCCCGGCGACGAGCGCGGGCAGACGCATCCACGGGCTCGCGTCGGAGATCTTCGTCATCCAGGCGAGCAGTTCGTAGGACCAGCCGAACGGCGCCTCCGGGACCCCGAACCAGCGGTAGTAGTTCGCCATGTACCCCGACGGCCCGGACGCGCGCGCCATGTTCAGGATGTAGCCGTCGTCGGAGGTGTTGGCGCCGATCACGTGCCAGCCCAGCAGCGTCGCGACCACCACCACGTCGGTCGGGGTGATCCGCCACCAGTGCCGGGGCAGGAAGCGGCGGGCGCGGCGGCCGTCGGCGTTGTCGAGCAGGTGCAGCGCGATCAGCGCGAGCAGCGTGAACACCCCGGCGCCGATCATCGCCGCCAGTTTCAGCGCGGTGGGGGTGGAGGTGAAGCGCGAGTCGATATCGGCGTGCAGCGCGGCGCCGGTGAGCTGCTCGGCGGCCAGGTCGGTGTAGACGCCGACGATCTGCGGGCGCTTGTCCACGGTGACGGTATTGCGGAACGCGCTGCCGTCGGCGCGGGTGACGCCGAGGAATTCGACCGTGGTGGCCTCGATCGTGGAGTCGATCGCGATCGTGTCGCAGCCGGCGATCTCGGCGATCGGCGCCGACAGCATCGGCACGTCCCGGGCCTGCACGGTGAGCGAGCCGTCGCGGGCGACGACGCTCAGGCCACGGGTGATCTGGCCGGAGTCGACCGGGACGGTGGTCAGCAGCGTGGTGGCCGCCTCGCCCTCGGGCAGCTCGCGCAACATCGAACACGGCAGTCGCGCGTCGAGCTGCTGGGGCACGTACGACACCAGCGGCGCCTGCACGCTGGTGGCGCCGGCCTGCGGCCAGTCCAGGCTCGCGCGGTCCTGACGCACCGGCAACAGCGGCGTGAGCAGGGCAAGCACGAACCCCAGCAGCCCGCAGACGAGGGCGGTCAGGCGGATTCGGGTGAACGCACGTTCAGATCGGTCCGGCACGGGGATTGATGCTATCCATCGAACCCGCGCGCGGGGCGGTCCCGTTCACCCAACGCGGTGAAACGCTAGCCGGTCTTGCGGGCGGCCCAGTCGATCTGGGAGCGCGCCCAGTCGGGAATCTCGCTGTCGGGTCGCGGGAAAGCGGCGAATTCGGCGGTCAGATCCTCGGCGGTGACCTCGGGCATCCAGTCGGCGATGGCGCCGGTGGAGTAGCTGGTCTTGTACCGGGTCGGTCCGGCGATGAAGATCTCGGCGCTGAGCCACGCGCCCGTCTGCGGGTCGTAGGACATGCGCTTGTGATCGGCGAGATGCTCGAGCACCTCCACCGGCGGCAGCAGGTTGGTGACCGAGCCGCCGCGCTCCTTGATCTGCACCCCGGCGACCAGATGCTCGCCGACCTGCACCGACCACAGCAGCGCGAACTTCTGTCCGGGGGAGAGCAGGGCGATGGTGGCGTCGATGACGGCCCGCTCGATCGCACTCAGCGAACCGAGCGGCTCACGGGGCTCAGGTTCGCGTTCCAGACGCTGCTGGCGCGTGAGAAGAAGGTCGATCCGCTCCGGTCGGCTGAGCGTCATAGCTATACCTCTGCATCCGTACCGATCAGCGCTACCAAAAACTGATTTCGGTCGGCCGAACATCCAACAATTCGCAGCGTACTCACCGCGCGACACCGACCGCGCGGTTTGTTCACCCTATCGGCACACATTGTGGTCTATCGATCGCCAGCGCACCAGTGGCTACCGGGTGTCGAGGAACACAAGTATCTGTTACGCCGCGGAAGCGCGCAGCGCGAACCAGCCCTCCCTCGGGTCGGCGAAACCGTGGTAAACCAGCGGAATGCGCTGGTCGATCGCGAAATATCGGTACACCGCCGCCATCGCCTGACGGATCGAATGCGCCTGGAAATCGTCGATCCGACGCATCCCGATTCGGCGCTCGGGCAGCATCGCCAACCGCGTCAACTCCGCTGGATCATCCACATCGAGCCCCCACGGCGCGGGTTCCTCGATCAGATGGTCGTGCAGCACCTCGCGCGTGTGCGGCGGATCGTGGCGCGGACCGGTGAACGCCACCCGCTGCGCGCGCGCCAACCCACGGGTGTTCAGTGGCATCCGCGCGGCCTGGATCAGGTCGATGAGTTCGGCATCGGGCGTCGGTCGGGGTATTCGCCCGGCGACCGGGGCCTGTTCGAGCAGGTGCATCATCTGCCCGCCGCGAACCAGCGGTTCGGGAACCAGAAAAACGCTGATGCTCGGGCAGGAGCAGTCGAGGCCGGTGAGGCACACCCTCGTGTGCAACGGATCGGACATACGTCCTCCTCCGGTAGCGGGTCGCCGGGACCCGTGACGTGCAGGATCTTCGTTCCAACGCCATCCGCCGAGAACCCTCACGAGCCCGCGGCGGCGACCGTGCCGCACCCGTCAGTGTAGTGCGGTCGGCTGGTCCCGACATTGCGAACCGGCCACCGATTCGGTGTAGCGACGGGCCAGCACGCGCAGATGCGCGACCAGCTCCGGTGGCCCGTCGACCCGGAAATCCATCATCAACATGCTCAGGTAGATCGCGATCGTCTCCATCGCGTCGGCGCCGGTGAACAGGACACAGGAGTGCTCGTCGATCGGCTCGACGACCCCGACCGCCGGGTTGATCCTGGCGATCACCGTCTCGGCGGATTCGAGCACGGTCACGCGGGCGTGCACCCGCCAGGCGGTGGTGGCGATGTGGCGCATGACGAAGGCGACCAGGTCGTCGTCGGGCAGCCGGCGCGGGGCGAATACGCGCGGGTTCGTCGCGGCGCGGGTGAGCTGGGCGACCGGGATCGCGGTCCAGTCGTGGGTCGTCATCGCGTAGGCCACCAGGTACCAGCGGCGTTGCCAGTTGATCAGCCGGTAGGGCTCGAGTTCGGTGGTGCCGGAAGCGGTTTCGACGGTGACGGCGGTGGTGCGGCGGATGGCGTCGGCGAGGGTGGTGAGGAGGTCGGCGCGAACGGGGGCGTCGGGTTCGCGGGAACCGGTGGTGGCCGGGCCGATCTCGGTGACATCGCGCAGCGCGGACACCTTGCGCTGCAAGCGTTTCGGCAGGATCTGCTCGATCTTGCGCAGGGCCCTGGTGAGGTGGTCGCCGATATCGGAGACCGCGAGGGCGCCGTCGTGGGCGACCGCGATGGACAGGGCCACCGCGACGGCCTCCTCGTCGTCGAGCAGCAGCGGGGGCATGGTCGCGCCGCGGCCGAGTCGGTAGCCGCCGATCGCGCCGCGCTGGGCGTGCACGGGGTAGCCGAGCTCGCGCAGGCGTGCGATGTCGTTGCGCACCGTGCGTTCGGTGATGTCGAGGCGGGCGGCGAGCTCGGATCCGGTGTAGCTGCGGTCCTGGAGGAGGGCGAGGAGGCGCAGGACGCGCGGGGTTGTTGCGGCCATTTTCACCTCGTGTGGAATCAGGAAAGAAACGAGCCTAATGGGTTCCTAGGCTGGAGTCATGAACAACATCCTCGACACCGTCTGGCGCGACGTTCTCGCCACCTCCTACCGGGCTCTGAACGAGGTCGTGGCCGGTATCGGCGACGACCAGTGGAACCTGCCGACGCCCTGCGCCGAATGGACCGTCACCCAGGTCGTCCAGCACGCGGCCGGTGACCAGCTCGCCTACGCCGCCGCCCTCGGGGTCGGCGCCGGTCCGACCTACAACCCCTTCGACCCGTCCGGGGTCATCGACGGTTCCGCCGTCGAGCTGGTCCGCGAAGCCGTCGACCAGACCGCGACCGCCTGGTCCACCGTCGCCGACGAGACCCCCACCGTCGCGACACCGCTCCCGCACGGCGAGCTGACCACCCCCGTGGCCGCCGTCCTCGCCGCCCTCGACGCGGCCGTACACGCCTGGGACATCGCCATCGCCACCGGTCAGCCTTCGCCGCTCACCGACGAGTTGTCGGCCCACCTGCTGGCCGCGGCCCGCACCTTCCACCCGGCGCCGGGGTCCGGGGTGGCGGTCGAGATCATCGAACCGCTGCGGCAGTGGGGTGCCTACGGACCCGTCGTCGACGGAGACACCACCGGCGCGACCGACGAACTCTTGCACTACCTCGGTCGCACTCCCGCTTGATATCGGGCTCCGAGCGAGCCGCGAACCCGGCTGCGGGCGGCCGCGACACCGGGACTCGGGAACCTGCGCCGACAGATTGGCGCGCATCGCTGTCGGTCCAGGGCCAGCGAGGCTCGCTCCGCATAGACGTGGGGCTGCGGTTGTCACGCCAGGGACAGGGGCGGGCGCTGCCGGAATTGTTCAGCGGCGCACGGTGATCAGGGTGAAGGGGCCGAATTCGGTGGCGGTGAAGGCCGGGTCGGTGAACAGGGTTTTGGGGAAGGCGACGGTGTAGCGCTTCACGTTCGGGTCGTTCGGGTACACGTCCTCGGCCAGGCGCAGGGTGTAGGTGTCGCCGTCGTTGCGGAAGAGGAAGGCATCGGGTGCGCGCCAAGGGGATTCGGTGAGGGCCGCCAGCAGGGCGGGGGAGTCGGGGAGTTCGCTCCAGTCGGCGATGGTGGCCGCGCGGGCTTTGAAGTCCGACAGCGGGTTCGCGTAGTGGGAGGTCAGGGCCTGGAAACCCCAGTAGGGGTAGTAGGCGAGGAAGCTGGTGTCGGCGGTGAGGACTACGGATTCGTCTCGGGCGCGGCCGGTTTGGGCCCGCAAGGCCGCGTCGATGTCGCGGTAGTACGAGACCGCCGACGGAGGGCGACGGTCGGCGCGCTCGCCGTTGCCGTCGGTGTCGGTGTAGGCGGTGTCGATCTCGTGGGTGAGCACGGTGGGGATGGTCTGGGCGAAGGCCATCGCGCCGAGGGCGGCGATCACGGCGCACGCGGTCCGCAACGGCGCGGGCTCGTTGAGGGCCTGGTAGACGGCGCGGGTGCCTTCGATGAAACCGAAGACGCCCGCGGCGGCGAGCAGGGCCAGCAGCACCGGTTCGAGCCGGAAGGACAGCAGGGTGGTGCCGGCCGCGGTGGCCACCATCGACAGCAGGGTCCACAGGTAGATGGCCACGACGCCGATGCCCAATGCCTGTGCGCGACGCGAGGATCCGGCCCGCACCACCAGCCACAGCACGCCGATCATGCACAGCGCGCCACGCAGCGAGAACTCCAACATCGGGAACGCCAGCTGCGCCCCGGACGCGGGGAGATAGTGAAAGGCATTGCCGGAGGGCATCTTCGCGCCACCGGCCATCTTCAGCAGATACGGCGTCCACACCACCAGCGCGAGGACTATCGCGATGCCGCCGATCGCCACCAACTTCGTGAACGGCGCGATCACCGCCCGCCACGGCGCGGACGCGGACTCGCCGACCGTTGCCGAGGATTCGGGCGTCGCCGATAGGTTCGCAGTGGACCGGCCGCCGATTCGACGTCGTGCGGATCGCTGCGCGTAGACGGCCGACGCCGCCGCGACAACCGCCATCAACACCACCGTGAACGCCGCGATCGCCAGGTACAGCGTGTAGAAACACGCCGCCACCCCGAGGAACACCCCGGTCCCCAGCACCGCGCCCCACCCGCCGGATCGCCGATGCAACGCACCCCACGCCAACACCAGCACCGGCGGAATGAACACCACCAGCACCGCGCCGTACGCCTCCGGCGACGCGTACGCCAAGGTCATCGCCGTCACCGCGGCCGCCGCCCCCACCGCCAGATCGGCGCGCACCAACTGCGCCCACAGCACCAGCGCCACCGTGGCCGCGATGGCGAGCAGCCCGATCGAATACGGCTTGAACACCTCCCAGCCGTCCATGCCGAGCACATTGCCCACGCGCCCACCGATCCAGAACCACCCGGCCGGGTAGAACGGCGGCAGATCCACATAGGTCATATCGCGCAGCGCGGCACTGTCGGTGAGCCTGGTCAGGTACTCGGTGCGGAATTCCTGATCCACCGAGATGCCGAACAGGTACAGCTTCGTCGCCGCCAACGGCATCCCGAGCGTGACGGTCACGAAGCTCGAAATGCCCACCCAGGACGCCAGTTTCGCCACCACCGGCCACTTGCGCAGCCGGATCAACAGCACCGAGACCACCAGCAGCGCGACCGAAACGACCTGCCCCACCGTGGTCAGCGCGCGAGTCACATTGGAGGAGTTGAACGCGGGCCACTGCACCGCCGAGAACGCGAACAGGCCGATGGCGGCGACAGCCAGCGCGACGAGCGCCGCCGCGAGTCCTTCCCCGACCCCCACCGCAACCCTGCGCCCCGCACGCACCTCGTCATTGGTCGTCATCGGCGCGCAATCCTCCGGCTCCACGGTCGTCCACGGTCGGCCGTCAGCCTAGTGGAGCCCGCTCACCCGCCCGGTTCCAGCGGCCGTCGAGTTCTTCCGGTCAACAAAACTGCCACCCCGTCAGCGACGGGATGGCAGTTGTTCACAGCGGTGACGTGCCTAGATCGGCAGCTTGCGGAAGATCGGGCGCGGCACGTGCCGCAGCGCCGACATCAGCAGGCGGGCCTCGCCGGGCGCCCACACGATCTCGGTGCCCTTCTCCGAGGCGGCCACGGCCAACCGGGCCACATCCTCAGGATCGACGGTCAGCGGGGCTTCCTTGGAACCGGTGGCCTCCCAGTGGGCCTTGGTCGCCGAGGTGCGCACCTGCATCGGACGGATGACGGTGACGCGCGGGCCGAACGGGCGCAGCGCCTCGCCGAGACCCAGGTAGAAACCGTCGAGTCCGGCCTTGGTGGAGCCGTAGACGAAGTTGGAGCGGCGCACCCGCTCACCGGCCACCGAGGACATCACGATGATGCGTCCGTGACCCTGCGCCTTGAACTTGTCGCCCACCAGCACGCCCACCGACACACCGGCGGTGTAGTTGATGCCGACCGTCATCACGGCCTTGCGCTGGTCCTGCCACAGCTCCTCGGCGTCGCCGAGCACGCCGAACGCCACGATCGCGACATCGACATCACCGGCGGCGAACGCGGCCTCGACGACCTTGGGGTGCGACTCGGTATCGAGCGCGTCGAAGTCGATCACGTCGACCTCGCTCGCGCCCGCGGCCTTCACCTGGGCGACGGCGCCGTCGAGCAGCGGATCGCCGGGCAGGTTCGCCAGGATCACCCGGGCCGGACCCTTGGCCAGGTACTCGGCCACGATCGCGAGACCGATCTCGGAGGTGCCACCGAACAGCAGGATGGTCTGCGGGTTGCCAACTGCGTTGATCACTGGAGCTCCAGCCTCCTGGCCATATCGGACATGAACACGCCGTTCGGGTCGACGCTGCGGCGGACCTTGATCCACTCGTCGATCCGCGGGTACATCTTGTGGAAGGTCTCGGCCGAGGTGCGCGAGTCCTTCGCGGTGTAGAGCCGACCGCCGAACTCGAGCACGCGCTTGTCGAGATCGGTGACGAACTCGTTGAGCCCGCGCGAGATCGGGAAGTCGACGCAGATGTTCCAGCCCGCCATCGGGAAGCTCAGCGGGGCCTGGTTGCCCTCGCCGAACAGCTTGAACACGTTGAGGAACGAGTAGAAACCCGAACCCTGGATGTCGACGATGATCCGCTTGAACTCCTCGACCGACTCCGGCGGCACCACGAACTGGTACTGCAGGAAACCGTTGGAGCCGTAGCCGCGGTTCCACTCGCCCATCATGTCGAGCGGGTGGTAGAAGGCGGTCAGGCTCTGCGGCTTGCCCCGGTAGGTGCCCGACTTGCGGTACCAGATCTCGCCGATCGGACCGAAGGTGTACTTGTTGGCCAGCCCGTTGGGGAACACGTCGGGCAGGGTGAAGAAGGTCTTGCCGTTGAACCGCAGCGGGTCTTTCTGCAGCTTGGCGGGCAGCTCGTCGAGCTTGGCCAGGTTGCCGCGCGAGATCGCCGCGCGCCCCAGGTTGGGCAGCGGGCTGATGGCGTCGAACCAGGCCGAGCTGTACTCGTACTTGTCCTCGGAACCGTCGCTGTGGAAGGCGATGGTCTCGTCGAGGGTGGCGGTGACGTCGCCGTCGGCGATGAAGTACGCCGTCTCGGTGGGCGTCATCTCGATGGTGGCCCGCAGGATCACACCGGTCAGGCCGCAGCCGCCGATGGTCGCCCAGAACAGCTCGGGATCGGACTCGGCGGTGATGGTGTGCACCACGCCGTCGGCGGTCAGCAGGTCCATCGAGCGCACGTGGTTGCCGAAGCTGCCCGCGCTGTGATGGTTCTTGCCGTGGATATCGGAGCCGATCGCGCCGCCGATGGTGACCTGGCGGGTGCCGGGTAGCACCGGAACCCACAGGCCGAAGGGCAGCGCGGCCTTCATCAGCTGGTCGAGGTCGACGCCGCCGTCCACGTCGACGAGGCGGGTGGCCGCGTCGATGCTGTGGATCTTGTTCAGCTTCGGCATGTCGATGACGAGGCCGCCCGCGTTCTGCGAGTTGTCGCCGTACGAACGGCCGAGGCCACGCGCGATCACGCCGCGTCGCAGGTGCGCCGGCTTGGAGTCATTGTCCTGCGCGACCATGCGGACGGCCTTCACGATCAACTCGGGATCGCTGGTCGACAGCACTTCGGCGGAGGTGGGTGCGGTGCGACCCCAACCGGTGAGCTTGCGCGTGCGTGTGGGTAACGCAAACGGCCCATCGTTGGCGGTCGAAATGTTCTCGGACATCGGCTAAGAGGCTACATGCATGGCGCGACACAGTGCCGGTCTCGTAGTCTTCCTCACGTGCAAGCCCAACCCCACCTGCCGCTGCCCGCCGAGATTCCGCTGGTCGACGAGCCCGGCGGGACCGATGTCGACCTCAAGACGCAGGTCGTGCGGTTCACCCTGACCGGTGGGTTCTCGGCCGTGGTCGACTTCGGTCTGCTCACGCTGCTCTCGAACGTGCTCGGGCTGCCGGAGATCCTGGCCAAGGTGATCAGCTTCATCGCGGGCACGACCACCGCGTACCTGATCAACCGGCGGTGGACGTTCAAGGCCGAGCCGAGCCGCTCGCGCTTCATCGCGGTGGTCGCGCTGTACGCGGTGACCTTCGCCGTGCAGGTGGGGATATACGCGCTGCTGTTCTTCGCGCTGCCCGAGCAGTGGTGGCGCCAGCCGTTGGCGTTCGTCGTGGCCCAGGGCACCGCCACCGTCATCAACTTCATCGTGCAGCGCGTGGTGATCTTCAAGATCAAGTAGTCAGCCCGCCTCGGCGATGGCCGGGGCGCGTTTGCCCGCCTTGACGCCGAAGTAGTCGCCGCCTTTGGCCCGCACATTGTCGGTGCCCCATTCGCGCTGGTCCCGCGCCACCGGCACCATCTGCGGAATGTGCTTGCGGCAGTGGATATAAGCCTCCTCCACCTCGACGACCACCCACACCTGCGCGGCCTTACCGCGTTCGGCCGGTGGGAGATCGGGGGTGGACTCGCGCAGGTCGAGATCGGCGACCACGCGCGCGGTGCCGTTGACGTGCAGGCCGATCAGGTCGCGGACGAAGTCGATCATCAGGATCCCCACGTGCGGGTTCTCGCTGATATTGCCCAGACTCGCCATCACGCCGTTGCCCCGGTACTCGGGGTAGGCGATGGTGTGGTCGTCGATCACGTGCAGGAAACCGGGGGTGCCCGCGCGGAAGCTGGAGTCACATTCGCCGTTGGCGTCGGCGGTGGCGATGAAGGCCATGTCCATGCGGGCGACGAAATCGACCATGGTGGGGTTCAGATGGTCGATCACCTGGTCGTCGTAGAAGCGCTCGGCCCGATCCGAGGTGCCCAACGAGTCCTGTAGCGCGTGCTCTCCGTCGCTGCCGACGAGTTTCTCGGGCATGGCGCCCCCTCTTCCTGTGACCGCGATCTCAGTCAGTCTAGGGGACTCGCACCGGATGAAAGAGGGGTTTGCCCAACGCTTCCGGGGACGAAGCGGGGGTGAACGCCGAAAACCCGCGACGTCGGGGAGGCGTCGCGGGTCAGGAGTTGGGGTGCCTTCAGCAGGCGACGGTCAGCTTGCGCTTGCCGGTCTGCTTGCGGGACAGGGCCGAACGGACAGCCGCGCCGAGCGCGACGACCGGCGGGATCCAGCGGGCCTCGGTGGGAGCCACGCCCCAGGAGGCCGAACCGGCGGCCAGCTGGGTGGGCGGCAGCGGGATGCTGGCACCGTCGCTGTGCACGATGACGCCGGCCTCGCGCATCGCCTCGACCGCCATGGCGGCCTTGCGAATGCCGGTGACCAGGTGAATCTCGCGACGCTCCTGGCCCGGGATCTCGATCACCGGACCGGAGAGGTTGTTGGCGCGCAGGAAGCGACGCACCTCGCCCGCCACCTCGCCGGTGATCTCGATGGCCGAGACCTCGTCATCGGTGATCAAGCACAGGCCGTTGGTGGTTTCGACAACCGTCCATCCACGCGCGGTGTACTCCTGCGCGGCGGCACCTTTGTCGGCGGCCGTAGTGGTGGTCGGAAACGTCGTGCGCACTGTGTTCTCCATTCCCCGAAGAGCTGTCGTTCCTGCGTTCATGGGCGTATCGGCCCCGGGTGGTCAACTTGTTACGCCGTTACCGAAAAAAGTTCGAGAGTGTCTGGTTCGTCTCATTTCGGTAACCTTCGCTATCGCAGGTACCTGCTCGCCCCGGTTGGCGTAGGGGTCGAAAGCGGGCAGGATTCGGGCTATGACCGATGAACCGGGCACCGCTGATTCCACGGAATCCGAGGCCGAGGAGTTCGAAGCCGAATCGCGTTGGCTCTCTTGGAAAGAGGCAGGCGGCGAGCGGGCCGCCGAGGCGTCGGCAGAGGCTGATCTGGCGCGCGATGCCGGATTCGACGAGCCCTTCCGCAGTGCGGGGTCGGCCAAGCAGTGGGCCGCCGAAGCGGGTCGGTCACTGCTCGATATCCAGTTCCGCAGGCCCGCGACCAGGACTTTGTTGCCGCTGGCCTACGTTCTCGGCGCGGTCACCTTCGGCATCGGCCTGCCCATCGCCTTCGTCGTGCTGATGTGGAAGGTCTCGGCGGTGCTCGGGGTGCTCGCCGTGCTGGTCGCCGCGCCGCTGGGGCTCACGGTGGTGGCCGCGGTGCGCCTGATGCTCGAATTCGCCGACAACACCGCGCGACTGGCGGGCCGGGTAGAGCACATCGGCGACCTGGCCGACGGCCTGTTCCAGGCGCTGTCCGACGTCGCCGAGCCGGTGAACCAACTCTCCGAAGACGTTCGCGCGGTCCAGTTCTGGCGATTCAGGAAGAAGAAGTAGGACTAGCGCGATGTCCGATTCATTGTGAAACAATCCGTACGCGGATCCGACGATATGTCGGCTGCGTAGGGCGGTCTCCGAAAGTTATCCAGGGAGACCGGATTTCGGATACAGGGGGGAAGTATGGCTTCACCACAGGGCGTGACGGGTTCGACGATGCCACGGCGGCAGTTGGGCAGGCACCTTCGTGACCTGCGCAATCGCGCGCGGATGACAACGAGAACCGCTGCGGCGCAACTGGAGTGGTCGGAAGCGAAGATCTGGCGGATCGAAACGGGGCAGACGTCGCTGCGCAGCCTCGACGTCGAGGCCATGTGCAAGGTGTACGGCGCGCCGACCGATCTGGTCGAACCGCTGGCCGCCTTGGCTCGCGAAACCAAGGCACGGGGTTGGTGGACGAGCTACGGCGACGTGATCGCGGAGGGATTCGAGGTTTACATCGGCCTCGAGGAAGCCGCCACGGGCCTGTCACTGTATGAGGACGGCCTGGTCCCGGCGTTGCTGCAGACGCCGGACTACGCGAAAGCGCTGCTCGAGCAGACCGTTCCCGAGCTCACCGAGACCGACCTCGAGCGCAGGCTCGCGGTGCTGGCGGCCCGGCAGGCGCTGGTCACCAGGGACGATTCACCGGTGCGATTAGACGTGGTGCTCGCCGAATCGGTGCTCACCCACCGCATCGGCGACGACCGGGTCCGCGCCGGTCAGCTCACGCGACTGCGCGAGCTGGCCGAACGGGAGTCGGTGCGGATCCGGGTGGTTCCGGCCGATTCGGGCTATCACGCCGGGCTCGAGTCCGGCCGGTTCGTGATCCTGGAGTTCGGGGTCGACGATTCGGTGGATCGGCCCGAGCCGCCGGTGGTCTACGTCGAGACCTTCGCCGGCAGCAGCTACCTGGACAAACCCGCGGAGTTCGACCGCTACCGCGGCGCGTTCACCGATATCGCCGTGGCGGCTACGGGCACGCCGTAGGGCTGTCCCATGCCTCGGTGAGCACCGAGCGATGAGTGGGCAGGGCACGGTCGTAGACCGCCCTGCCCTTCTCGGTGAGCCGGACGAAGATGGCGCGCCGGTCGAGATCGCACATGCTGCGCTCGACCAGGCCGTCGCGTTCGAGCCGGGCCACGGCGCGCGACAACGCGCTCTGGCTCAGGTGCATGTCCTGGGCCAGTTCCGTCATGCGGTACTTCTGACAGTCCGCGTCGACCAGTCTGTCGAGGGTTTCGAATTCGCTCAGACCGATCTCGTGGTCTTTTTGGAGCGCCTTCTCCAGCGCGCAACTCACGGCGGCATGCCTGCTGAGGAGTTCACGCCACTCGTCGACCAGCTTGGAGGGCGCATCGGGGCCCCAAGTCGGTGTGAGAGACGGGTTCGACATGGGTTCATCTTAGTGATTCGGACATGCGCATGCAACCGCAATTTATGTGTTGGCATTTAATGCGTGCGCATGTAATGTCCCCGGCATGACTTCGACAGCTTCGCTCTCGGCCGCCGATCAGGCGTCCGATCCCACCAGATGGCCACTGCGGCTCTGGGGCATGTTGATCACCCTCTGCATCGTCCTGTTCCTCGACGGCCTCGACGTTTCGATGATCGGTGTCGCGCTGCCGTCCATCGGCGCCGAACTCGATCTGTCCACCTCCACCCTGCAATGGCTGGTCAGCGGCTACATCCTCGGCTACGGCGGCCTGCTGCTGCTGGGCGGTCGCACCGCCGATCTGCTCGGTCGCCGCAAGGTCTTCCTCATCGCGCTGGCGGTGTTCGCCGTCGCCTCGCTGGTCGGCGGCCTGGTGAGCGACCCGGCGCTGCTGATCGCCACCCGATTCATCAAGGGCCTGGCCGCCGCGTTCACCGCGCCGACCGGGCTGTCGATCATCACCACCACCTTCGCCGAAGGAAAAGCGCGCAACAAGGCGCTGTCCATCTACACCGTGTTCGGCGCGGGCGGCTACTCCATGGGCCTGCTCTTCGGCGGCCTGATGACCGGCGTCGGCTGGCGCTGGACCTTCCTGTTGCCCGTCCCGATCGCCGTCGCCGCCCTGATCGCCGCGTTCGCGCTGGTGCCCAAGGACGGCAAGGCCGAAGAGGGCGGACACGACCTACTCGGTGCGCTGCTGTCCACCGCGGGCATGTTGCTGCTGGTCTACACCGTGGTCACCGCGCCGGAAGTGGGCTGGGCCTCGGCGCGCACCATCGGCTCGTTCCTCGCCGTGATCGCCCTGTTCGCCGCGTTCGTCATCACCGAACAGCGCGTCGCGCACCCGCTGGTCCGCCTCGGCATCCTGCGCAAGGCCTCGCTGGTGCGGGCCAGCCTGGCCATCATCGCGGTCGCCGGTTCCTACTTCTCCTGGCAGTTCATCGTGACCCTGTACATGCAGGACACGCTGGAATGGTCGGCGCTGAAGCTGGCGATGGCCCTGCTGCCGGTCGGCATCCTGGTCGTGGGGTCGGCGTTCTTCTCCGAGAAGCTGATCAACCGCTTCGGCACCGGACCGGTCATCGCGGTCACCATGAGCGTGATGGCCATCGGCTACCTGCTGTTCCTGCGCATCGACACCGCCCCCGGCTACTTCACCGTGCTGCTGCCCGCCATCTTGCTGATCGGCATCGGCTGGGTCGGGTTCCCGGCCATCAACGTGCAGGCCACCAGCGGCATCGATGACGAGGAACAGGGTCTGGCGGCGGGCGTGCTGCAAACGTCCATGCAGGTCGGCGCGGCGATCGTGCTCGCGGTGACCACGGCCATCGTCACCTCCGGCGGGCACGGCACCCGCGCCACCCCGCAGGAGATGCTCGATACCTACCGGCCGGGTCTGCAGTTCGCGGCGGGCGTCACCATCGTCGGCGCGCTCGTGGCGCTCACGGTCTTCCTGCCCCGGTTCCGCAAGCCCGTCGATCAGACTCTCACCGAGGAGAAGGTGCTCGAGCCGGTCGCCTGATCGAATCACGTGCGGCGACACCACCTGTGGCGAGGTGGTGTCGTTTCACGTGAATCAGGCGGAAAACGGGGGAGCCACTTCGTCTTTCGCCGAGCGGACGTAGGTCAGGGGGCGCCCGTCGCGGCCCTCGGTGGGCCAGTCGATGGCCAGGCGCGGATCGAAAGCGTCCATGTCCCGGTCGAATTCGGGGGAGTACTCGAGCGAACAGAGATAGGTGACCGTGGAGCTGTTCTCGAGCGACAGGATCGCGTGGCCGAGGCCCTCGGACAGGAACACCGAGCGGCGCGACACATCGTCGAGCAGCACACTGTCCCAGCGGCCGTAGGTCGGCGAGGCGGGTCGCAGGTCGACCACCACGTCGAGGAACGCGCCGCGCACGCAGGTCACGTACTTGGCCTGACCGGGCGGATCGTCGGTGTAGTGGATCCCGCGCAGCACGCCGGCCGCCGAGACCGAGGTGTTCACCTGGTGCAGTTCGAAGGGGCGCCCGGTGGCCTTCTCGAACTCCGAGGCCTTGAACGACTCGCAGAACATGCCGCGATCGTCGCCGAGCAGGCGCGGGCTCATCACCCAGGCGCCGGGGATGTTCAGTTCCCGAAAATCCATGTCTACCAGTCTTTTCCGCGGTCGATCAGGTCGAGCAGGTAGCGGCCGTAGCCCGAACGCACCATGGGCTCGGCGAGCTCGCACAGCTGCTCGTCGGAGATCAGGCCGCGCCGCCAGGCCACCTCCTCCGGCACGCCGATCTTGAGGCCCTGACGTTCCTCGATGGTGCGCACGTAGTTGGCCGCGTCGAGCAGCGAGTCGAAGGTGCCGGTGTCGAGCCAGGCGGTGCCGCGGGCGAGCACGTCCACGCTGAGCCGGTCCTGTTCGAGGTAGGCGCGGTTGATGTCGGTGATCTCGTACTCCCCGCGCGCCGAGGGGTGCAGTTCGCGGGCGATCGCGACCACGTCGTTGTCGTAGAAGTACAGGCCCGGGATGGCGTAGTTCGAGCGCGGGACCTTCGGCTTCTCCTCGATGGAGACCGCGCGGCCCCGGTCGAACTCCACCACGCCGTAGGCGGTCGGGTCCTTGACCCAGTAGGCGAACACCGCGCCGCCGTCGATGGCGTGGAACCGCTCGAGGCTGGTGCCAAGGCCCGGCCCGTGGAAGATGTTGTCGCCGAGCACCAGGGCGGCCGCCTCGTTGCCGATGTGGTCGGCGCCGAGCACGAAGGCGCGGGCCAGGCCGTCGGGTTCGGGCTGCACCACGTAGCTGATGGCCACGCCGAACTGGCTGCCGTCGCCGAGCAGGCGGGTGAACGCGTCGGCATCCTCCGGCGTGGTGATCACCAGGATGTCGTCGATCCCTGCCAGCATGAGGGTGGACAGCGGGTAGTACACCATGGGTTTGTCGTAGACCGGAACGAGCTGCTTGCTCACCCCGCGCGTGATCGGGTGCAACCGTGAACCGGTGCCACCGGCCAAGATGATTCCGCGCATAGGTGGCAAGTCTGCCAGTTCCGTCCGCCTCGGAGACGAGGAGGTTCCGACACGTAGACGAATTGGTCACGGAGGTTTCGCCGCCGGGGTGTCGGGCGATAACTGATACAGACACGGCGTTCATCTGATTAGGTGGGCGCCGATGTGTGAAACATCACTGTGTTAGATGTCAGCGCCGACATTCGCTTCTGGGGACACCTGGTCAGCCGGTCGACGCGCCAGCGGTAAAGGTAGGTGTGCGATGGAAGCCACGAAGATCACCAGCGTGATGGGCGGGCTCGCGCCCGTGGCCGCGATCGGCACCGCGACCTCGCCGGAACCGGGCATCATCGTCAATTCCGGCCCCAACAGCACCGCCTCGCGCGTGCTGATGGGCGCCTGCGTCGGGCTGATCGGGCCGCTGCTGCGCACCGTGCCGATCAACCGCGCCACCATCCCGGTCGGCGCCATCGCGGTCGACCTGCTCTCGCGGCTGCGCCCCGAACCGCACGGCATCGAGCGCGAGCAGATCCAGCTCGACGGCTTCAAGATGGAGATGGTGCGGCCCGCGGGCGGTTCGCGCGCCATGCGCCACGGGGTGGTGCTGTACATGCACGGCGGCGCGTTCGCGGTCTGCGGGTTGCAGACCCACCGGGGGATCGCGGCCGGACTCGCCCGGCGCACCGGACTGGCCGTGCTCAATGTCGAGTACCGCCAGCTGCCCGGCTCCATCGACGCCTCGATCGACGACTGCGTGCTGGCCTACCGCTGGCTGCTGCGCCACGGCGCCGACCCGGGCCGCATCGTGTTCGCCGGTGACTCCGCCGGTGGATTCCTCGCCTTCGCGGCCGCGATCCGGGCCCGCGAGATCGGCCTGCCGCTGCCCGCCGCGCTGGTGGGGCTGAGCCCGCTGCTCGACCTGGACTACCGGGCCAAGGAGGGCTACGTCAACGTCAACCGGGACGCCTACATCCCGCTGCGCGGCGTGGAGGCGGTGGTGCGGCTCGGCGCCGAACACGCCGGCCCGCTGGATCCGGCGCTGTCGCCGGTCAACGCCGACCTCGCCGGGATGCCCCCGGTGCTGCTGATCGCCGCCGAGGACGAACTGCTGCGCTACGACTGCGAATTGATGGCCCACCGCCTCACCGCCGCGGGCGTGCCCAACACCCTCGAGCTGTGGCGTGGACAGGTGCACGCGTTCATGAGCATCCTGCCGAGCATGCCGGAAAGCCGATCGGCACTGGCGCGCGTGGCGAAATTCGTTCGCGCCGCGGTGGAACCGGCCCAGCGGGCGCGCACGGCGTAGGCCACCTGACCGGCTCGGACGGTCCTGATCGCGATCGGCCGGACGAGCCGACTCGGGCCGGGGGGCCTGCGGTATCCGTGGGCCCCTGGGCCCTTGGCCCGGA
>NZ_JBHSQN010000007.1:121655-137445 GCF_042658545.1 Nocardia lasii
GACGGGGGCCGCTTTGCTACCTCGTTACCGCGAGCCTTACTTCTTGGCCGGGGGAACGAAGGGGGAGTTGATGATGCCGAAGTAGTTGACGGCCTCGACGATCGCGACCGGGACGGTGATCGCGATGGTGCCGACGACGCCCAGGAAGGACGCACCCGCGGCAGCGCCGACGATGCAGCCGACAACCGGGCCGGCGCCGAGCAGGAAGGCAACCGGAGCCGAAGCCGCGGTGCCGAGGGCGGCGCCACCGATGCAGCCGATGAGGCCGCCGAGGACGGTGGTGGTCAGGCCGGCCACGGTGGCGGCCAGGCCGATGTTGTCCTTCATGCGAGCGTAGGCGGCCTTCTCGCGCTCGTACTCGTTCTTGAACTCGGCCTGATCCTCGAAGGGCAGCGCGACCGGCTTGTAGACGGCCTTCTGCTCGTCGAGCTCCGGGGTCAGGGTCACGGTGCGGTCGGCGATCTCAGCGACAACCGGGAACTCGTGGTCGAAGATCTGCACGGCGAGCGGAATGCCGGCCATCACGGTGCCATCGGTCGCCTTGACCGCCAGCTTGCCGTTCTCGGCGACGATCGAGCCGGAGTCGGCGGTGAGCTCGAGAGTGCCGGCCTCCTCGTTGATCTTGTAGGACAGGTTGACCGGCAGCGGAGCCGCGGGGGCGGGCTCGGCGTGGACAGTGCCGGCGGCGACGCCCATGGCAGCGATCAGCAGCGCCGAGGTGGCGGCGAATTTCCTCATCAGCATTTCGTTGAACCTCAAAGTTGGAGCGTTCGGAGGGGACTCGATGATCAAAAGCCCCCACAGCTAACGAGCGGTGAACCTGCTGTGTCCGTCTATTCAAATTCCGTTCACCATTGATACCCCAATGTCTGTGCGCCGCTTGAAACCTGAGCGTTGACCGGGGTTTTTCTCAGGAAAGCCAACTTTGAGTCTTAACCTCCCGGTAGGTGGTGTGACCGACGTCACGTCGCAAATATCTGTGCGGTCACGGCGCGGAGACGTGACGGCAACGCCGATCGGCTCGGATTTCGTCGCGAAAGCCGGTGCGCGGCACGTATCGTGGACCGAGTGCGATTGCTCGTAACCGGCGGGGCCGGGTTCATCGGTGCCAATTTCGTCCAGCAGACCGTAGCCACACGCCCGGATGTGGGGGTGACCGTCCTGGACGCGCTCACCTACGCGGGCAACCGCGCGTCCCTGGATCCGGTCGCGGACCGGATCGAATTCGTGCACGGCGATATCGCCGATCTCGATCTGGTCGACAATCTGGTCAGCGGCGTGGACGCGGTCGTGCATTTCGCCGCCGAATCCCACAACGACAACTCGCTGGCAGAACCGTGGCCGTTCGTGCAGACCAATATCGTCGGCACCTACTCGCTGTTGCAGGCGGTGCGCCGCCACGACGTGCGCTACCACCACATCTCCACCGACGAGGTGTACGGCGACCTCACCCCCGACGAGCCCGCCTTCACCGAATCCACCGCCTACAACCCGTCGAGCCCGTATTCGGCGACCAAAGCGGGCAGCGACATGCTGGTTCGCGCCTGGACCAGGTCCTTCGGTGTCCGCGCCACGCTGTCGAACTGCTCGAACAACTACGGCCCGTATCAGCACGTGGAGAAGTTCATTCCGCGTCAGATCACCAACCTGATCGACGGCGTGCGCCCGCGCCTCTACGGCGCCGGACATCAGGTGCGCGATTGGATCCACGTCGAGGATCACAATCGCGCGGTCTGGGACATTCTCGACCGCGGCCGTATCGGCCGGACCTATCTCATCGGCGCCGAGGGCGAACTCGACAACCTCACCGTCGTCGGGCTCATTCTGCGAGCTTTCGACCGCGAGCCCACCGATTTCGACCACGTCACCGATCGCCCCGGCCACGATCAGCGCTACGCCATCGACGCGAGCGCGCTGCGTTCGGAACTGGGGTGGTCGCCGCGCTACGCGGATTTCCGTGCGGGCCTTGCCGATACGGTCGCCTGGTATCGCGACAACGAGGACTGGTGGCGGCCGAAAAAGGCCGATACCGAACGCGCCTACGCGGCCGCGGGCGAAAAGACGCTGTGAATTCCCCCGTCGTCTGGGGAATTAACCCCAGACGACGGTGTAATACGTTGCCGCGGTAGCGATCAGCGCGACCGTCGACGCGCTCGCGATGGTGATCGCGGTGCCCCTGGTCGGAATTTCGCCGTCGGAATTCGCGAGTCGCACCGGCACGAAGCGCGCGAGCACGGCCAATCCCATGATCGCCAGCGGCACGAAATACCGGCCCTGCACACCGTCGATGATGTAGAAATCGACCGGCGTGAAAGACATGTACAGCGTCACGTAGATCATCGCCACGCTGGCGAGCACCGTCAGTCCCACGATCAGGGTGCGGCGCACCGTCGCTGTAGCGGTACTCATTCGGTCGGAAATACCGAAACTCACCGCCAACGCCAGCAAACACGCCAGCATCGACAGCGCGGGCACGTCCACATACGCGAAGCCGAGCTCGCCGAAGAACTGGTTGAACCAGCGGTGATCGCGCAGCGCGATGCTCTCGCCGAAGGTGTGCACGAAATCCAGTGGGTGCGACAGGATTCCCTTGAGCTGATCCCCGGGACGCACCTGACCCCACTGGTGCGGCGGCCGCATCAGACCCATGCCCTCGCCGGTCGGCGCCGCGATCTTGGTCCAGGCCAAAAACAGCACGCCGCCGGTGACGGCGAAGATCCACGGGATGATCTTGCGCTTGCCGGTGAAGCCGAGGCGATGCGCGGGCACCACCACGACCAGCATCGCCAACAGCACATAGGTCGGCTTGCTCAGCGGCAGCGCGATGGTCGCGGCCAGCAACGCGCCGGTTTCCACCGGACGCAGCCGGTCGCCGACGAACAGCGCCTTGAGCAGCAGCGCCGAGACCATGATGGCCAGGGCGTTGGTGAGGGTGTCGGCGGTGACGGTGCCCGCCTGGAACAGCGCGATCGGCAGCACCGCGACGGTGAAGACCAACCACTGCGACCGACGCTCGCGCAGCGCGTAGAGCCCGAACCCGACAACGGTCAGGTAGGCGACCAACCCGGCCAGACGGGTGAGCAGGTACATGCCGCCCACGTTCAGGCCGAGCGCCTCGCCGAGCCGAATGCCGACGGCGGCGGGCACATACGGCACCGGCGAGTACGCGGCGGTGTTGGTGAACCACATCTGCCGGGTGGTCGAGGAGATCTCGGCCGAGGACAGCCGGTCGTAGCCGCCGGGGTCGGCCACCATCGCGCCGGGCTCGTCGGGGTTGTCGTTGTAGTCGGTGAACGCGTAGCCCATCAGCTCGTCGACGCTGACCGGGATCTGCCCGCCGTAGGCGACGCCGCGATCGTCGACGATGCGCTGCGGGAACACCCCGCCGTGCGCGACCTGGTAGGCCCGCCCGAACTGGGTGATCTCGTCATGGCCCCAGAAGGCGGGGGTGAGCACGGCGAACAGCGCGCCGAACACGGTGGCGATCACCGCGAAGGCGACCGTGGCGGCGCCGAAGCGCTGGGTCACCGCGCGCAGCGGCGCCTTTCGCGCCGGTGTCTTGCTGAGTTCGACGGTCTGCTCGGGCTCCGACGTGGTGGTCACCGTCGCTCCTCGGCCGCGGTGTCCTCGCTCACCCCGACAGCCGAATACCGCAGGTAGACCAGCCGCGCGGTCTCGTGCCGGGAGCGGCGGATACCGTCGAGGATCAGTCCGGCGGTCCAGGCCAGGCTGCCGAGCAGCAGCAGCGTGAACGCCAGGAACAGCGTGGGGAACCGGGCCACTTCGCCGGTGTTGTAGAAGTCGATCACGATCGGGACGGTGAGCACGATCGAGATCAGCCAGAACAGCGTGCCGAACAGGCCGTAGAACGCGACCGGGCGTTCGTGTCGGGCCAGGCCGAGGATCAGCGCGAGGATCTTGGTGCCGTCGCGGTAGGTGCGCAGCTTGGACTCGCTGCCCGCCGGACGATCACGGAACCCGACCGGCACCGCGGTCTGCGGCACCCGCAGGTGCAGCGAGTGCACGGTCAGCTCGGTCTCGATCTCGAATTCGCGCGAGACCGCGGGGAAGCTCTTGACGAACCGGCGCGAGAACACCCGGAACCCGCTCAGCATGTCCTCGACGTTCTCGCCGAACACCTTGCCGACCACGCCGTTGAGCACCTTGTTGCCGGTCTCGTGACCGCTGCGGTAGGCGCTGGAATCGGAGTCGTCCTGCTTGCGCACGCCGAGGATGTGGTCGTAGGGGCCCTCGAGCAGCGTCTTGATCATCAGCGGCGCGGCCGAGGCCTCGTAGGTGTCGTCGCCGTCGATCATCAGGTACACGTCGGCGTCGATATCGGCGAAGGCGCGGCGCACGACATTGCCCTTGCCCTTGGTGTTCTCGTAGCGCACGATCGCCCCGGCCTCGCGGGCGCGTTCGGCGGTGCGGTCGGTGCTCAGGTTGTCGTAGACGTAGACGACGATCCCCGGCACAGCGGCCTGGAGGTCGGCGACGACCTTGGCGACGGCGGCCTCTTCGTTGTGGCAGGGGACCACGGCGGCAATGCGAAGCTCGGTGGAGTCCACCCGGGTCAATCCTCGGTGTTAGGCAGCAAGTGGGACACCGGGAGGCTACACAGCGCGCTGCTGATCCGCTCATCCGGTTCCGCGAGCTTATCGCGGGCGGGGTCGGGCGTTCGGTGTACGGTCGGCCCGTGTCCGAGCCCGATCTGTCCGAGTCCGCCCGCGCGTCGTTGATGGCGCGGGTGATCGCGGGGTTGCGGCAGGGGGCGGCTTTTCTCGTCGTCGGCGCGATCGGGTTCCTGGTCGACGCGGGCACCTACAACCTGCTGGTGTTCTGGGGCGGCGGATTCTCCTTCTCCGAAGGTGTGCTCTATCACTTCCCGCTGGTCGCCAAGATCATCGCGATCGTGGTGGCAACGGTGGTCACCTACTTCGGGAACAAGTGGTGGACCTACTCCCATCGCAAGTCCGACAGTCCCGCCAGGGAATACATTCTCTACGCGATCGTCAATGTCGTGGCGATCCTCCTGCAACTCGGCTGCCTCGGCTTTTCCCGCTACGTGCTGGATCTGTCGTCGCCGCTGGCCGACAACATCTCCGCCACCGTGATCGGCCAGACGATGGCCGTCGTGTTCCGGTATTGGGCCTACGGGAAATTCGTGTTCACGGGTCCGTCGGCAAGCGACGGGCAACACGCGCGGGGTGCGGTGACGCCTCACTGACGGCGCGAGGGGGCTGTGTGATTGATATCCTCGCCCCGCCCGTCGTGACCGAACTTTGTGTTACTCCCCTGCGTCGGCGCAGTCGATACCGAGAATTTCGAGGACTTCATGGAGCAGTCGGCTACCCAAGCCGTGACCGAGTCGAACGATCGGCGCGAGGCCGCGCCCGCGTCGCTGCGGGGTGAACGCAGCGCGCCGGATCGGCTCGTCCTGGCCAGGGGCATCTTCACCGGGCCGTCGGCTCGGGTGAGCGATGAGCTCTACGCCGTCGTCAAGGGCGGCGCGGCGGTACGCGAGCGGCATTCGCTGCACCTGCCCAAGGGCGCGACCGCGCACACCAACACCTACTTCGGTCGGTTCGCCGCCAGCTACTGGCAGCGCTGGACCACCGTCACCGAGGTGACCGTCGGCGCGTCGCTGGTCGTCGGCAACAAGGCCAACGTGCGCCTGGTCGCCTCCGATATCGCCGGACACCGCCGCATCATCGCCTCGCTGGTGGCGACCAGCAGCGGGTTCGTCTCGCTGTCGGCCCCGCTGGACCAGTACGTCGACGGCGGCGCGCTGTGGCTCGAATTCGACGCCGTCGGTGGCGAGCTCGACATCACCGAGCTGGCCTGGACCGCGCAGGCCCCCGAGAAGGTGCGCCCGGTCGCCATCGCGATCTGCACCTTCAACCGGGCCGAGGACTGCGCGCACACCGTCGCCGCGCTGGCCTCCGACGCGACCGTGCTGGCCGCCATCGACGCGGTGTACGTGGTCGACCAGGGCACCGACCTGGTCGAGGATCGCCCGCTGTTCCAGCAGGTGCGCCCCGAGTTCGGCGACAAGCTGCGCTACATCCGCCAGCCCAACCTCGGCGGTGCGGGCGGTTTCACCCGCGGCCTCTACGAGGTGTCGGAGGCCAACGAGCACGCCGACGTCATCCTGATGGACGACGACATCCTGTGCGAGCCCGAGACCGTGCTGCGCCTGCAGGCGTTCGCGAACCTGACCGTGGAACCGACCCTGGTCGGCGCGCAGATGCTGTTCCTGCTCAACCCCGACTACCTCAATGTCGGCGCGGAGGAGGTGCACCTGGGCGAGCTCAAGCACGGCCAGAAGGTGCCCAAGGCGCTGCGCAACACCTCCATGCTCAAGAAGAACCAGGAGCGCCGCGTCGACGCCGGCTACAACGCCTGGTGGACCTGCCTGATCCCGGCCGAGGTCGTGAAGAAGATCGGGCTGCCGGTGCCGATCTTCTTCCAGTGGGACGACGTGGAATACGGCATCCGGGCGCGCGAGCACAGTTTCGTCACCGTCACGCTGCCCAACGCCGCGGTGTGGCACGCCGACTTCTACTGGAAGGACTACGACGACTGGGCGCGCTACTTCTCCACCCGTAACTCGCTCATCGTCGGCGCCCTGCACACCGATCTCGACGGCAAGGCGATCACCCGCGACTTCTTCCGCTACATCGCCGAACATCTCGTCGGCATGCAGTACGGCCTCGTGCACACCACGCTGCAGGGCATCGAGGACTTCATGAAGGGCCCGAAGACGTTGCGCGACGGCGGCATCGACGCCCTCGCCGCCGCCCGCTCGTCGCGCAACGACTACCCCGAGACCATCAAGCATCCCGCGTCCGAGCCGCCGGTGAACTCCGCCGACATCTCGGTGCGCCGCGCCGGTGGCGAGCCCAGCCGCATCACGCTGGTGCTGATCAAGCGCGCGATCACCCAGTGGACCGGCCGCACCCAGCCCGGCCTGATCGGCGTCACCCGCGAGGACGCGCACTGGTGGCACATCGGCCTGTTCGACCAGGTGGTCGTCACCGACGCCTCCCAGTCGGGCGTGCGCGTCCGCCGCCGCGACAAGGCCCGCGCCCGCGCCCTGCTCCTGCGCACCTACCGCACGCTGCGCAAACTCCGCAAGGAACTGCCCGCCCTGCAGGCCGAATACCGCGCCGCGGTCCCGGAACTCACCAGCCGCGAGAACTGGGCCCGCCTCTACGGCATCGACCCCAGCTAGGTTCGTGTGCGCCCTGGCGTCAGACGAGTGGCATAAACGTGCAATCTCGTGCCCGAACGGTCAGAAAACCGGCTGTTCGTGGTCTCGCTGCACGAATATGCCACTCCCGAGCCTGCGCGAACGGGTCCGGCTCAGCGGCGGCCCCGTTCGCGGTACTGCCTGCGCTGTTGCTTGTGGATGTCGCGCCAGGCCCGTTCGCGTTCGGCGGCCAGGCGCTTGTCGGTGCGGGCCGCCATCCACTCGTTCTCCCTGGCCAGTTTGCGGTAGTTGGTCAGGCGGCGTTCGGTGATGGTGCCGTCGGCGAGACCGGCCTGGACCGCGCAGCCGGGTTCGGACTCGTGGGCGCAATCGGCGAAACGGCAATCGGCGGCGAGGGATTCGATGTCGCTGAAGGTCTTGCCGATGCCGTCGGCGGCGTCGTAGAGGCCGATGCCGCGCAGGCCGGGGGTGTCGATGAGGGTGCCGCCGCCGGGTAGGGGGCGCAGTTCGCGGTGCACGGTGGTGTGGCGGCCCTTGCCGTCCACCGCGCGAACGGCGTTGGTGGCGAACACTTCCGCGCCGAGTAGCGCGTTGGCGAGGGTGGACTTGCCCGCGCCGGACGGTCCGATCAGGGCGACCGTTCCGCTGAGTACCGCGGTGAGCACATCGAGTCCGGTCTCGGCGGCGGCGCTCACCGCGAGCACCGTGGCGCCCGGTGCGACCGCGCGCACTTCATCGAGCGGAAGGTGTTCGGCCGCATCGGCTTTGGTGAGCACGACCACCGGCTGGGCATTGCTCTCCCAGGCCAGCGCGAGCATGCGTTCGATCCGCCCCAGATCCACATCGCCGTCGGCGGCGGTGCAGATCAGCACGGTGTCGACATTGGTGGCCAGCACCTGCGCCACCGACCGCCCCGAGGCCGACGATCGCATGATCGCCGAACGGCGCGGAAGTAGTTGGCGCACCGTGCCCTCGGCGTCGAGGCCGACCCAGTCGCCGGTACACAGACCGGTGATGTCGCGCGGGCAGGCCGCCCTGGCGGGTCCGCGCGGCGTCACGACATCGCATTCACTGCGGTCCATCCGCACGATGCGGGCCGGGACGAGATCGCCGAGCAGCGGCAGGTATTCGAGAGCTACGGCTTCGGTCCAGCCGTAAGGGACGAGCAGGTCGTGGTCGACCATTTGAGGGAATCCTTCGTGGGGTTGCGCCGAACCCACACGGGAGGGTTCAGCGAGAAGAGGTGATGTCCGGAAGGGCCGGGACGGGCGAACGATCGCTCCGTCCGGGCGCGACAAACCACACGGTCGTGCTCACGGACATCCACCTCCTCTCCAACGCTCGGTTTTCCCTACTGTGCCCCAACCCGCTGAGGCGCCGCAACCTATTTACGGGACGAAGACCTCGGTCGTCTGGGGCAGGTTGGGCTTGTCGGTGCGGGCGGTGAGCTGGACCCGGCCGGGGCCGGTGTAGGCGACCACGTCCTGGACCGGGTAGGTGCTGGTGTTGTTCGCCGGGATGAAGCGGGTCACCGAGCCGGTGGCGCCGGTGTCGAGGTTGTGCCAGTCGAGGATCAGGTTCACATCGCACGCCAGCAGGGTCGGCGCCCAGTTGCCCAGCGGGGAGAAGCCCTGGGAGACGCGCAGCGAGATCGCGTGCGTGGCGCCGGGGGCGGGGGTGTATTCGGCGAGCGGGCCGTCGAAGGCGGTGCCCTCGACATTCAGGACGCCGACGCAGATGCCGTCGCCCAGTGTCAGCACCGGCGCGGTCCGCAGCTGGTTCATCTCGCAGGTTCGTGGGCCGACATTCGACCAGCCGAGCTGGCAGGGATCGGCGGCCTGAGCGGTGCCGGGCGCGACGAAACAGAGTGCGGCGCCGGCGAGCACGGTGGCCGCGGCGGAGGCGAAACTCTTTGCAAAGGTCACGGTTTGCATCGTAGGACGCGGCGACCGGATAGTGCCAGAGGGAAATACCCCCGATTTTCGGGGGCACGCCCGCGACGGCCTGGCTCGGCCGACTAGTCCGGCTTGCCGAAATGTTCGTTTCGGCCCAGGGATCGGAGCCGGAACCACTCCTTGAGACCGGCCGGATCACGGCGGGTGACCAGGAAGAACCAGGAGAAACGAATCCACTCCTGCGGCAACAGTTTCCGCATGCCCGGCTGCGACATCAGGTACCCGCGATTGCGATAGGTGAAGTAGCGCTTCACCGGATCGTCGGGGTACTGGGTGTGCATGCGCCCGCCCAGGATCGGCTTGAACTCCTCGGCGCCGTTGGGGTGCAGGTAGGCGGTCTGCAGGCAGGTGCCGAAAGGCAGCCCGGAGCGGACCAGGCGCCGATGCACCTCCACCTCGTCGCCGCGCACGAACAGGCGCAGGTCGGGCACGCCGATCAGATCCACGGCCTTGGCCGAGATCAGCGCGCCGTTGAACAGCGACGCGATCCCCGGCAGGAAGTCCTCGTCACCGAGCTCGGAACGCAACCGCCGCCACACCACCCCGCGGCGCAGCGGGAACGCCAGCCGGTCGGGTTCGTCGATATCGCAGACCACCGGCGACACTTCCACCAGGTTGTGCCTGCGCGCGCAATCGATCAGTGTCGCCAGCACTTCGGGCCCGTCGGGGCGGCCGTCGTCATCGGCCAGCCACACCCAGTCCGCGCCCTGGGTGAGCGCGTGCAGCATGCCGAGCGCGAAACCGCCCGCACCGCCGAGATTGTGGCGCGACCCGAGGTAGGTGGCCTCGATCGGCTGCTGAGCGACCAGTTCGGCCACCGCGTCCTCGTTGGCGTTGTCGACCACGATCAGGTGATCGACCGGCCGCGACTGGGAGGCAAGCACTTTCAGCGACTCGGCGAGCAACTCGCGGCGCTTGTGGGTGACCACGACCGCGATGATCCGCGCGTTCGGGCCGGTCTCGGTGGAGAGGTCGGCGGGTTCGGCACCGGGGGGTAGTTCGGCGTCGTCATCGAGCACGACGACGGTGGGAACGTCCTCGATGTTGTCTTCTCCCGCACTACCTTCCGGCAACACAGCGGCGGGCTCCACCATCGTCGGCCCGGCCTCGAGCCGATCGATCATGCTGAACCCACCAGGCACCACAGCCGGAGCAACCCCATCCCGTCGACCGCTCATGCCTGGTTCTGCTCCAGTTCTTTCTCACCCGTCGAGCCCGCGCCCTCGGTTTCCAGCTCGCGCAGCACCTGTGCCACGTGATTACCCGCTTCGGGCCCTTCATACGCTCGCACAACATCCTCGATTCCGCCCTGTTCGCGGATCTGACCGTGGTCGATCCACATGGCGGTATCGCAGAGTTGGGCGAGGAACTCGTTGGAATGGCTGGCGAACACCAGGATGCCCGAGCGCGCGACCAGCGATTGCAGGCGCGTGCGGGCCTTCTTCATGAACTCCGCGTCGACCGCGCCGATGCCCTCGTCCAGCAGCAGGATCTCGGGGTCGATCGAGGTGACCACGCCCATCGCCAGGCGCACCCGCATGCCGGTGGAGTAGGTGCGCAGCGGCATCGACAGGTACTCGCCGAGTTCGGTGAAGTCGGCGATCTCGTCGATCTTGGCCAGCATCTGCTTGCGGGTCTGGCCGAGGAACAGGCCGCGGATGATGATGTTCTCGTAGCCGGAGATCTCCGGGTCCATGCCGACGCCGAGGTCGAACACGGGCGCGACCCGGCCGCGGATGCGCGCACTGCCGCGCGAGGGTTCGTAGATGCCGGAGAGCAGGCGAAGCAGCGTCGACTTGCCGGCGCCGTTGTGGCCGACCAGGCCGACCCGGTCGCCTTCCTTGAGCGACAGGTTGATGTCGCGCAGGGCCTCGACCACCACCACATCGGAGCTGTTGCGCCCGATCGCGCCGCCCGCCTTGCCGAGGAACGCCTTCTTCAGCGAGCGTGACTTGGCGTCGAAGATCGGGAACTCGACCCACGCCTCCTGGGTTTCGATACTCACACGGCTCATCGAGAACTGCTCCTAAACCCAGTACGGGACGCGGGCACGGTACTGCTTGAGCGCCAGGATCGCGACGACCCAGCCGATCACCGTGATGGCGCCGACGATGGCCCAGTGGTGCCATTCCGACGGCTCACCCAGCAGCGGCGCGCGCACGATCTCGAGGTAGTGGAAGGTCGGCACGATCTCGATCAGCTTGGCCCGATCGCTCATCCCGCCGACCGAGTTCTCCAGCGCCTTCGTCGACCACATCACCGGGGTCAGCACGAACAGCATCAGCGTCATCGAGCCCAGGATCGGGGCGATGTCGCGGTAGCGGGTGGAGAAGATGCCGAACACGATCGTCACCCACATGGCGTTGAGGAACAGCAGCAGGATCGCCGGAATCACGAGCAGGAACGAGGGGTCGAGATCACGCCAGATCGAGAACGCGAGCAGCAGCACCACATAGATCGCCGCGTTGTGGATGAAGAACAGGAACTGCCGCCAGACCAGGCGATACACGTGCACGCTCAACGCCGAGGGCAACTGTTTGATCAGCCCCTCGTTGGCGATGAACACGTCCGAGCCCTCGAGGATCGACGCGCTGATCACGTTCCACACGATCAAACCGACCGTCACATACGGCAGGTACTCGCTGATCGGCTGGTCCAACAGGGTCGAATACAGCAGGCCCATCGCCAGCGCCTGCAAACCGGTCGCGATGGTGATCCAGAACGGACCCAACACCGACCGGCGATACCGCTGCTTGATGTCCTGCCAACCCAGCGACAACCACAGCTCGCGCTGATGGAACCCGTCGCGCATGTCCTTGAACGCCCGACCGAAGGTCTGCGAGTCCGACACCATCGGCGTGCGCACCAGCAGGGGCGCGTCGGCGGTGTGCTCGGCGGTGGCGGCCTCGGCCAACTCGGTATCGGTGGGGGTGTCTTCGGATTGCACGGGGCTCTCTTCAGTACGCGCGTCACTCAGATCAGAGTCGGGACGGGCGGCAGCGCTGGGCACGGTCCCCGACCTTACAGGGTTGTCGTCCGGCGGGCGCCAGGGTGTTCAAGGCCGCTGACATTGGCATAATCGTGCATTTCCAGCCCGCACAGGCCGAAAAGTGGACGATCACGCGAACGGCTGCACGATTATGCCACCGGGAAGGGCCCGTCAGAGGTACTGGCCGCCGCCCACATGGCCGCCCGACTTCGCGTCGGCCGCGTGCATCCCCGGCGGCAGCGCCCCTTGACGCATCTGCTCGAGCTGAGCCCGCGCGGCCATCTGCTGGGCGAACAGCGCGGTCTGGATGCCGTGGAACAGGCCCTCGAGCCAGCCGACCAACTGGGCCTGGGCGATGCGCAGTTCGGCGTCGGAGGGCACGGAGTCGTCGGTGAAGGGCAGGGTGAGGCGCTCGAGTTCCTCGCGGAGCTCGGGGGCAAGGCCCTGCTCGAGTTCGCGGACCGAGGACTTGTGGATCTCCTTGAGGCGCGAGCGGCTGGCGTCGTCGAGCGGAGCCGCGCGGACCTCCTCGAGGAGCTGTTTGATCATGGTGCCGATGCGCATCACCTTGGCGGGCTGCTCGACCATGTCGGTCAACGATTCGCCCGACCCGCTCGCGGCCTGCTCGTCGTCGGGCACGACCTGCGCGGTGAACGCGGACGCGGCGTCGGCGTCGGCGGGCACGGTCAGTGGACGGCCGTCGGGACCGATCACGACGATGGATTCGGGGACATCCTCCGAGTGCGTCATCCCCCCATCATTGCGTGTGTGTCGGGTTCGCGCTAAAACCCCCACGCGGTTACCCCGACAGGCCCGCTGCCCTTAAAGTGGCCACCATGACTTATGACGTCGCGAGGGTTCGGGGCCTGATACCGTCCCTGGGCGACGGCTGGATCCACCTGGACCCGCAGGCGGGGATGTTGGTTCCCGATTCGGTATCGCGCGCCGTCTCAACGGGTTTCCGCACTTCCTCGTTCTCCCATATCGGCCGCCACGGTGCGGCATCGCGGAGCGGCGCGATCCTCGAGGCCGCCAGGGAGGCGGTCGCCGATCTGGTCGGCGGAGATCCGGCCGGCGTCGTTCTGGGCCCCGATCGTGCGGTCCTGCTGGCCTGGTTGGCCGAATCGTTGAGCTCGCGCCTCGGCCTCGGCACCGGCATCGTGCTCTCGCGCCTGGACGACGAGGCCAATGTCGCCCCGTGGCTGCGCATCGCCAACCGGTACGGCGCGCATGTGCGCTGGGCCGAGGTGGAGATCGAGACCTGCGAGATGCCGTCGTGGCAGTTCGAGGAGCTGATCGGGCCGACCGCGCGCCTGGTCGCGCTCACCGCCGCGTCGCCGATCGTCGGGTCGGCGCCGGGGGTGCGGGTGGCGGCTGATCGCGTGCACGACGTGGGCGGGCTGCTGGTCGCCGACGCGTTCGGCGCGGCACCGTACGCGCTGATCGACATCGACGAACTCAACGCCGACGTGGTCGCGTTGAGCGCGCCGTCGTGGGGCGGGCCGCAGGTGGGCGCGCTGGTCTTCCGCGATCCCGCGTTCCTGGACCGCATTCCGTCGATGTCGCTCAACCCCTATGCCAAGGGTGCTGAACGCCTCGAGGTCGGCGGGCACCAGTACGCGCTGCTGGCCGGGCTCACCGAGTCGATCGAATTCCTCGCCGGGCTCGACGAGCGCGCCACCGGCACCCGCCGTGAACGGCTCGAGATGTCGATCACCTCGCTGCAGGACTACCACGACCAGCTCTTCGACCACCTCATGCAGGTGCTCGAGAAGGTCGACAACCTCACCGTGATCGGCCGCGCCTCCACCCGCATCCCGACCGTGAGTTTCACGATGGCCGGGATGCAGGCGGAGAAGGTGGCCGCCAAGTTGGCCGATGCCAGGATCGGCACGGTCAGCGGGGTGCACGGCGGGAGCCGGCTACTCGACGCGCTCGGCGTGAACGACGAGGGTGGGGCGGTCACGATCGGGTTGGCGCCGTACACGACCCGCTACGAGATCGACCAGCTCGGCAGGGCGCTCAGCTCGTTGGAGTGAGCTCGCCGTTTCTCCTCGGCCCTCAGCCGCCGACGCGGAGGACCACCTTGCCGAACGTCTCGGACGAATCGAGCAGCTCGTGCGCTCGCGCCGCCTCGGTGACCGGAAGTTCGGCCGAGATCACCGGCACGACCTCCCCCGCCTCCACCAGCGGCCACAGCTGCGCGCGCACCGCCGAGATGATCTCGGCTTTGCTGCCCGCCCCCACCCGAGGTCGACTCCGCACATTGGTCGCCTGGACCGTGCCCCACTTGCGCAGCAGCGCACCGATGTTCAACGTCCCGGTGACTCCGCCCTGCATGCCGATCACCACCAGCCGCCCGTACGACGCCAGCGCCTCCACATTGCGTTCCAGATACTCCGCGCCCATATTGTCGAGAATCACGTCGGCCCCGCCCTGGTCGGCGAGCACCGTGACGAAATCCTCGGTCCGGTAGTTGATCAGGATCTGCGCACCCAGTTCCGCGCACCGCGCCAACTTCGCGTCCGACCCCGCCGTCACCGCCACCCGCGCCCCCAACCGCCGCGCCACCTGAATCGCGTGCGTCCCGATCCCGCCGCCGCCACCGTGGATCAACACCAACTGCCCCGCCCGCAGCCCCGCCGTCATGACGAGGTTCGACCACACCGTCGCCGCCACCTCCGGCAACCCCGCCGCCGCGACCAGATCCATCCCCTCGGGCACCGGCAGCAGCTGGGTAGCGGGCACCGCCACATACTGCGCGTATCCACCGCCCGACAACAGCGCGCACACCCGATCCCCGACCCGCCAGACGGTCACCCCCGCCCCCACCTTCACGATCGTCCCCGAACACTCCAACCCGAGCACGGTACTGGCGTCGGCGGGCGGCGGATAGAACCCGAGCCGCTGTAACACATCAGCCCGATTCACCCCCGCCGCAACAACTTCCACCAACACCTCACCGGGCCCCACCTCCGGATCCACGGCCACCGTCCACTCCATCACCTCGGGCCCACCGAACCCGTTCAACGCGATCGCATCCATGAGACCAATCCTCACCCGCCGACGCCCCGGGCGCGAGAACCCGCGCCGACCGCCGCGATATCTGCGAGAACGCGCGAGGGTCGATGAGCTACGATCCTGGGCAGGGAGACGTGGCAGAGCGGCCGAATGCACTCGCCTTGAAAGCGAGCGTGGGTAAAACCACCGGGGGTTCAAATCCCTCCGTCTCCGCGCTGGGCCGCCTCTCCGCGTATTTTGGCCAGACCTGGGTGCGTGGAGGGGTGGGTACGCGGCCGGGGGTGTGGTGGTGGGGTGGGTTTGCTGTTGTTGGGGGAGTTACCCATGTTCTCGCTCGAGCTGTTCCGCCTCTCCGCGTATTTTGGCCAGATTTAGGTGCGTGGAGATGTGAGGACGCGGCTGGGGGTTGTCGGGTGGTGCGGTTGCTGTTGTTGGGGGAGTTACCCATGTTCTCGCTCGAGCTGTTCCGCCTCTCCGCGTTCTTTGGCCAGATTTAGGTGCGTGGAGACGTGGGGACGCGGCCGGGGGTTCTCGGGTGGTGCGGTTGCTGTTGTCGGGGAGTTGCCCGTGTTCTCGCTACGCTCGTGGGCGCGCTGACGGAACCGGCCGCCC
>NZ_JBHSQN010000007.1:137474-179262 GCF_042658545.1 Nocardia lasii
CCGATGCCAGGTGGTCGGGGGGACTACTTTCCGCGAGGGCGCTTGTCGACTCCGTCGGATTCGATGCGTTCCTTGCGGACGGTGTCGGAGACGGTTTTCTCGTCGGCGACCTCGTCGACGGCCAGGCGCACCCGCTCCACGGGGACGGTCTCCTTCTGGACGTGGACCTGGTCGGCGTGCAGGGTGACTTCGCGCTCGTCCTCGCCGATGGTGGCGCGCCCCGCGTTCTCGCCGGTGATCGGCTCGCGCTCGATCCGCACCTCTTCGTGCGTGACCGGCACCTTGATGGTCTGCTCCTCGGTGACCACGTACTTGCGCAGGTGCGCGGTGCCGACTTCCTCGTTCTCGGTGTCGACACGCAACTGTTCCTCCGAACGCACCATCGAATCCTGGGCGTGCTTCGGGGAGCCGTGGGTCATCGGCGCGTCGGCCTCGGGGCGAATTCCCTGGCGGCCGTAGGTATCCCAGCCCGCCGCGCGCGGATCCACGTGATAGTGCTGGAACAGTTCCTGCTCGGATTGCGCGCTGATCCGCGAACCGTCGTGGTACGGCGCCGACTTCACCTGATCCTTGTCGACGTGCAGTTTCAGTGTGTCGTCGGAGGCCTCGTGTTCGGCGCCGACGAGCGGGACCAACGAGTCGTGCCGCAGCATGCCGGTGGTGACGGATGCCCAGGTCGGCGACCCGGTCTGGTTGTCCAGATAGATCTGCTTGACCTTGCCGATCTTCTCGCCGTGTTCGTCGTAGGCGGTGGCCCCGATCAGCGATTCCAGGGTTGCTTTGCTCATGGTGATGATCCCTCCTACCTGGTGCGAAAGACCGTGTGCGGGCATGTCTTGCCCGACCGTCGGCCTCGCGGGGTTGTTGGGTCGGTAGCTTTTCGGCTACCTCACAGCAAATACCCGGCTGGCAGGGGGTTCAAACACCGTGCCAGCGATCAGTCCCGGCGCACGAAGTTAGGTCGAATGTCCAGGTCCGGGGGATCGTAGTAGCGGTGGAAGGTCGGGGTGAGCCCGGAGGAGATGGGCGGATTGACCCAACTCCAGTCGGTCGGGCAGGCGCGCCCGGCGGCTTCCTCCTTGCGTACGTGATCGCAGAACTGCTTGGCCACGGTGTGATGATCGACCATGTGCACACCGGAGGTCCGGAAACTGTGCAGCACAGCGTGATTGAGTTCGATCAGCGCCTTGTCGCGCCACAGCGTGCGCACCGAGGAGGTGTCGAGGCCCATCATGTCGGCGATCAGCGGCAGCATGTTGTAGCGATCGGTGTCGCTGAGATTGCGCGCGCCGATCTCGGTGCCCACGTACCAGCCGTTGAACGGAGCGAAGGGGTAGCAAACACCACCGACGTCCAGGTCCATATTCGAAACAGCGGGCAGCGCATGCCATTTCAGGCCGAGCCCGGCGAACCACGGATAGTCGGGGTGGCTCAGGTCCACCTCGCGCACCAGCTCGCGCGGCACCTCGAAATACCGCACCTCCTCGGTGGGCGTGCTGATCAGCACCGGCAGCACGTCGAAGGGCGTGCGCGCGCCCTGCCAGCCCAGCGCCTCGGCCTGTTCGGTGGCCGCGATATTGGCCGGGTCGCCAGTGACGGTCCCGTCGCCGTTGCGGTAGCCGGCGTAGCGGATCAACTGCGAACTCTCGATCCGGTATTCGCCGCCGTCGGCCCCGCGCGGTGGGCCGACCGTGATCATCGACTGGATCGCGCCGCCGTTGGTGGCCAGCCGCAAATGCTGCCAGCAGATCTCGGAAAGCTCCCTGGCGGAAGTAACTCGACGGGCGTCCAGCAACTTCAGCGAACGCCAATGTTTGCGGCCGACGCAGCGAGCGTGGTTGCGCCACGCCAGTTTCGCGCCGATCAAGATCTCCTCGGCGCTCTGGCGGTAGGTGCCTGTATCACGTAGTTCGGCGAGCGCGTTCAGGCGGCGCTGGGTGGGCAGGTGCCCTAGTTCGGGGTAGCGGAAGAACTCGTCGCAGTCGCGTAGCCGACGATCGAGGTCGACCGACAGTGCCGGGGTCTTCGTCAAGTCGGGTACCGAAGTGACTGTGGGGGTTGGTTTTTCGCAGACGGCGGGGCGAGATCCTTGGTTCACGGTACATCTCCGGTCGGGCAGCAGGTGCGGGGCCGTGCGGGCGCACCCGGGACGGGTGGAGATCGCCCGCCGAGAACACACTCACTCGACCGGTGGCGCGCGCCGACCAGGTAATCGGTCGGTCGTCGCCGCATACATATTCGTCCTGTTCGAACACCGAAAGTCAGCCGCGGACCAGCCTACGGCCGGTGTGCTGGCGGTGTGCTCGAATTCGCGGTAATACCACCGCGACCCACGTCAAGGAGGCTGACCGTGCCCCGGAGCTACCGGAAGCGGGCCACCGTCTCGGGCGCGGTGGCGAAGGCGAGGAACCGGTCGATCTCGTGCGGATCGCCGACCGTCACCCGCACGCCGTCGCCCGCGAACGGTCGAACCAGCACGCCCGCGGCCGCACTGGCCTCACCGAACTCGACACTGCGCGCGCCCAGCGGCAACCACACGAAATTGGCCTCGCTCGACGGCACCGGGTAACCGGCCGCGAGCAGCGCGTCGCGCAGCCGATGTCGTTGCGCCACCAGCACATCCGTGCGATCGAGCAACTCGCCGCGCGCCTGCAACGAGGCGATCGCCGCCACCTGCGCGATCCGGTTCACGCTGAACGGGATGTGCACCTTCATCAGCGCCGCGATCACCTCGGGGGCGCCCACCGCGTAGCCGACCCGCAGACCGGCCAACCCGTACGCCTTCGAGAAAGTACGCAGGACAACCACATTCGGGCGCGTACGGCCGATCTCGACCCCATCGGGGCGGGTCTCAGGGGTCAGGCGCAGGTACTCGTAGTAGGCCTCGTCGAGCACGACGAGCACATGCGCGGGAATTCGATCGAGGAACCGTTCCAGTTCGGCGCGACCGTGCGCGGTGCCGGTGGGGTTGTTCGGATTGCAGACGAAGATCAACTTGGTGCGCTCGGTGACCGCGTCGGCCATCGCGTCCAGGTCGTGCAGGTAGCCCTCGGCCAGCGGCACCGGCACCGAGGTCGCGTTGCCCACCTGGGTCACGATCGGATACGCCTCGAACGAGCGCCACGCGAACACCACCTCGTCGGTGGGGGCGTCGCAGGTGATCTGCACCAGCTCCTGGCACAGCGCCACACTGCCGCACCCGACCGCCACATTGGCCACCTCGACCCCGAGGAACTCCGCCAGCGCCGTACGCAGCTCGGTGACCTGGTTGTCCGGGTAGCGATTGGCCTGCTCGGCGGACTCCGCGATCGCCTTCGCGGCACTGGGCAGCGGGCCGACGGTGGTCTCGTTGGACGCGAGTTTCACCGCGTCCGGGTGATTGCGGCCGGGGACGTAGGCCGGGATGGTGGCGAGATCGGGGCGGATGTGCGCGGTCACGCCCTCACCCTACGACGATCGGCCCTCGCGACCTGCGGCACGGCTGTCAAGGCCTACCCAAGCGCGGTTGCGCCGCCTACGCTGGGTTTATGTCGGGCACCTTCGACGATGTCGCCCCGCTACGGCCGCAGGATGACGCCGCGGCCGATCCCGCGCGGCGCACCTCGGTGCCGATCACGGTCGTCGAACCCGAACGCGCGGCCCGCGGCGGCATCATCGTCCTGCACGAATCCCGCGAATTCCCGCCCCGCCTGCTCGACCTGATGCGCGCGCTGGCGTTCGAGGGCTGGATCGTCATCGCCCCGCACCTGTTCGACCGCATCGCCGACGACCAGGCCCATGACGTGTTCGGCGAGGAACTGTTCGACGACTTCGACGCCGGCTTCGACTGGCTCACCCACCGCGGCGTCTTCCCCGACACCATCGGCGTGCTCGGCTTCGACTCCGCGGGCACCGCCGCCTTCCTCGTCGCCACCAACCGCCCGATCGGCGCCGCGGTGAGCGTGGCCGCCCCCGGCATCACCACCCCCCTGCCCGACCAGAACGCCGCCCTCATCGACATCGCCGCCGACCTCCAGGCACCCTGGCTCGGCCTCTTCGGCGCCGACGACCCCGCCACCCCCGCCGAGGCGGTCGAGAGCCTGCGCGAAGCCACCGCCAAGGCCGATGTGGCCAGTCTCACAGTCACCTATCCGGGCCTGAGTCACCGCGCCGACGTCGACGACGACACGGTCGCCGCCATCCGAATCGACTCCCAGACCCGCATCTACGACTGGTTCGACAGCAATTTACGCTGATTGACCAGGCGTTTTGGACTACTACGGCTGCTCGTGTAATCTTCATTCCCGGCGGTTCGACAAGGACCGGTGCCCTCGAAAGAGAAGGCTCCAGGAGGCGTGCCAGAGCGGCCGAATGGGACTCACTGCTAATGAGTTGTCCCTTCACGGGGACCGGAGGTTCAAATCCTCTCGCCTCCGCCACACCCAGCTCGCTGGGTAACAACTGAAGATGCACCACCATGCGCCCGTAGCTCAACGGATAGAGCACTTGACTACGGATCAAGAGGTTAGGGGTTCGAATCCCTTCGGGCGCACAAAAGAACGGCTCCCAGCATCCGCTGGGAGCCGTTCTTCATTCGGTGGGTTGTTCGGCGGCGAAGGATTCGATGGCGCCGATGCCGAGGGCGGCGTCCTGGCAGACCGTCTTGATTACCTGTGGTTGGGGGCCTGAGCTGGCGCCGATGGCGTTCGCTGCGGCTACGCCACGGGTGGTGGCTCGGCCCCACGACCAGCTCCCGTTCCTGGCCTGGGCCACGGCGCCGCAGTAGCCGCTGCGGACGGTGATCCAGGTCTCGCAGTCGAGCTTGTCGCAGGCCCTTTCCGCGGCCCGCTCGGCGTCTCGTTGGCTCGGGTAGTTCCACGACGCGGCAGTGGCGCCGGTCCGCACCGAGATGGCGATCGAGGCGTAGAGGGCCGAGTCGGCCGATGCGGGGGCGGCGGTAACGGTGGCTCCGATGCCGGCGAGGGCGACGGCGGAGATCAGCTGGAAGCCGTGTGCGGCAAAGGATTTCATACTGCTGATGATCGGCCGGGTCGGTTGTGGAACTCTTGGCAGCGGCTATCGGCCGCCGCCGTGACATGCTGCCCGGCCGCGCTCTCGGACCGCACCCCGATTTCATCGCTCCGTCCAGGAGCGCACGGCACCTCGACCACGTCGGAACACGCTCACCGTGGCCGGGCTCGTGCGGTAACCATGAACGCGGTGGATGCCGGGCTCGATTCCTCGTCTTGGAGGTCTCCGGTGTCAGTTCGGTGGGATCGGGGCGGCTATGTCGGCGACTATTACGGTGACGTTGTCGGTGCCGCCGGCGGATAGGGCGGCTTGGGCGAGGGCGTTGACGGCGTCTTGGGGGGCTAGGGCGATGGTGTCTATGAGTAGGCGTTCGACCTGGGTGTCGGGGAGGCGGCTCCAGAGGCCGTCGGTGGCGAGTACTACTCGGTCGCCGGTGCCGACGGCGCGGATCCACAGGTCGGGGTCCTTGTTGTCGGAGTCGCCGCCGATGCTGCGGGCCAGGTGTGAGCCCTCGCCGCGGTGGTCGGCTGTCATCTGTTCGGGGACATCGCAATTGGCGGGGAATAACCAGACGCGGCCGTCGCCGATGTGGGCGCCGGTGAGGTCGCCGTTGGGGTCGAGGACGACGAGGTCGAGGGTGGTCGCGCGGCGGCGGGGGTCGTTGGCGGCATCGGATTCGACGCGGGCGGTGGCTTCGCGGATCGCTTGGATCAGGGTGTTTCCGGGTTCGGCCAGGGCTTGCGCGGCGGCGGTCAGGGCTTCCTTGGAGGCCTCGCGTCCGTGGGGGCGCCCGCCCGCGCCGTCAGCGCATCCGAGGACGTTGCGTTCGGCCAGCCAGGCGTCCTCGTTGCGTTGACGTAGGCCGCGCAGGGATTGCGCGCCGAAGTCGAAAAAGTAGCCGTGCGTGGGGGTTTCTCGGGAAGGTGCAGAGGGGGAGGAGATGGCCGCGCCGATTCGCGGTTGGTCCCTTGGTATTTCGGTGGGGCGCTCGGACTCGCCGATCGGGAGCTGTGGCTGCGCGGAGGAGCGACGGTCGACGTGCTCGGGTCGCGGGGAGATGGCCGGCAGTCGGCGATCGACCTGGACGGCATCCGGCGTGCTGGCCGGGTGCCGGCGGTCTACGTGGACGGCGTCCGGTGAGTTGGCCGAGGGCCGACGATCGCCGTGGTCGACGCCCGGTGAGTTGGCGGGAGGTCGGCGATCCATGTGAGGGGGCATGCCCGCCGGCTGCCGTTGCTGCTGCCACATCATGTTCAGTCCGTTCTGCGTGTCCACTGATTGCTCGACCTGTGCCGATGAGGGTTCGGTCGTCGGCTTCGATCTCGCCCGCCACGGCGCCCGCGGCCGCAGGAACAGCGGCGCCAGGCACAGCACGACGATCACGATCGCGCGCGTGTGCTCGGCGATCCACGACACCGAACCGGCCACCGACACCGTGAGGAGAACCAACGCGATCCACGCGACGGCTTTGAGCACGCGGGACCGGGGAATAGTGGGCGACATCGTCACATTCCTCGTCGTCGAAGGGGAAGGGCGATGTGGTCGAGGTCGGGGTTGGCGGCGACGATGCCGCGGATCACCGCGCGGGCGTCGGCCATCACCGAAGTCCCCTGGCCTGGGCGTTCGGCACGCTGTCGCGGGTCATAGGACAACCATTGTGCGACGGCGTCGGCCAGTTCGGTCGGGACTCCGACGAAATCCTCGTCGAGGCGGGGGATGGGCGGCTTGGCCTCGCGCAGCCACCGTGCGTAGTGGTCGGTCGGAATGTCGGGATCGCTCATTCCCGCTTCCTCCGAGATGCGGTGGCGCGGTGACTCGCCGGTGATGATCCAGTACAGCACCGCCGCGACCGCCCACAGATCCGGCGTGAACAGCGGGTGCGTGCGGGTGTCGGTGAGCCCGTACTCGGCGTAGACGCTGGAATCGAGTTGCTCGAGCGGCGCCCACCGGCGGGTGCCCAATACCATTCCCGGGGTCGACATCTCGATATTGATCCCGCGGATGAGCCGCGCGATACCCCAGTCGGCCAGCACCGGGCGGGGCTGGGCGGGGTTGGTGACGTCGACCAAGATGTTGCGCGGCTTGATGTCTCGGTGCAGGAAGCCCATGGTGTGCGCGCGATGCAGCGCCGCCATCAGTTCGTCGGCCATCGCGATCGCTCGGCCCAGCGTGATGCGTTGCGAGCGCAGGTAGGTGTCCAGGTCGCCCGCCGGGTAGTACGGCATCTCCAGGAACCACGCCTCGGTGGCGACGTCGCGGTGCAGCTTGGAGCCGGTGTGGATGATCCCGCGGTGCTGGTACATGCCGCAGAAGTTGGCCTCGAGCATGAGCGCCTGCACCGCCGCGTCCTCGCTCGGCGCCACACACGACTTGACCGCCAGAATGCGCCCGGTCTCGTCCCGCGCCTGCCAGAGCCCGTAATTCTGGCTCTTGGATTCGCCGTCGGCATTGTGCGCGAGGTCCTTGAGCAGTTCGAATCGCAGTGCGGTGGTGGAGTTGGTGGTCTCGAGGATCGTGCCGACCTTGGGCGGGGTCGGACGGCGCATCCAGGAGGTGACCTCCGACATCTTCTGGACGGCACGGCGCAGACCGGTGGGTCGAACGCGTTGGTCATCGTGCTGGGAGATCTCGATGACGGGCACGCTCACCCGATTGCCCGCCACCGGCGTCGCCTCGTTACCGGAACGCGCGTGCGCGCTGTCGAGACCGGGTTCGCCGTCGGTGGGCACCTCCGACAGCGCCGGCCCCGCCTGCGGCTGCCCATCGGTCGGCACCTCCGACAGGGGCACTCCCGAGATCGGGTCGTCCGTGTCGGTCGGCGGGGCGTCGTCGAGGTCGGGGTAGCCGACCGAACCCAGCGCCGAGATCTGCCGATCCTGGGGGATCACCTGCTTGGCCTGCAGGGCGCGGCGGCGCTGCTGCGCGTTCACCGCGCGCTGCTGGGCGTCGCGCTGGCGTTCCAGCCGGTGCGCGTCACTGTCGGCGTGGGCGGCGACGATCTCGTCGGCGGCCTGCTTGCGGAAGGTCTGCGCGTAGAAGGTGGCGCGCTCTTCGGCCGCGGCCTTGCCGGCTTCTTGGGGGAGGTCGTTGTCGAGAAAGTGCGGTGGGCGCGCTCGGAAGGTCGCCCGGACCGCCTCGTCGTGGCCGGTGGTGCCGCCGAACTTGGCGAACAGCGGAACGAGGTCGATGAACAACAGCAGCAGCACCGCGCCGAGATGGGTGAGCGCGACGACCCAGGCGTCGAGCGGGTCCCAGCCCTCACCGTGGCCGATCTTGAACGAGGCCACCACCCGGCGCAGCAGGCCGGTGGTGCTGCGGTCGGGGGGCGGGGTGGCTTTGGTGGCCTCGGCGATCTGGGCGTTGATCGGGCACAGGCGGGCGTCGTATTCGGTCAGTTCGGTCGCGCCGGGACGGTCGCAGGCGGCGAGGACCTCGGGGGTCAGCTCGGCGGGGAGAGGCTTCTTGGTGACCATGTAGTCGTCGTAGGCGGCCAGCGCCGCGAGCTCGCTGCGTTGCGCCTGCACCAGACTCGCGTCGGCATTGGTTGTCAGCGTGCCCTGTCCGCCATTGCCCGAGCTTCGCTGCCGACAGAAGACGGGATCGGCTGCCAGGCCCTGATGTTCGCAGGCCACAACCTTTTCCGCGGTCACGCGATTGTCCTTGGCGGTCGTTCGGTCGGTGTCGAGCCGATTCTTCTGATTTTCGATCGCGGTCGTCGCGTCGGCGTAGATCGCGGTGACCTCTTCGACGAGATCGGCCTGGCGCTTGCTGTCGCCTCGGCTCTTGGCCTGATTGTCGGCCTGGATCTGCTCGTTGATCTCCTGGTGGAAGGCGGTGAGCACGATGCCCTCGGAGATGAACAGGGCGACCGTCACCGCGATCGCGACCCGCAGTCCGATCTGGGTCCACTTGGCCCACGGCTTGGGGTTGTAGGAGGGCTTGCCGACGATGAGGCTGTCGACGACGAAAATGATGGCGCCCCAGAGCAACACACCCACATAGGTCAGCGGCACCAGCCGTAGCGACGGGTAGGCGGCCAGGATCAGCGCGAGCATGCCGATCGCGCCGCAGACGGCGGTGAAGACCATGGACAGGCCGAGGCGCTGATACCACCGCCGCTCCTGCGCGTTCGGAATCAGCGTGGGTTCGGCGCAGGTCAGCTTGATGAGGAAGTCGCCGAGCTCCTGTCCGGCGGGCGGGCTCGCGGACCTGACAGGTCGGGAACGGTCAGCGACACCGGGTGGCGTGGGGGTGCCGACGGGCTCGAGTCTGCCGCCCGATTCAGCGTATTCGTCGGCGCCGCTGCGCATTCCCTGCTGCATTCGATCTCCGTTCGACATCCCCGCATCACTACCGCCGTCGCGACGCATCCGTTACACCTCGCGCCGAGGCGCCCGACTCCGGTTGTCCACAGCGCCTCCCTCGGTCTCGGATCCGGGTGCGAACCCGGTAATTCGAGGATCCGCGCCTGGGGACCGACTGCCAAGGAACGGTCGTTCCGATCACGCGTCCACGTCGACGCCCATCGTCGTGTGCATCCGGTAGTACTCGAAGGGGAAGTTGCCGGAATCGACCAGCCACGTGAGGAATTCGGCATTGAACGCCTGATGTTCGTTGGTGCGAAAGCCATAGTTGACCGACATCGCCCGCAACTTGAGGATGGCCTGCTTCCGAGTCGGGACCAGTTCGCTCGGTGTCGTGGATGGGTCCAATTGTGGCGGCCATTCGAGGAACATGCGGTATGCCCTCGTCAGGTCGTCCTCGACGTCCTGCAACAGCAGATGTGGTTCGCTGCCCACGGGGAACCTCGGCCCCGGCGGCGGGTCGGTGACGTCGCCGGCCACCGATTGCGGTGGCGCCGTGATGGATTCGAGTTCACCTTCCTCGCAACCGAGCAGCACCCAGTGGAAGCCGTGCGGCGTGTCGATCCGAAACGACAGTGGCACAGAGCCGATCGGGATCCAGGTCCCCGGCTCGGCCAGGGAGGTGTGCGCCGAACCCCACCGCTGCACGTACGCGCCGCTGTTCTGTACCACCTCGCACACCGGCCTTCCTGCTTCCCAGTGCAGATGCAGGGCCCGTCGGGAGACCCTCGTGTCCGGCTCGGTGGGGCACAGCTGGATGGTCGATTCGACACTGCGGCCGAAGGTCGCGGGTAGTTCGTGACGGGCGAGGCGACCGGTCCGAATCCGTTCGGGCCTGCCCGCCTGCGATTTGGCGGCCATGCGCCTGGCTTCGACTCTGGTCTCGTCGAATCGACTGGATCTCCACAACTCGAACAGCACCGCCGGACCCTTCCTCGCACCCCCCGAATCGGCTATCGGTGGCATCGGTGCTGGTGTGACAGTTGGAATATCGGGATTGTCGAACCGCTGACAGCGCGGGACCGGCGACTACTTCCAGGCCGGTAGCGGGGGTAGCGGGCCGGTGAGGTCGGTGCCGGGGGTGCGGCCGAGGAGCCAGGCGAGGATGGCGTGGGCGGGGCCCATGACGGTGTGGTTGGGGCGACCGGGGCCGACGGTGGCGATGAAATCGGTGTCGGTGGGCTGGATATCGAAGGTGGGGGTGGCGTCGGGGACGAGGTTGGCGGTGAGGTCGGCGATGGCTTCGGGGAGGAGGCGGGCGACGAAGGACGTGGGCCAGTCGGCGGAGGTGTAGCCGATATCGAGGTCGACGTGGTGGATCTCGGTCTCGCGCAAGCGCATCCAGGGAATGCCGTCGGCGATGAGGGTGCCGCCCTGGCGGTTGCGGACCTCGGCCTGCCAGTCGGCCGGCGGCATGGTGGTGGCGACGGCCTGCCAGCGGTGGGCCGAGGCGGTGAAGTCGTCGTGCTGGACGGTGAGGGGGCGGGGGGCGCCGACCTCGATGTCGGCGTCGCGCACGGCCAGGCTCGCGTACTGGGGGATGTCGATGCCCGTGCGCGCCCACAGCAGCAGGTTGAGCAGGCTGTCGGCATTGCGTGACATGTGGGCCAGCACGTGCCCCCGCGTCCAACCCGGTAACAGGGACGGTTCGGCCACGGCCGCGTCGGTGAGGGTGCCGATCGCGGCGTCGAAGCGCGCGGTGGAGGCCGCTACCTGATCGAGCAGGTCGGTGGGGGTTGCTGTTTCGCTGGTCACGGGTTCGACAGTAGTGCTCGACGAGTGCGACGCACGGCGATAACGGCGGCGTCGAATTCGCCTGTGGATAACTTTCTACCTGTGGATAACTCCGCCTTTTCGGCCGTCGAGGACGGGTCGCCGCCGGCGGAGCGTGTGACGATTTCAGTCAGCGATGATCGCGTCCGCTTCGATCTCGATCAGAAGCTCCGGCGCGATCAGCGCGGTGACCTCGTACATCGAGGCCGCGGGGCGGATGGCGCCGAAGACGGCGGCATGGGCGGCCGCGACCTCGGGCCAGCGGGCGATATCGGTGACGAACATGCGGGTGCGCACCACATCGGCCAGGCTCGCGCCCGCCTGTTCCAGGGCGGTGGCGATCCGGTCGAGGACCTCCGCGGTCTGGGCGCCGATGTCGTCGCCGCCGACCGCGCCGCCACCGGTGATCGAGGCGGTGGTGCCACTGACCACCACCTGATTGCCGACCCGTACCGCCCGCGAATACCCCACGACATCTTCGAAATCGGAGGTAGAGGAAATGTTCACCCGAGTTGTGGTCATGGTCAGCAGAATCTCCCATCGGGTCCGACGAGCGCTAGCTCGCCCGGGATTCGGTGAGGACCGCGGCGGCCAGGGCGAGCAGCCACAGGGACATGGTGGTGACCTGGATGCGCTGGGCGATGCCGAGGGCGTAGGAGCCGGGGAGGTTGTCGGCGATCATCATCCACAGGGTCGCCGCGGTGCCGATGAGCAGGACGACCACGCCGAATTCGCGCAGGATCTTCCAGCGGTGGTAGCGGTAGGCGGCGGCGCTGAAAGCGAACGCCGCCACCGCTATCGAGGTCACCGCCAGGGTGCTGGTCATAGCGTGGGGTTGGTGCAGTTGCGGGAACAGGCCGCTGTCGCCGCCGCAGGAACTGTCGCCGGGGTCGCAGTCGTGCAGGGGGAGCAGGGTGTCGGCGATCGTGGACGCGCCGAAACACAGCAGGGCGACCCAGCCGATCGTGGTGAGCCCGCGTCGGGGGAACACGAGCAGGGCCCCGAGCGCGGCCGGGATCAGCAGCAGGCCGACGATCTTGTCGGCGGTGCCGAACACCGCGCGGTACGGCTTGCCCTCGGCGTCGAGTTCGCTGAGGAAGGTGTTGACCGGGTCGGTGTGGATCGGCAGGACGAATTCGAGCAGCCACGAGGAATAGCACAGGCCCGCGAGCGCGATCGCCAGGGCGATCAGCAACGAGTAGCCGCGGATGTGCCGGGCGGGTTCGGTCACATCGCCCATTGTGCTGGTCGCGATCATGCCGATCGGATCAGGCGCGGCGGGGGTCCGGCCGTGGTTTCATCGCAGGGCACGGCGGCTCGCACAGGTTGCTGTCAGGTTCACCGGGCAGGGTGGTCGGTACCCAACGGAAAGGTCTTCGATGAGCTACGTGATCGCGCTGGCAAGTTTCGCCACGATCCTGGCGTTGGCCGTATCCGGCTTCGTCGCGGCGGACGCCTCGCGCGCACGGGTGCGGGTTCGCGCCGATCGCACGCCCCGCCGCCGCTGAGAATCAGCAGGTCAGCGTCGCTTGGAGGCTTCCACCAGCGAGCTGATCTGCTCGGCTGCGGCGTGCGGGTCCTCGTGTTCCCACACCCGAACGACCTGCCAACCCGCGGCCGTCAGGGCCGCGTCGGTGGCCCGATCCCGCGCCACATTCCCCGCCAACTTCTCGGCCCACCACTGCGCGTTGTTCTTCGGATGCGTCGCGTGGTCCGGGCAGCAGTGCCAGAAACAGCCATCGACGTAGACGGCGATGCGAAGCCTCGGAAACACCACGTCCGCGCGCCGCCGCTGCCCTTTCAGAGGTGCGCGGTCGACGAAATAGCGCAGGCCCGCGCGGTGCAATTCGCGGCGTAGCGCCAGCTCAGGAGCGGTATTCGCCCGACGCTGCTTGGCCATGCGCGCACTCGTGGCGGCATCGGTCGTCGGCGTGCGCGCGCGATTCGGTTCGAGGTGGTCGGGGTCGAGCCCGCTCACGCCGCCCAGCCGCCCATGCGGTCGAGGTGGCTACGGACATCGTCGAGGAAGCCAGGAGGGAATCGGAGGGTGCCCATTTCGGTGCGGCGGAGAAAGCCGGCCGTGGCGCGGGGGGAGAGGAGGCGGGGCTCGGTGAGGAAGTTCTTCAGGTCCTCGTAGGGCTCGTGGACCGGCCAGGTGGACAGGGGAACGCGGTGGACGACGCCGGCGTGACCCCACGCGGCGCTGGGCCACGGTTGACCCGGGGCCAGGGGTTCGCCCAGCGTCAACGGGTCCGAGGGCGCGGCCAGGCGTTCGCCGACCCAGTTCGCCATGCGCACACTCACCGCGTTGCCCACCAGCTTCCACCGGTGGCCGTGTCGGACGCCCGGTACGTCCAGCGCGGGGGCGGTCCAGTCGGCGGCGAAACCTTGTAATCGTTCCCCGTCGACGATGCCGGGGGTGACGAGTTCGCCCGCGGGTAGTCGGACCGCGGGCGGGCTGGCGATGCCGAGGCCGGAACCGCCTTTCAGCGTCGGCACCGCGTTCACCGCCCAGCCGAGGCCGCGAACCCCTTCGGTCCAGTAGAAGCCGCACGGGTCGCAGTCGGGATCGCCGTAGTCGCGGGGGCCCGCGTCGTCGCCGAACAGGACCTGGCGCGGGTCCTCGGTGCGCGAGGCCAGCATCAGTACGCGTTGGCGGCGCTGCGGTAGGCCGAACGCCCGCCCGTCGACGACCCGGTACGCCCACAGGTAGCCGAGTTCCTCCAGCGCGGCGGTGATGTGGCGCATGGCCGCGCCCCGGCCGAGTTGCAGCATGAACGGCACGTTCTCGATCAGCAACCAGCGCGGTCCGCGCTGCCTGCGCACCAGCCGGAACACCTCGTCCACCAGGCCCGATCGACGTCCGGTGATGCCCGCAGTGCGCCCGGCCTGGGACAGGTCCTGGCAGGGGAAGCCCGCCGCGACGAGTTCGGTGCCGGTGGGCAGCGAGCGCAAGCGGGTGATGTCGCCGTGCAGGTCGGTGTCGGGGAAGCGCGCGGCGAGCACTCCCTGGGCACCGGGGTCGATCTCGCAGAGCAGTTCCGAGGTCCAACCGTGCCCGCTCAGGCCGAGTTCGAGTCCGCCGATCCCGGCGAACAACCCGACCATCCGCATCAACGACCCCTGTTGTCTCTGGGAGCGCGGCGCGCTCGATCGCGCGGGCCACCACTCACGCCTGCGGCGCATTGTATCGGGCCGCGGCACAGCGAGCCGCGTGCGAACGAGCCCGCGCGAGCTCGGAGCTCCGCGGGTGCGGGCGCGGGGGCTCGGGCGCCGGAAAATCGGTGGCCCGGCGCCGGGGTGCTCTGGGAGTCTGGAGGGACCGAACTTGTCGGACCCCGGTGCGAACATCACCTCGAGTCCGCAGCGGAAACCAACCAGCCACACCAGGCATCGAGGGGGGAATCTTGTCTGTCACATCAGACCTGGCAGCCGATACGGAGGCCGACAGAGCAGTGCGGCCGGTGCCGCGGTCCAGGGGCGGCATGCGGTCGCTGCGTCGATTCCTGCCCTTTCTCCGGCCGTACCGGACGCCGCTGATTCTGGCCAACGTCCTGGCGATCCTCATGGCGAGCACCGCGATCGCGATTCCGCTCGTCATCGCGCGGGTGATCGACGGGCCGGTCGCCCGCCGCGACTTCGTCGGCCTGCTGGTGCCGGTAGCCCTGATCTTCCTGCTCGGCTCGCTCGAATCGTTCGGCATGTGGGGCAGGCGTTGGCTGGTGTCCAAGCCGTCGACGATGATCGAGATCACCCTGCGCGCCAAGCTCTTCGCGCGACTACAGGCGCTCTCGATCGGACGCCATGACGGCTGGCAGTCGGGTCAGCTGCTCTCGCGCGCCATCGACGATCTGGGGGTGATGCGTCGGTTCGTGGCGTTCGTCGGGCCGTTCCTCATCGTCAACATCGTGATCATGCCCATCGGCCTCGTCGTTCTGTTCACGATGAATTGGCAAGTGGGACTGATCTTCACGGTGACCTCGCTGCCGCTGGTGGTGTTCTCGATGCGCTTCGTGCGCCGATTCGAGGTGGCCTCGCGCCGTTCGCAGGATCAATCCGGCGACCTGGCGACCATCGCGCAGGAGTCCGCCCAGGGGGTTCGGGTGCTCAAGGCGCTCGGGCGCGGGCGGTTCTTCGGTGCGCGCTTCACCGCGCTCTCGCGAGAACTACAGCGCACCGAGCTGGAGAAGGTGCGCCTCGATGCGACGCTGTGGGCGGCGCTGGTGGTGTTGCCGACGGTGGCGATCGCGCTGTCGCTCGGGGTCGGCGCCTACTCGGTGGTGCAGGGGTCGATGACGATGGGCACCCTGGTCGCCGCCGTCACGCTGGCCACCTTCCTGCAGTGGCCGATCATCTGGCTCGGTTTCCTGCTGTCGGACCTGTTCGAGGCGGCCACCGCGGCCGACCGGTACTGGGAACTCATCGACACCCCGCTCGACATCACCGACCCGCCGCACCCGGTGAGTCTGCCGCACACGTCGCGCGGCGAACTCGTCATCGACCGGGTCGGTTTCGGCTACCCGCGCGCCGACGGCGGCCCGGAGAACGCGGTGCTCGAGGAGATCTCGCTGCGGGTTCGACCGGGTGAGACGGTCGCGCTCGTCGGCGCGACGGGCAGCGGCAAAACCGCGCTGCTGGAACTGATTCCGCGCCTCTACGACGTCGATCGCGGTCGGATCACCATCGACGGGATCGATATCGCGACCCTGCGACTGGCCGACCTGCGTCGCGTGGTGACGGTGGCCTTCGAGGAACCGGTGCTGTTCTCGGCCAGCGTGCGCGAGAACGTGGCGCTGGGCGACCCACGCGCCACCGACGCGCAGGTGCGCCAGGCGCTCGACATCGCGCAGGCGAGCGAGTTCGTCGACGCGTTGCCGTGGGGCCTCGACACCCGCATCGGCGAGCAGGGGATGAGCCTGTCCGGTGGGCAGCGGCAGCGGTTGGCGCTGGCCAGGGCCGTGCTCACCGGGGAGAGCGAGGCCGGCGGGCGGATCATGGTGCTCGACGATCCGCTCTCGGCGCTGGACGTGGAAACCGAAGAGCGCGTGCAGGATCGGCTGCGTTCGGTGCTGTCGGGGGCGACCACCCTGCTCGTCGCGCACCGCCCGTCCACCGCCGCGCTGGCCGACCGCGTCGCCCTGCTCGCCGACGGACGCATCGTGGCCGAGGGCACCCACGACAAACTGCTGCGCACCAGCAGCCACTACCGAGAACTGATGGGAGGTGAGCCATGAGCACCGCTACCTCGGACACCGAAGCGGCGGAACAACACTCCGACCAAGCTGCCGACTGGCGCGGCATCGCCAAGGAGGACGACGCCGTCACCGGAACCGGAAACCTGGTGCTGGCCGGGCGATCCCGTCGACTGCTGCTCGACCTGGTGCGGCCCTACCGCAAGCAGGCGGTCCTCACCTTCGTCCTGATCCTGCTCGACAACGCGACCAAGGTGTCGATGCCGCTGTTCATCGCCTACGCGCTGGATCACGGCATTTCGGCAGGCCGACAAGGCAATTGGACGCCGTTGCTCGCGACCGTGATCGGGTTCGTGGTGGTCACGCTGCTCTCGGGGCTCACCACGTTCGCGTTCCTGCGGGCCTCCGGCTCGCTGAGTCAGCGGGTGCTGTTCGATCTGCGGGTGCGCTCGTTCCAGCACACGCAGCGGTTGAGCGTGTCGTTCCACGAGAAGTACACCTCCGGCAAGGTCGTCACCCGACTCACCAGCGATATCGAAGCGCTGCAGGAACTGCTCGAAGGTGCGCTGAATCAGGCGCTGAGCGCGGTGATCTCGGTGGTCACCATCGCGGCGCTGCTGATCTGGCTCGATCCGCTGCTGGCCTCGATCGTGCTGCTCGGGTTCGTGCCGCTGGTGCTGGTCACCCGGTGGGCGCAGCGGCGCCAGCGGGCCGGGTACCGGCGCACCCGTGGGGCGATCTCGCGGGTGGTCGTGCAGTTCGTCGAGTCGATGAGCGGGATGCGCGCGGTGCAGGCGTTCCGGCGCGAAGCGCGCAACGACGAGGTGCTCGGCCTCGAGGATGCCAAGTACCAGAAGGCGACCACCGCCGCGGTGCGCGGCGTGGGCGACTACGTGGGGCTGTCGAATTTCATCGGCAAGCTGACCACGGTGACCGTGCTGCTGGTCGGCGCCTGGCAGGTGATGGAGGGCAATCTCGCGATCGGCGTGCTGGCCGCGTACCTGCTCTACCTCGACCAGTTCTACGGCCCACTCGACGAACTCGCGCAAGTGTTCAACTCCTACCAGTCCGCCGCGGCCGCGCTCGAGAAGATCTCCGGCGTGCTCGAGGAGGAGCCCGCCGTCGCCGAACCCGAGCGACCGGTCACCCTCGAGCACGCGAGCGGCGCGGTGCGCATGGACAGGGTCGCCTTCGGCTACAACGACACCTCGGTGCTGCCCGAATTCGACCTGACCATCCCGGCCGGGCAGGTGGTGGCGCTGGTCGGCGCGACCGGTGCGGGCAAGTCGACCATGGCCAAACTGCTCACCCGGTTCTACGACCCGACCGGGGGCGTCATCACGCTCGACGGGGTGGATCTGCGGGACCTGGTCGACGCCGAGCTGCGCAGACACATCGTGATGATCACCCAGGAGGCCTACCTGTTCTCCGGCACCATCGCCGACAACATCCGCCTCGGCCGACCGGAGGCCACGGATGCCGAGGTCGCCGCGGCGGCCGGGGCGGTGGGCTTGGACGCGTTCGTCGCGCAGCTACCGGACGGGTACGCCACCGATGTGCGCACGCGCGGCGGTCGGCTCTCGGCGGGGCAGCGCCAGCTCGTGGCGTTCGCGCGGGTGTTCCTCGCCGATCCGGCCGTGATCGTGCTCGACGAGGCCACCTCCAGCCTGGATATCCCCGGTGAGCGGCTGGTGCAGCGGGCGCTGGAAACCCTGCTGCGCGACCGCACGGCGGTGATCATCGCCCATCGGCTGTCCACGGTGGCGATCGCCGACCGGGTGCTGGTGCTCGACGGCGGTCGGATCGTGGAGGACGGCGCACCGGCGGAGCTGATCGCGGGGCAGGGCCGCTTCGCTGGTTTGCACGCCGCGTGGCGGGATTCGCTGGTGTGATGCGCCCGTGTTGTACAGCGTCGGGGCCGGTGTCGCTTACCGTAGAGAGGTGACGACCCCTGCCCCGGGCCCGGCCGACGGCCCCGCCGAGATCAAGCAGACCTCCCGGTGGCCTGCGGTGCTCACCTGGCGTGCCCACGACAACACCCGCATGGAGTCGGTGCGGGTGACAGTGAACGGCAATCGGATCAGAGCCGCCGGTCGATTGATCGGCAGCGCGGGCGAGGAGCACCCGGCGTTCAGCGCGTCCTACGACCTGGTCACCGACGAGGCGGGCGCCACCCGCCGCCTGTCGCTGCGCACCACCACCGCGGCCGGTGAACGCCACGCCTCGATCTCGCGCGACGAGGAGAACTACTGGCTCGTCGACGCAGGCGGCACGCACGTGCGCTCCACCTTCGGCGGCGCCCTCGACGTGGACGTGGTGCTCAGCCCGTTCTTCAACACCCTGCCGATCCGCCGGTTCGGGTTACAGAACGCCGTCGGCGATGTGCAGGTGCCGGTCGTCTACGTGCGACTACCCGACCTGCTGGTGCAGGAGGCCGAACTCACCTATTCCAGCGCCTCGGACGGCATCAACGTGCTGTCGCCGGTTTCCAGCGCCACATTGCGGGTCGATCCTGAGGGGTTCGTGCTGGACTACCCAGGACTCGCCGAACGGGTCTGAAATTCGGTCCTGGCACACGCAAACGCCTGGCCGACCGGGTCCGACGTGGACGCGCTCCGTTCAGAGCGCCCGCAAGACGCCACCGTCCAGACCGGCACGGTGCAACGCCGCGAGCCAGTCGCCACTACCGGGTTCGACCCCGGTGATATCCCAGGTCGCGCGGTGGTCATAGGCGGTGCGCCCGCGATAACCCGCCTCGACGAGTTCGCCGAGAACACCGTTCGCGCGCAGCGAATCCCGGGTAGTGACGAGTGTCTCGATCGCCTCGTCGAGCACCGCCTCCAGCGCGGCCGCGTTCGGTTCGCAGATCGCCCGCACGAGGTCGGGCGCGGTGCCCGCGACCCGGGTGCCGTCGCGGAACGAGCCCGCCGCCAGACCCAGCGCCAGCTTCCCGCCCTCGGCCCCCGCAGCGGCCAGTGCCTCGGCCAGTACGTGCGGCAGATGCGAGATCCGGGCGACGGCCCGATCGTGTTCCTCGGCGAGGACCGGAACCACCACCGACCCGCAGTCCAACGCCAACCGCACCACCCGCGACCACGGTTCCACGCGGGTGCCCTCGTCCACGCCGACCGCCCATACGGCATCTCGGAACAGTTCGGAATCTGTTGCCGCCCAACCGGATCGAGATGTTCCGGCCATCGGATGACCGCCCACGTACAACGCTTCCAGCCCGTGCTTGCGCACCGCGTCCAACACCGGACCCTTCACGCTCACCACATCGGTCAGCGGGCACTCCGGCGCGAGCGCGGCGATCTCGGCGAGCAGCGAATCCACCGCGGGCATCGGCACCGCGACCACCAGCAGCGCGTCGATCGCCGCGGCCCGGCGCAGCACCGCGGACAGGTCGCCGGACACGTCGAAACCGTCGCGGCACGCCGCGCTGACGCCCGTTGCGGAACGGTTGTAACCGAACGCCACATACCCCGCCCCGACGGCGGCGCGCAGCAGTGAACCGCCGATAAGGCCGGTGCCGAGGACGCAAACGGCCCCACGCTGGTCGATGCTCATCGGAACAGATTGGCACACGAGTTCATCATTAGGGGTTCGACAGACTACCGTTTGGTTCATGGCAGCACAGCGCTCGGGCACGAACAGGGCGACGTCGGATGACGACTTCGACGTCGAAGGGTTCGCAGTGGCCGTGGTCCGCGAAGAAGGCACATGGCGGGTCACTCCGCTCAGCTCCGATGCCCTGCACGACCTGTCGGCCGCCGAGCATGAACTGAAAGCTTTGCGCAGCTCAGGGGCAGTGTTCGGGCTCATCGACGTCGACGACGAGTTCTTCATCGTGTTGCGTCCCGCGCCGAGCGGCACCCGCCTGCTCGTCTCCGACGCCACCGCCGCGATCGAGTACGACATCGCCGCCGACGTGCTCGACGCGCTCAATGTCGAGATCCCCGATATCGACCCCGATGACCTCGACGATGTCGAACCGTGGGAAGAGGGCGACCTCGGCGTGCTGGCCGACCTCGGCCTGCCCGAACCGGTGTTGAGCGTGATCCTGGCCGACACCGACCTCTACCCCGACGAGCAGCTCGGCATGATCGCCCAGCGTCTCGGTTTCGCCGACGAATTCGCCGCGGCCCTGGACAAATTGCCCAGGTGACCGACGAGGACATGATGCGCGCCGCCCTGGCGGCCGCAGCCGACGCCGACCCGCGCGATGTGCCGGTCGGCGCCGTCGTCTTCGACGCCGAGGGCCGGGAACTGGCCCGCGCCGCCAACGCCAGGGAAGCCCTCGGCGACCCCACCGCCCATGCCGAGGTCCTGGCCCTGCGCCGCGCGGCCGCCGTGCACGGCGACGGCTGGCGACTCGAGGACGCGACCCTGGCCGTCACCCTGGAACCCTGCACGATGTGCGCCGGCGCGCTGGTCGCGGCCCGGGTCGGCAAGGTCGTGTTCGGGGCGTGGGAGCCCAAGACCGGCGCGGTCGGCTCCCTGTGGGACGTGGTGCGCGACCGCCGCCTCAACCATCGCCCGCAGGTGCGCGCCGGAATCCTCGAACACGACTGCGTGGCCCTGCTCGACACCTTCTTCAAAAACCAGCGCTGACCAGCCGATTTAACAATCACCACCCCCGTCCGGTACCGTAGTCGGCGGTGGCGTGTCCGAGCGGCCTAAGGAGCACGCCTCGAAAGCGTGTGACGGGTAACCCCCGTCCGAGGGTTCAAATCCCTCCGCCACCGCCAAGAGCCCCCCACCTGTTTACACAGGTGGGGGGCTTTTTCGTCGGGATCGCCCACGATCTGTTGTCGGGTATTCACCTGCACCGCACCTGCGCTGATTTGTCGCGTAATAGACTGGGGTACACCGAATCCGGGAAGGAACGATGTCTATGCGCGGGCGACAGCCGCCACCCGCGAAGTCCGGGATCGGGCTCGGGGGAAAGCTTTTGGTTCTCGTGGTGCTCGGCTGGGTCGCCGTCGGGCTCTTCGCCGCTGGTCAGCGGGATCATTTCAGTCAGTTGCCGCGCGAGTGCTCGGACTGGGCGACCATCGCGGTGACTGCCGCGGCGGGGCCCGCCAACTACATCGGGTTGAATCCGCGCGTCACCGAATGCCAGGTGCCACAACCCAGTCAATAGCGAACCGGCCGGGAACGCGAGGTTCCCGGCCGGTCGGTACTCACCCCTGTGGTGGGGCGATCGCGCGTCGCTCGGCTTGGATATCGCGCACCCTGGTGCCTTCGACGTCGATATCGGGCACGATCCGATCGAGCCACTTCGGTATCCACCATGCCCATTTACCCAGCAGCACCAGCAGCGCCGGGATGAGCACCATGCGCACGACGAACGCGTCCAGGGCCACGCCGACGGCCAGCGCGAAGCCCATGGACTTGGCCGTCACATCCGATTCGAGCAGGAACGAACCGAACACCGAGATCATGATGATCGCCGCCGAGGTCACCACGCGCGCGCCGTGGTGGTAGCCCTTGATCACCGCCTCGGTGGGGGAGGCGCCGTGCACGAACTCCTCGCGCATGCGGGTCACCAGGAACACCTGGTAGTCCATCGCGAGCCCGAACACCAAGCCGATCAACATGATCGGGAGGAAGCTGACCAGGGGGTGTGGGTCCTTGATCAGGTCGAACTTGCCCTCCTGGAAGATCAGGACGGTCGCGCCGAAGGTGGCCGCCATCGAGAGCAGGAAGCCGAGCGCGGCGGTGAGCGGGACCAGGATCGAGCGGAACACCAGGATCAACAGCACGAAGGCCGCGCCCGCCACGATCGCCATGTACGGCACGATCTTGCTGAGCAGGACGTGGTCGATGTCGGCGTAGATCGCGGTGGTGCCGGTGATGCCGTAGGACATGTTGTACTGCTCGTGCAGCGCGGGTTCGGCGTCGCGCGCCGATTGCACCAGGTCCTTGGTCGACTGGGCGTTGGGGCCGGTCTTGGGGATGCCGTTGATCAGCGCGCCCGCCCCGTCCTCGCTCATCTGCGGTTCGGTCACCAGGTCCATGTCGGGGTAGGACCGCAGCTGCTCGCTCAGGGCGTTCAAGGCGGCCGGTCGCTGGTCGACGGGGGTGTCGCTGAGGTCGACGGCGATCTGGAGTACGCCGTTGCTGCCCTCGCCGAAGCCCTCGGTGCGCAGGTCGTAGGCCTTACGGACTGTGGACGTCTTGGGCATGCTGTCGTCGCCGGGCAGGCCGAGATTGAGGTTCAACGCGGGCGCGGCCAGCAGGCCGAGCAGCGCGATCGCCAGGATCATCGTGATGGCCGGGAACTTCGCGATCACCCGGGCCACGCGGGTGCCGTTGGTGACGACGTTGTCGTCCTCGGGGTCGTGCTGGGCGATCAGCGGCAGCTTCGGCTTGAACAGCGCCTTGCCGAAGGCGCCGAGCAGCGCAGGCATCAGTGTGATGGCGGTGAGCACGGCGAACGCGGCCGCGACCGCACCGCCCAGACCCATGAAGGTCAAGAACTTGACGCCGACGATGCTCAACCCGACCAGCGCGATTATGACGGTGAGACCGGCGAACACGACCGCCGAACCCGCCGTGCCCAGCGCGGTGCCCGCGGCTTCCTCCGGCGAATCCTGCACGTGTAGTTCGTGTTTGTACCGGGAGACGATGAACAGCGCGTAGTCGATCGAGAGCGCGATGCCGATCATCGAGGCCAGGAACGTGGTGAAGCTGGGCACCGTCAGCACCGAGGTGGACAGGAAGATCAGCGAGGTCGCCGCCCCGAGTCCGACGATCGCGGTGATGATCGGCACGAACGCGGCCACGATCGCACCGAAGGCCACGATCATCACCACCAGCGCCACGGCCATACCGATCAATTCGGACTTGCCGCTGGGCATTTCCTGTTCCATCGCGATGGAACCGGAGATCTCCACGGTGAGTCCGGCCGAACGGGCCGCGTCGCCGGCGTTGTAGGCGGCGTGGCGGTCGTCGGCGGTGATGTCGGCGAATTCCTTGATGGTGAAGGGGACGCTGAAGAAGGCGACGGTGTCGGGCGCGGTCTTGTTCAGCACGTTCAGCGGCGCGGCCGAACACGTCGACGGATCGGGTTGCGCGGTGAGGCAACCCATTTCCTCGGTGGCGGTGATCGGGTCGACGATCGGTTTCGACTTGTCGACGATGTCGAGTTTCTCGATCGCGGCGATCAGCCCGTCCAGCGCCGCCCGGTTCTGCGGGTCGGTGAGCTTCTGCCCGGCGGGCGCGCCGACGACGTAGGTGCCGGTCACCGCGTCGAAGGCGAAGGCCTCCGACATGCCGGGGAAGTGCTTGTCGAGGATGTCGGTGGCGCGTTCCGAGGGCAGGTTGGGCATGGAGAAGTCGTCGGTCATCGGCTTCTGCAGCGTGGCGCCGAGCCCGCCCAGGATCAGGAAGAACAGTAACCAGACGGGGAGCACGATCCATTTGCGGCGGAACGCGAACTTGCCCCACCGATACAGGTAGATGGACACGGTTGTTCTCCTCATGGATCGGTGCGAAGCGCGGATCGGAGGTGGAGCCGGGTCGAACTAGCCCTGAGTCTGCTGCCAGGCACCGGCGATATCAAGCACCGATGCCGGGAAACGACACGACCCCGCAATCCGGAACCGGACTGCGGGGTCGTGGCGGTGGAAAAGGGATCAGCTGACCGGAACCGGCTGCTTCTCCAGGTCGACGTGCTGGTTACGCAGCTGCTCGAGCTTCGTCCCCTCGACGTCGATATCGGGCACGATGCGGTCGAGCCACTTGGGCATCCACCACGACCACTTGCCCATGATGACCAGCAGCGCGGGCACGATGATCATGCGGACGATGAACGCGTCGATCGCCACACCGGCGGCCAGCGCGAAACCGAACGACTTCGCGGTGACGTCGGTTTCCATGATGAAGGAACCGAACACCGAGATCATGATGATCGCGGCCGAGGTCACCACACGGGCGCCGTGGTGGTAACCGGCGACCATGGCGTCCTTGGGCGACTTGCCGTGCACGAATTCCTCGCGCATGCGGGTCACCAGGAACACCTGGTAGTCCATCGCCAGGCCGAACACCAAGCCGATCAACATGATCGGCAGGAAGCTGACCAGCGGTTGTGGATCCGAGATCAGCCCGAACGCGCCCTCCTGGAAGATCAGCACGGTCGCGCCGAAGGTGGCCGCCATCGACAACAGGAACCCGAGCGCCGCGGTGAGCGGAACCAGGATCGAGCGGAACACCAGGATCAGCAGCACGAACGCGGCACCGGCCACGATCGCCAGGTACGGCAGGATCTTGCTGAGCAGCACGTGGTCGACATCGGCGTAGATGGCGGTGGTGCCGGTGATGCCGTACTCCATGCCGTACTGCGCGTTGAGCTCGGCTTCGGCGCCACGGGCCTCGGCGACGAGGTCCTTGGTGTCCTGGTTGTTCGGACCCGACTTCGGGACGCCGTTGAGCATGACGCCCTGCTTGTCCTCGCTCCAGCGGGGCTCGGTGACGTAATCCATGCCCTCGTAGGAGGCGAGCTTGTCGCGCAGCGCGGTGACCGCGACCTCGCGCTCGCCCTCGGGGGTGCCGCTGAGGTCGGCGGCGACCATGAGCACGCCGTTGCTGCCCTCGCCGAAGCCCTCGGTCCGCAGGTCGTAGGCCTTACGGATGGTCGAGGTCTTGGGCATGCTGTCGTCACCGGGCAGGCCAAGGTTCAGACCGGCGGCGGGCGCGGCGAGCGCGCCGAGCACCACGACCGACAGGATCAGCGCGACCCACGGGGCCTTGGCGATCAGCTTGGCGAAACGCTGGCCGTTGGTGACCGAGGAATCGTCGTCGGGATCGTGCTGCGCGACGATCGGCAGCTTCGGCTTGAACAGCTTGGTGCCGAAGGCGCCCATCAGCGCGGGCATCAGGGTGATGGCGGTGAGCACGGCGAACGCGGCGGCGATGGCGCCACCCAGACCCATGAAGGTCAGGAACTCCACGCCGACGATGCCGAGCGCGCCCAGGGCGATGATGACGGTGAGACCGGCGAACACCACGGCCGAACCGGCGGTGCCGAGCGCGGTGCCCGCGGCTTCCTCGGCTGTATCACGCACGACGAGTTCGTGTTTGTACCGGGAGACGATGAACAGCGCGTAGTCGATCGAGAGCGCGATGCCGATCATCGAGGCCAGGAAGGTGGTGAAGCTGGGCACTTCCATGACCGAGGTACCGAGCATGATCACCGAGGTCGCGGCACCGAGGCCGACGATGGCGGTGACGATCGGGACGACCGCGGCGACGATGGCGCCGAAGGCGATGACCATCACGATCAGCGCGACGGCCATGCCGATCAGCTCGGACTTGCCGCTTGGCTGTTCCTGCTTCATCGCGACCGAGCCGCTGAGCTCGACGGTCAGGCCGGCGTTGCGGGCCTCGGCGCCGATGTCGAAGGCGGTGTCGCGCTGTTCATCGGTCACGTCGGCGACGTTGGCGATGGTGAACTGCGCGCTGACCACGCCGACGGTGTCGGGTGCGGTCTTGCTCAGGACGTTGAGCGGGGCCGAGGAACAGGTCGACGGGTCGGGGTTGCTCAGGCAGCCCATCTGGTCGGTGATCTCGATCGGGCTGACGAGCTTCTGGCTCTTGTCGACCATGTCGAGCTCGTTGAGCTTGGCGACGAAGGCATCGACCGCGGCGCGGTTGGCCGGGTCGGTGAGCTTCTGGCCCTCCGGGGCGCCGATCACGTAGGTGCCGGTGACGGCGTCCATCGAGAACTGCTTGGACATGCCGTCGAAGTGCTTGTCGAGGATCTCGTTGGCGCGGGCCGAGGGCAGCTCGGGCATGCTGAAGTCCTGCGACATCGGCTTGCTCAGGGCGGCGCCGGCCGCGCCGAGCAGCACGAACAACAGCAACCAGACCGGCAACACGATCCATTTGCGGCGGAAAGCGAACTTTCCCCATCTGTACAGGTATACGGACACGCGGGTGCTCCTAGCGCGAAGAACGGGTGGTGGTCATGGGCTCGTAGACAGCACTCACGGGCCACCCCTGCGGGACCCGCCTCCACAACATCGCTTTCTGCCTACCGTGCGGTAGGTAGACTACCGAGCAGGTAAGTGGAGGTGCAACCTCAATTTTGGGGGCACCGAATACGTCACGCAAAATCATGGGAGGATCGCCGCATGCCCGCCCCAGAAATCGCCGACACCGTCACCGCAGGTGGCGGCACCAAACAGGCGATCCGCGACGCCGCGGTTCAACTTTTCGCCGCCAAGGGTTTCGAGCAGACGAGCCTGCGAGAAGTCGCGGATGTGGTGGGAATCACGAAGGCATCGCTGTACTACCACTACGCGTCGAAGCTGGATCTGCTGCTCGCGATCATCGATCCGATCATCGACCACATGCGCGACATCGTCGAGGACATCGACGCCGTCCCCTACGACGACGAGGGCATTCGCGCGGTCCTGCGCACCTACCTGCGCGGCATGATCCGCCACCGCGACGCCGGCGCGCTGTGCGTGCGCGACACCGCGGCCATCGTCAACGCCATCGCCGATCGCTATCCCGATCTGATGGAACCCACCCGTGAGCTGCGGCAATGGCTGGCCGGTCCCGACCCGACGCACGACTCGCAGTTGCGGGCCGCGGCGGCGATCGAGGTGCTCGGGGTGGCGCTGCTGTCCTCGGAGCTGTCACCGGGGGCCACCGACGAGATGGTCGAGAAAACGCTGTTGGACGCGGCCACCGGCGTGCTGACCGCGTGCGGAACCGCGTAAGTTCGACGACGTGCATATCACCGCCAGGGTCGATTACGCGGTGCGAACGCTGCTCGAGCTCGCCGCGGCGGACGGGGTCGTCAAGTCCGAGGTCATCGCGGCCGCCGCCCAGATCCCGCCGAAGGTGCTCGAGTCGGTGTTGGCCGAACTGCGTCGCGCCGAGCTCGTGCTGAGCAGGCGCGGTCCCGACGGCGGCTACCGACTCGGCCGACCGGCGACCGAGATCTCGGTGGCCGACGTGATCCGCGCCGTCGAGTCACCGCTGGCCTCGGTGCGCGGGCAACGGCCAGAGGACGTGCGATATCCGGGCGCGGCCGAGCCGTTGCAGCAGGTGTGGATCGCGCTACGGGTGAACATCAGAGCCGTGCTCGAGAACGTGTCGATCGCCGATATCGCCGCCGACCGACTGCCCGGTTTCATCTCGGAATTGGTCGCTGACCCGGGCGCATGGGTGCGGCGCGAGCCGTGGACACCCGCCGGCGCCTGAGTTATCCACAGGGTCGAAGTTATCCACAGGCTGCGCAAAACCAGGTCTCGCCGGTCACCGACGCGCTGTAGCCTTCGTTCATCATGCTGATCACCCTGCTGCGGACCTATCTGGCCCCGTACCGCGCCCAGCTGACGGCGGTCCTCGTCCTCCAGCTGATCTCGGTTATCGCGATGCTCTACCTGCCCAGTCTCAATGCCGACCTGATCGACGACGGTGTCACCAAGGGCGACATCGGCTACATCTGGAACACCGGCCTGTGGATGCTCGCGGTCAGCTGCGTGCAGATCGTGGCCTCGGCGGCGTCGGTGTACTTCGGTGCGCAGGCGGCGATGAGCGCCGGTCGCGATATGCGCGGCGCCGTGCTGCACCGCGTGGAGACCTTCTCGGCCAGGGAGGTCGGGATGTTCGGCGCGCCCTCGCTGATCACCCGCTCGACCAACGACATCCAGCAGGTCCAGCTCCTCATCGTGATGTCGGTGACGATTCTGGTGATGGCGCCGATCATGTGCGTCGGCGGCATCATCATGGCGCTGCGCGAGGATTTGAGCCTGTCGTGGTTGCTGCTGATCGCGGTGCCCGCGCTGGCGCTGTCGATGGGCACGATCGTGGCCAGGATGGTGCCGCAGTTCCGGCTCATGCAGGAGCGCATCGACGCGGTCAACCGGGTGTTGCGCGAGCAGATCACCGGTATCCGGGTGGTGCGCGCGTTCGTGCGGGAGCGTCAGGAGATCTGGCGCTTCGGGATGGCGAACACCTCGCTCACCGATGCGTCGCTGCGGGTGGGCAAGCTGATGGCGCTGATGTTCCCGACGGTGATGTTGATCAGCAACCTGACCGCCGTCGGGGTGATCTGGTTCGGCGGTCACCACGTCGACAACGGCACGATGCAGATCGGCTCGCTCACCGCGATGCTGTCCTACGTCATGCAGATCCTGACCGCCGTCATGATGGCCTCGTTCCTGGCGATGATCGCGCCGCGCGCGGCGGTATCGGCCGATCGCATCGGCGCGGTGCTCGAGACCGAGTCCTCGGTGCGTCCGCCGAGCCTGCCCCAGCCGTTCGCGGGCGATCCGGCCACGGTCGATCTCCGGTTCGCCGAGTTCGCGTTTCCCGGTGCGGAGAAGCCGGTGCTGCGCGGCATCCGCTTCGAGGTCACGCCAGGTACCACCACCGCGATCGTCGGGTCCACCGGTGCGGGTAAGACCACGCTTATCAACCTGATCCCGCGCCTGATCGATGTCACCGACGGCGCGGTCTATGTCGGCGGCACCGATGTGCGCCACCTCGAGCTCGAAACACTGCGCGGCGGAATCGGATTGGTGCCGCAGAAGGCGTATCTGTTCTCCGGGACGATCGCGACCAACCTGCGCTACGGCAAACCCGACGCCACCGACGAAGAGCTGTGGCACGCGCTCGAGGTCGCCCAGGCGGCCGAGTTCGTGCGCGAGATGCCGCAGGGTCTCGACACTCCCGTCGCCCAGGGCGGCACCACGGTCTCGGGCGGTCAGCGTCAGCGGTTGTGTATCGCCCGCGCGCTCGTGCGCAAGCCGCGCATCTACCTGTTCGACGACTCGTTCTCCGCGCTCGACGTCGCCACCGACGCCCGGCTGCGCGCCGCGTTGAAGCCGGAAACCGCCGATGCCTCGGTGATCATCGTCGCCCAGCGGATCCAGACGATCCGCGAGGCCGATCAGATCGTCGTGCTCGAGGACGGCGCGATGGCCGGAATCGGCACCCATGACCAGTTGATGCGGCGGTGCTCGGAGTACCGCGAGATCGTCGAGTCCCAGCTCAGTGTGGAGGAGGCTCGATGAGGCCCGGTGGACCCGTTCCCGGCGCACCGGGTGCGAAGGCCAAATCGTTCCGTCCATCGCTGAAGCGACTGCTGAGCAGGTTGGCGCCGGAGCGGTTCACGATCGCGGTGATCATCTCGCTGGTGATCGTGTCCGTCGTGCTCAACACGATGGGCCCGTACCTGCTCGGCAAGGCGACGAACCTGGTGTTCGACGGCTTCGTCGGCAAGCAACTGCCCGCCGGTCTCACCAAGGAACAGACGGTCGAGCAGCTGCGCGCCCAGGGCGAGAACACCCGCGCCGACATGCTCTCGGCGATGAACGTGATCCCCGGCACCGGCATCGATTTCGACGCCGTGGGCCGGGTGTTGATGCTGGTCCTCGCGCTGTACATCGTCGCGGCGGTGTTCGGCTGGTTGCAGGGTTACCTGCTCAACATCGCGATCAACCGGACCGTGAAGCGGCTGCGCGACGAGGTGGAGCAGAAGCTGCACCGGCTGCCGCTGCGCTACTTCGACACCGCCCCGCGCGGTGACGTGCTCAGCCGCGTCACCAACGACGTCGACAATGTCTCGCAGAGCCTGCAGCAGACCATGAGCCAGCTGCTGGTCTCGCTGTTCACCGTGATCGGCATCCTGATCATGATGTTCTGGATCTCGCCGCTGCTGGCGCTGATCGCCCTGCTCACCGTGCCCGCCGCGATCATCGTCACCGCGCAGATCGCCAAGCGGTCCAAGCCGCACTTCGTCAACCAGTGGAAATTCACCGGCGAGGTGAACTCCTCGGTCGAGGAGGCCTACACCGGCCACGAGATCATCACCGCGTTCGGTCGCGGCCGCGAGGTCGGCGAGAAGTTCGACGAGCGCAACCAGCAGCTCTACGACGCGAGCTTCAAGGCGCAGTTCATCTCCGGGCTGATCATGCCCGCGATCATGTTCCTCGGGAACGTGAACTTCGTGTTCATCGCGCTGGTCGGCGGCCTGCGGGTGGCCACCGGCAACCTCTCGCTCGGTGAGGTGCAGGCGTTCATCCAGTACTCGCGCCAGTTCAGTCAGCCGCTCACCCAGATCGGCGCGATGGTGAATCTGCTGCAGTCCGGGGTGGCCTCGGCCGAACGGATCTTCGAGATCCTCGACGCGGACGAGCAGAGCCCCGATCCGGTGGTGGAGAGTCAACGTCCGGTGGATCGCGGCCGGGTGGAGTTCGAGGCCGTGTCCTTCGGCTACGACCCGGAAAGCCCGGTCATCGAACGACTTTCGCTGGTCGCCGATCCCGGCCACGTGGTCGCCATCGTCGGACCGACCGGTGCGGGCAAGACCACGCTGGTGAACCTGCTCATGCGCTTCTACGAACTCGACGCGGGCACCATCGCGATCGACGACGTCGACATCACCACTATCACCCGCGATCACCTGCGCGCGCGCATCGGCATGGTGTTGCAGGACACCTGGCTGTTCAAGGGCACCATCCGCGAGAACATCGCCTACGGCAACCCCACGGCCTCCGAGCACGACATCCTCGAGGCCGCGCGGGCGGCGTATGTCGACCGGTTCGTGCACGCGCTGCCCGACGGCTACGACACGATCATCGACGAGGAGGGCGGCGGGGTGAGCGCGGGCGAGAAGCAGCTGATCACCATCGCGCGCGCGTTCCTGGCCGACCCGTCGATCCTGATCCTGGACGAGGCCACCAGCTCGGTCGACACCCGGACCGAGTCGCTGGTCCAACACGCGACCGCCGCCCTGCGCCAGGACCGGACGAGTTTCGTTATCGCCCACCGACTCTCGACCATTCGCGACGCGGATCTGATCGTGGTGATGGACAAGGGCCGCATCGTGGAGCACGGAACGCACGAGCGGCTGCTCGAGGAACGCGGCGCGTACTTCAACCTCTACAACGCGCAGTTCGCGGCGGTGTTGGATTGAGCGCTGGCGCGCTCGAGTTCGCGGCCCCTCGGGTCCCGTTCCTCCCTACGGTCGGGAGTGCGGGGGCTGGGGTGGGTCGGGCGGGCTGGCACGATAGCTGAGTGGCTGACAGCAGCGAGTTCTCCTTCACAGTAGGCACCCGTCTCGACGGGGATCGGCACGGTCGGACCGGGGTGATCAGTACGCCGCACGGTGAGATCGCGACGCCCGCCTTCATTCCGGTGGGGACCAAGGCGTCGGTGAAGGCGGTATTGCCGGAGGCGATGAAGGAGATGGGGGCCCAGGCGCTCCTGGCCAATGCCTACCACCTCTACCTACAGCCGGGGTCCGACATCGTGGACGAGGCGGGCGGGCTCGGGAAGTTCATGAACTGGCCGGGGCCGACCTTCACCGACAGCGGCGGGTTCCAGGTGATGTCGCTGGGGGTCGGCTTCAAAAAGGTGCTGGCGATGGAGGCCGTGGACATCCGCTCCGATCAGGTGATCGCCGCCGGCAAGGAACGGCTCGCCACCGTCGACGACGACGGGGTGACCTTCCGTTCGCACCTGGACGGGTCGAAGCACCGGTTCACCCCCGAGGTGTCGATGGGGATCCAGCACCAGCTCGGCGCCGACATCATGTTCGCCTTCGACGAGCTGACCACCCTGATGAACACCCGTGGCTACCAGGAGAAGTCGCTCCAGCGCACGCACGAGTGGGCCCAGCGCTGCATCGACGAGCACGAACGCCTCACCGCCGCACGCACCCATCGCCCCTACCAGGCGCTGTTCGGCGTGATCCAGGGCGCGCAGTACGAAGACCTGCGGCGCAAGGCCTGTCGCGACCTCGAGACGATCCGGGGAACGGGCGGAACGGAATTCGACGGCTACGGCATCGGCGGCGCGCTCGAGAAGCACAATCTCGGCACCATCGTCGGCTGGTGCTGCGACGAGCTGCCCGAGTCCAAACCGCGCCACATGCTGGGCATCAGCGAGCCGGAGGACATGTTCACCGCGATCGAGAACGGCGCCGACACCTTCGACTGCGTGAACCCGTCGCGGGTGGCGCGCAACGCCGCCATCTACGTCGACGAGGGCCGCTTCAACATCAACACCGCCCGCTTCCGTCGCGACTTCACCCCCATCGACGAGAACTGCGACTGCTACACCTGCGCCCACTACACCCGCGCCTACCTGCACCACCTGTTCAAAGCCAAGGAGATGCTCTCGGCCACCCTGTGCACAATCCACAACGAGCGCTACACAATCCGCCTGGTAGACCGCATCCGAGCCAGCCTGGAAGGCCACTACTTCGACGAGTTCAAGAAAGAATTCCTGGGCCAGTGGCAGGGCCGCATCAAGGCGCCACCCGCCTGAATCACCACACCGCACCCCCGATCCGCCATGACCGCCCAACCCAGCCCCGCACATCCCGACCCCGAGGAGGGATCGCCGCGCAGCGGCGTAGCGGCCCGGCCGCGAGTTAGCCGCCGTTGCGTCCGCGGCGCAGCCGCCAGCAACGGTGGCTAACTCGCGGCCCCCCAGGGGCCGCGCTCGAGCGCGCCAGCGCTCCAAAAACACAGCTACCGAACCTGGGACTCCCCGTAGCTCGGCTCGTTCTTCTTCAAGAACGCGATCACCCGATAGGTGATCGGCATGACCAAGATCTCGACCAGGGTCTTCCACACGAAGCCGACGATCAGGTAGTTGATGAACTGCTGCCAGGTGTCGATGCCGAGTGCGGTCGCGGCGATCGAGCAGAAGATCAGCGTATCGGCGAACTCACCGACGATCGTGGAGCCGAGTAGTCGGGCCCACAGGTACTTCTCCTTGGTGCGTTCCTTGATCAGCACCAGGGTGGCCGAGTTCAGCAGCTGCCCGACGAAGTAACCGGCCAGCCCGGCCAGCACGAACTGCGGCGTGGTGCCGATGACGGTGCGGAAGGCTTCCTGGTTGTCGTAGAAGCCGGCGGCGGGCAGTTGGATGGCGATGGAGAAGCAGCCGACGGTGAGCAGCAGGGCGGCGAAGCCGGTGTAGATCGCGCGGCGGGTGGCGCGGAAGCCGTAGACCTCGCTGAGCACGTCGCCGAGGACATAGGCCAGCGGGAACAGGAAGAAGGCGCCGTCGGTGCCGATCGGCAGGATCTGGATCGGGCCGAGCATCAGTGAGCTGTCGGCGAAGAACTCCACGCCCTTGGTGGCGCAGATGTTGGAGATGATCAGGGTCGCGGTGAAGAAGGCGACGATTACCGGGTAGTACCCCCGCGCAACCTGGGCGAATGCCGCATGGTCCGGCGCGGGGTGTCCAGATTGTGAGGGTTTGTCGAGCGAGTTCGTATCAGTCACGTCGACCATTCTCCCAAGTCGACGATGCCTCACGGTGGGCGGTTGTGCAATACGCTGTCCCCTATGACGAATCCCGGCGATTCCGACGAGTGGTGGAAGCAGTACGGCGGCTCTGGCGTGTCGCCGGAGTCCGGCGCGCCGGGTTCGGTGCCGCACAATCCGACCGCGCAACCGTCGCAGCCTTCCAGTTACCCGTCGTCGCCGCAGTACCCCCAGCAGCCGGCGCCGCCTCCCTCTCAGCCCCAGTACCCGCAGTACCAGCAGCCGAGTCAGCCGCAGTATCCGCAGCCGAGTCAGCCGCAGTACCCGCAGCCGAGTCAGCCGCAGTACCCGCAGCAGCCGCCCGCGTACGGGCAGGCGCCCTACGGCGGTTACCCGGCGGCGGGCGCGTACCAGCCGTACGGGCAGGTTCCGCAGGGCACCAACGGTATGGCGATCGGCGCGCTGGTCTCCTCGCTGATCGGGTTCTGCACCTGCGGCATCGGCTCGGTCGTCGGCATCATCCTCGGAGTGCTGGCGCTGAACCAGCTCAAGGAGCGCGGCGGCGAGGGTAAGGGCCTGGCGCAGGCGGGCATCTGGATCGGTGCCCTCTCGATCGTGGGCTGGGTGCTCTACTTCGTGCTGGTCGTCGTGCTCGGCGTCGTCGGCGAGATGAACTCCTCCACTTACTGATTCCCACCCACCCGACAACGAATCAGGGGCGCTTCCGACAATTCGGAAGCGCCCCTGATGTTTTCGTCAGTGGAGCAGGATCACTCCTTGATGACCTGTGTGCCACCGGCGAACTTGTCGTGCCAACCCTGCTTGTTCGGGTCGTTGTTGATGGTGACGGCGATGTAGATACCGAGACCGACGGTCGCCAGGCTGCCGAGGCAGTAGATGATCTGCGGAGCGAGCCACAGGTTGCGCTTGAGCGACTGCTCCGGGGTCAGCGCCGGTGCGCCGCCGGGGGCAACCACGCGCAGGCCGAGGATCTTCTTGCCGAGGGTGGCGCCCTGCGACACCTCGAGGCCGACGTTGTAGCCGACGATCGCGAGCGTCGTGATGAGCGGCGTCAGGATGAACGACACCAGGAGGTTGCTCGGAAGCAGGAAGCTGGTGACGATGCCGACCGGGATGCCGACGATCAGGCCGTCGATCACGCGCGCGCCGAACCGGATCCACAGATCGGCGGGCTGCGGGCCACCGAAGCCCTGCTGCTGGCCCTGCGGGTAAGCCCCACCGTAGGGGTCCTGCCCGTAAGCCGGTTGCTGCTGGCCGTACGGATCCGCCTGGCCGTAACCCGGCTGGGGTGCGCCACCTAATCCGGGCTGGCCGTAGGGCTGCTGCTGGCCGTAACCCGGCTGCGGCTGCTGGCCGTAGGGATCCTGGCCGTAGCCGCCGGGCTGACCGCCCTGCGGGTACTGGTTGGGGTCGTAACCACCGCTGGTCATATCTCAGTCCTCAATTGTGATCTTCAGATCGGTCAATGCGTACGTTACGGACATCGGCCTGGTCGGAACAACCCGATAGGCTCGAGTATCCACGGTTTCGTGGGGATGCGGGTGGCGTCGAAGACATCTCGCAGCTCCGCCGTCGTGCGTGCGGAGTAGCCGAGCGAGCCCGCGATCGCGGCCACCAGGTCAGCCGGGGTGTGCCCCAGCGCGAGCTGATCCGAAAGGCTGACGGCACCATCGCGTTTGGCCAGCCGTTTGCCCTCTTCGTTGAGGACGAGTGGCACGTGGGCGTAGGTGGGGACGGGCAGGCCGAGCAGTTCGGCGAGGTAGGCCTGACGCGGCGTCGACGGCAGCAGGTCCGCGCCGCGCACCACCTGGTCGACGCCCTGCGCCGCGTCGTCGACCACGACGGTGAGGTTGTAGGCGGGGACGCCGTCGCCGCGGCGCAACACCAAATCGTCGACGGCGCCGCGATATCGGCCGTGCAGCAGGTCGCTGACCTCGTATTCGTCCACCTCGGACCGCAATCGGATCGCGGCGGTGCGCCCTTCGGCGCGTTTGGCCGCGCGCTGGTCCTCGGTCAGGTCGCGGCAGGTGCCGGGGTAGGCGCCCAGCGGGCCGTGCGGCGCGGTGGCCGCCTGCTGTATTTCGCGCCGGGTGCAGAAGCATTCGTAGGTGCGACCGGCGGCGGTGAGGGCGTCGACGGCGGCCGCGTAGTGGGGCAGGCGCTCGGACTGGTAGACCACCGGGCCGTCCCAGTCGAGGCCGATCGCGGCGAGGTCGTCGAGCTGGCGTTGCGCGGCGCCGGGGCGGACGCGATCCAGATCGTCGACGCGCAGCGCGAATTCGCGGCCGGTGGTGCGCGCGAACAGCCAGGCCAGCACCGCGGTGCGCAGGTTGCCCACGTGCAGTTCGCCCGAGGGGCTCGGGGCGTAGCGGCCCGCGCCGCCCGTGGTCGCGCCGTCGTCGGCTGAACTGGTTGGCACGCCTCGATCCTAGGCGTCGGTGCGCCGCAGCCGACCGCGCAGTTGTTCCTCGCCGATCGGGGCGCCCGCGTCGAGTGCGGCGAGCAGCCCGCGCGCGTGCGCGATCACGCCCGCGAGGTCCACCTCGTGGTGCTGGGCGTTCGCCGGATACGACCCGAGCCGCTCGCTCGCGCGGCGCAGCAGGGTAGCGGCGCCCTTGGCGTTGCCGCGCTGAATGTGGGTGAGCCCCACCGCGTATTGGGCCAAACCCTGCCAGAGCATCCGCTCGGCAACCGCCCCGTTCTTCCATGCCGCCTCCAATACCTCATGGGCATTGAAGGCCAATCCGTCGTCCAGCAGTTGCTGAGCGAAGGCAAGAGTTTGCTGGGGTGTGAGGGCGAGGTCGTCGGGAATACGGGCGACCCCGACACTGCCGGGCGGCAGTGGTCGGCCGAGTCGGTCGCGGGGGCGGTCGTTGCGGGCACGACCTGCGGCGTCGCGGTCACGGGAGATCATTCCCCCATGATCCACGCCCGCTGCCGGTGGTGCTCGAGTGACGGGTGGGGCACTCGAGAAATTGACGTATCACGGACTAATCACACGGAAGTTAATCCGGATGTGTGAACTGTCTCGAGAATGGGTAAGGGGCCTGGCAATGCCCCCGCAAACGTGAAGCTTCGCAAGGTTGGCAAAACGATATGGGAAAGCAAATTCTCTTCCGCAACATTGCGGAAGACCTGCTAGTGTTTCTTCCGCGGGGGCAGCCCCCGGAGGCGCAAACCCCTCCATGAGCTGGTTCGTGCCGGTCGGTTGCGCGCGCCGTGTGGCAGTGCCGTGTGTGCCACGAAGTAACTCGTCGGTCGCGCCGGATATCGGAATGTTCAACGAATCCTGGAGTTATCCCTTTCTCGATGAACCCAAAGGAGCAAGTGCCGTGGAAGTTGATGTGACCGACGCTGTGTGGCGCAAGAGCACCTACAGCGGACCCGATGGGAACTGCGTCGAAGTCGCCTTTCTCGCCGGCGGCGATATCGCCGTTCGCGACACCAAGGATCTCGGCCGCGGACCCGTGCTGGCCTTCGGTCCGGGGCAGTGGCGTGCGTTTCTGGCCGATGTCACCGCGGGCGAGTTCGGTCGCGGTTGAGCCGCGAACGAACTCCGTGTCGGCTATAACGGCCCCGGGTCGACCGGACTCGGGGCCTTCTCGGTGACCCGCCGGGGTTGGCCTATCGTGGCCGGATGACCCCGATGGCCGCGCGTGACGCGACGATGTTCTGGCTGTCGCGCCGCACGGCCAATGACGTGTTCGCGCTCTACACCTTCGCCGAAACCGAGACCCCCACCGCCGAACTCCGCGCTTTCGTGGCCGAGCGCGCCGCGCGCATTCCGGACCTGCGGATCCGGTTGGCCGAGATCGCGGGCAACCTCGGTTATCCACACTGGGTCGGCGTCGAATTCCATTCCCAGCAATTCGTGCACCACCGACCCGACGGCCGGTCCTGGCGAGAACTGCTCGCGGACCTCGGCGAACTCCTGGGTACCGGGGTGATCGCGACCGAATACCCCTGGTGCATCCACGTTTTCCGCGCTGTCCGGGATGCCCCGGGCTCTGATGCGCCGGTTGTCGTAGTGCTGCTACAACTTTCGCACGCGCTGGCCGACGGAACCCGTGCCGCCGCCATCGCCCGCGCCCTCTTCGAGACGCCCGTGGATGACTCGGTTGTCCACAGCGCTTCCGTTGTGCCTGTGGATAACTCGGTGAACCACCCGGTCGGACCGGCGGAAACCCTTGCACAGCCTGTGGATTCCTGTGGACAACCCTGTGGATGGATTGCGGACCGGGTAGATCCGAGAGTGCTTGGAGCGCTTCGTTTTCCCTGGCAGGTGCTCTCCACCGCGTGGCGTGGGCGAGCCGCCTACCTCGCGCAACAGGAATTGGCGGAGCGGACCGCGGCTGGTGAAGTACCGCCGACAGCACCGGTATTCGCACCGTGCGTGCTGAATCCCGCAGCCCCGGTGAAGGATCACGATGCCCGCATCGTGGTGATCGATGCGGACGACTTCCGCATTCCGGGCAGAACCATCACTGTCGTTGCCCTCACCGCGATTTCGCGCGCACTGTCCGAGTACCTGACCGAGCGAGGCGAATGCCCGCACCGTCTCGGGACCGCACTGCCGATGGCCCTGCCCGAACCGGGCTCGGCGCGCAACAACTACCGCGGCCTGTCCATCGACCTGCACATCGACGAACCCCACCTGCGGCTACGCGCCGATCTCATCGCCGACGAACTCGCCGCCCGCCGCGAGCGCGCGGTGAATCCGCTTCTCGGCGCCCAGGATCGAGTCGGCGAGGTGGTTCCGTCGATCCTGGCCGCACGCGATGTCGCCCACGCCGATCTGGACAGCGTCGGCGCTTCCCTCGACGGCAATACCGTCGTGTCCAGCGTGTATCGCGGCCCGGCCGATCTCACCTTCGGTGGCGGCCGGATCCTGTTCACCGGCGGCTTCCCAGCCCTGGGCACCGTCATGCACCTGACCCACGGTGTGCACGGAATCGGCGGAACCATCACGCTGTCAGTGCATTCCGATCCCCGGGTCGTCCCCGATCCCGATCACTACCTGACGCTGCTCGCGGAGTCGGTGGCGGCGGTCGTCGCCGTGCACCGCTGACTCAGCGCCGCTTGCCCGCCCGATCCAGCTCGGCACCCACCGCCAGCAGCGCCGAGTGCACGGCGGTCGCCGCGTCGGTGCCGGCGGCGCGACCCTCGATCACCCCGTCGATGCGGAACGGGCAGAAGTACCCGGTTCCGTTGTCCGCCTGGTGCGGTCGACCGATCTCGATGAGCGGTTGCGCCCGATGATGGGCCGCGATCGCCGACGCCAGCGCGGCATCGGCGGCACGCGGATCGCGTCGCCGCGGCGCCGGTAGCGCGGACGCCGATTGCGCGTGCACCCGCTCGTACCAGCCGATCACCTCGAAAGACGCAGCCCGCGCACCGGTTTCGTAGTGACCGAGCGCGGCCCTGCTGTACGGGACGCGAGTGGCCATCCCCGCCAGTGACAGTCCCGCTTCTTCGCGCAATCGCCGCAACCGAGCTCCGACGACGCCGTTCCCCTGCTCGCCCCGACTGGACATGGACCCATCGTAGAGAACTGTAGACGTTTGTAGACGCTTTTTGCTGTCCAAAAGGTCTTGACGGAGACCATACTTTTCTCGGCGGCTTCGAGAACACCATACCGCGCCACCCGTGCAAGCACAGACTCGTTCGGAGGGGACATGAAGAGCAGCTATCCGTGGATTCCCGTGGGGCCGTATGTACTTCAGGCCGAACGCGAAGGCCAGGTCTCGACACTACCGTCGGTGCGCAACATCTCCGCGAGCAGCTTCTCCGCGTCGGAGCGCTCCCGCGCCAACACGCTCCACCCGCGCACCACACCGTCGGACCCGGACTTCGTGGTCCAGGAGCCCACCGCATGAGCGCCCTGCGGGTGCAGGTTGTAGTAGATGGTGCCGACGGGGAAGGCGATATCCATGCCGCGCACCCATCCCGTGAGCGCGTCACCGTCCCAGACCCGCATCTCACCGCGCATCGCGGCGACCGGATCAGCCTGCGGCGCAGGTGGTTCGGCTTCGGAGTCGAGCAGCAGATGGTCGCCCTCGTGCCGGATGGTCACCGCCGCTATCTCGACCTCGTCGCGGTGGTTCGCCGGTTTCTGCCAGGCTGCCCACCAGCGACCCGCCAGGTCGACCCGGTTGTCCACGATGCCGGCCAGTTCGGCCAGCGAGATCTGCAACGCGTCGGCCAGCCGGACCGCGACCGGCAGCGTCGGCGACTGCTCCTCGGACTCGTACCTGGTGATCTGGCGCGAGCTCACCCCGATCGCGGTGGCCAGCGCGGGCTGCGAGAGCCCGAGCAGTCTGCGCCGCTCCTGGATCACCTTCCCCGTCCCGGTGTTCATACCGTCATCGCCTCCATCGCCAGCCCCTCCCGTGACACCGTGTCGGACCTATCCGCACCTGAACCGCCGATATCGCGCGCCGCCATCGATCGCTACGAAGAGCATTGGCGCGTCGCGCATGCCGACTGTGCGGCCGATTCTTCCATTTCTTCGCTGCGGCAGGCCCGTTTCGTGCTGACTCAGCACAACGACTGCGGTCCCCGCTGCCTCCAGCACCTCACGGCCACCGCCTACAGCACCGGTCTGATCGAGGACATCTGAGCGTGCGACGTCGCTGAGCAGCGCCGACACGTTGACGAACTCGTTGCGAGATGACGAAGGACGCGCGTTCGCCGTTACCGTCGAGGTATGGATGCGGACCCCACCTCGGAAGGCGACGGCGCGACCCTGCTCGACCGCCCGGATCCGCGTCACCGATGGTGGCGGCCGCGCCGACCGTTCGTGCTGCCCTCCCAACGCGCCACCGCCGACAACATCGTCGCCGCCCCCACCCCGCTGCAACCGATCGACCTCGCCGACGACGCCGAGGTGGCCCAGGTGCTCGACCTCGCGGTGCGGGTGGGGGAGGTGGTGCTCTCGGCGGGCACCGGCGTCGCCGACACCACCGCGCAGGTCCGCTTCATCGCCTCCACCTACGGCCTGAACAGTTGCGATATCGACGTCACCTTCGACGCGATCCGCATCTGGGCCGACCGCGGACCCCGCCTGCCACCGGCCAGCGATATGCGCGTGGTGAAGTACCGCTCGCTCGACTTCACCCGCTTGGCCGCGGTCGACCGACTCACCCGCCGCATCCGCAGCCAGATCGTCCCGGTCGAGCAGGCGCACACGGCCCTCGACGACCTCATCTCCTCGCGGCATCCGTATCCGCGCTGGGTCTCGACCGCGGGTTGGTCGCTGCTCGCGGCGGCCATCGCGGTGCTGCTCGGCGGCGGGGTGGTGTTGGCCGCGATCAGCTTCGCGACGACCGCGGTGATCGACGTGGTGAACCGGGGCCTGCACCAACTCGGTCTGCCACTGTTCTTCCAGCACATGGTCGGTGGTGTCATCGCGACGATCCCGGCCATCGCGCTCGCCTCGGTGAGCGATCACTGGCGCACCGATGCCGCGCTGATCGTCGCCGCGGGCATCACGGTGCTGCTGTCGGGGCAGCAGTTGGTCGGCGCGGTGCAGGACGCGATCACCGGTGCGCCGATCACCGCCGCGGCCCGCATGCTCGAGGTGGTGATGATGACCGGCGGCATCGTCGTCGGTATCGGTCTGGCCCTTCGGGTTTCGACGATGTTGGGGATCGCGGTGCCCGAGATCGCGGCGAGCGCGGGCCGCGACACCGAGTATCTGGCGATCAAGATCAGTGCCGGTGCGGTCGCGGCGGTCGCGTTCGCGCTGGCCTGCTATGCCGAGCGACGCGCGCTGGTCGCGGCCGGACTCAGCGGCGCGGGCGGCACGCTGGTCTTCCTCGGCGCGCAGGATATCGGCTTCGGGCCGGTGCTGGCCTCGGGGTTGGCGGCTACGGTGATCGGCCTGGCCGGTGGCCTGATGGCGCGGCGGGCGCTCACGCCGCCGCTGGTCGTGGCCGCGGCGGGGATCACGCCGCTGCTGCCGGGTCTGAAGGTGTATCGCGGTCTGTACGCGCTGCTCGAGGACGAGACCCTGCTCGGGTTCGGGCAGATCCTCAGCGCCTTCGGTGTGGGGTGCGCGCTGGCCGCGGGCGTCATCCTCGGCGAATGGTTCGACCGATTGCTGAGCCGTCGTGGCGGGCCGCGCGACTTCGACCCGAGCTACACCAGCGACCGGTGAGTGCTCAGAGCCGCACGAGGGCGCGCG
>NZ_JBHSQN010000007.1:179278-208762 GCF_042658545.1 Nocardia lasii
GATGCGGGGCTTGCCCGCGGCCCAGCGCATATGGCTGCGTGCGGCGGGCGCCTCCGTGGCGGCCGGGATGACCAGCAGCGCCAGCGCGGCGCCGTTGCTACCGACCACGTGCATGATGCGCGCGGCCTGATCGGCGGCGGTGCCGTCGGATTCGGGTGCGGTCCAGTCGAATCCGAGCCGGGCCAGCTTGCCGATCCGCGGTCCCACCGCGGCCACCAACTGGTGCAGTTCGGTCATCGGCTGGTCGGTGCGCGGCCACCAGGCGCCATCGATCGGGCCGGTGGCGGCATGGCGGTCACGCAGCATCAGCCGGATCGGCCCGGACGTGTCACGCCCGATGCCTGTGTCAGGTGATGTATTCACTTCGTTGTACTTTCTGATTCTTGTGCGATCGACGGCGTCGATCGGCGCGGTCTATCGGACCTGCGCGAAGGCTATGTACCCATTTACTGTGTCGGCACGCACATCGGTGTTGGGGCGGCGACGACGGTGTGTTGGGTGTGGTGGGGGTTTCCCGCACCATCGGGGTTCACTCTACGGAAGCCCACTGACAGATCCACCGATTAAACGAACAGGGCCCCGACCGGCGAACCGATCAGGGCCCTGCTGTGGCGGAGGATAGGGGATTTGAACCCCTGAGGGCGTTAACCCAACCCGCGTTCCAGGCGAGCGCCATAGGCCACTAGGCGAATCCTCCGTGGAGCAGCATAGCGGGTAACCGGGGGCTGACGCCAAACCGCCCCCGTCATAACCATCTGACCTGCTACTTCTTCAGAGCGGCCAGCACCTTGCGGACCTGCGACTCGGCCGCGGCGGACATCGCCGCGCGGTCGAAGGCGTCCTTGGTCGACACATCGATCTCGACCTTGACCGAGATGTTGCTGTCGGTGGCGCCGACCACGTAGGAGTAGTTGTTGTTGGAGTAGGAGTAGGTCTGCTGCTCGATGGCGTAGTAGGCCTCGCTGCCGAGGCCGGTCACCACGCCGTTGTCGTAGCCCTTGCCGGTGGTGCGGGTGTCGGAGCTCTTCCAGCGCGAGTAGGTCGACTCGGACTCGTACTTGCTCTTGAACTCCACGTCCAACGACAGGCTCGCGGCGTTGCCGTCCTTGCCCGACGCCTTGTTCTTGACGTTGCAGTCGTAGGTGCCGCCGCCGATGGAGCTGTAGGGCGCGCGCTCGGTGTGCGTGGTGGTCTCGCGGGTGGACGCCCACTGGTTCAGGACGGTGAGATCGACCAGGTCGCAGGCGTTCTTGCCCTCGATGAACTTGTAGTCGCCCGCCCATTCCGCGGAATCGGTGCCGAGCGCGTCGCCCGCCTTGTTCACCGCGACGGCGATCCCGGTGACGAACAGCACGCCCACGACCAGGATCGAGCCGAGCACCCACCACAGCGCCTTGCCGCCGCCGGAGGAGGGCGGGCGCGGCGGTGCGCCCCACTGCTGCGGGGCCTGCGGGTAGGGCGTTGCCTGCGCGAACTGCTGCGGTGCGCCGGGGTAGGGCTGCGGCGCGGCGAACGGCTGGGCGCCGACCGGCGGTGCGGGATAGGGCTGGGGGTTGGCGCCGCTCTGGTAGGGCGAGGGCGGCGCGGTGTAGGGCGCGCCGAGATTGCCGCGCAACACCGTCGGGTCGGCCTGGGCGGGATGGGGAGCCGCGTCCGCGCCGGGGCGTTCCCACCACTGCACGGTCGGATCGGATGGTGGCACGCCGTCTTTGTTCGGGCCGGTCACGTTCGAGCCCCCCTCTCGAGTCATGGGGAACCGAGCCCCCGCTGCCGATGACGGGTAGATCGTAGCCAGCATCACCGACAGTGCGGCACCTATACGGCTACGTACACTCGACGGGTCCGTCGAGCCCGACCGAGGAATGTGAGGTGCGACACGTCATGGGTACCGCGCGAACTCCCCGGAACCGATGGATCGAGGAGGGACTGGCCGTGCTGGCCACCGCGGGCGTCGACGCCGTGCGGGTCGAAGCGCTCGCCAAACGCCTCGGCGTGACCAAGGGCGGCTTCTACGGCTACTTCGCCGACCGCGACGCGCTGCTCACCGCGATGCTCGACGTCTGGGAGAGCGAGGCGACCGATCAGGTCCTCGAACGCGTCGAAAGTCTGGACCCCAAGACCAAGGCGCGCATGGCGGGACTGCTCACCTTCTCCAGCGATCGCCTGCTCCCGATCGACCTCGCGATCCGCGACTGGGCGCGGCGCGACGAGGCCGTCGCCGCGCGCCTGCGCCGGGTCGACAACGCGCGAATGTCGTTGCTACGCGAGACGATCGGCGTGTTCTGCGAAGATCCCGACGAGGTCGAAGCCAGGAGTCTGCTCGCCTTCTGCGCCATCATCGGCGCGCACTTCCTCGCCGCCGATCACGAGGGTCGCAGCCGTGTCGAGGTGCTCACCCGCGCCGCCGACCTGCTGTTCGAACCCCGTGATCGCTAGTTGGTCGAACAACCGCTACACTGGCCGACGGATCCCGCGCGGCGTGCATCTTGTGAACTCCCCCAGGGCCGGAAGGCAGCAAGGGTCAACGAGCTCTGTCGGGTGCGCGGGGTCCCCTTTATTTTCCAGGGACCCCCGTTCGGCCTACGCACCTTCGCAGCGTGCGAGCCTGATCCCGGGCCGGATACCCCGCCGATTCCGAGCAACCGCCGGGTAACGTGACACTTACCCCCACCTTGCTGCTTCGAAAGGCTGCCCAGGATGCCCCGGCAAACGCAGATCGGTTTGATGAGCCACGAGGAACTCGTGTCCGAACACGATTCCCAGACCGCGAATTACGCGACGCTGCGCACCGAGAAGCTCACCCTGGACCTGACCCGAGGCAAGCCCTCGCCGGAGCAATTAGACCTCTCCGCGTCGCTGCTGTCGCTGCCCGGCGACGGCGACTTCCGCGACGGCACCGGCACCGACTGCCGCAACTACGGCGGCCTCACCGGTCTGCCGGAACTGCGCGCCATCTTCGGCGAACTGCTCGGTATCGACGTCGAGCAACTGATCGCGGGCAACAACGCCAGCCTCGAGATCATGCACGACATCATCGTGTTCGCGATGCTCTACGGCACCCCCGATTCCCCGCGCCGCTGGGCCTCGGACGAGCCGATCAAATGGTTGTGTCCGGCCCCCGGATACGACCGCCACTTCGCCATCACCGAGGCGCTCGGCATCGAGATGATCACCATCCCGATGCGCCACGACGGCCCCGACACCCAGGCCATCGCGGCGCTGCTGGCCGCCGATCCGCAGATCAAGGGCCTGTGGGCAGTGCCGAACTACTCCAACCCCACCGGGGTCGTGTACTCCGAAGAGGTTGTCCGCGAACTGGTCTCGCTGCCCGCCGCGGCCCCCGACTTCCGCCTGTTCTGGGACAACGCCTACGCGGTGCACCCGCTCACCGACACCGCCGCACCCGTCATCGACGTGCTCGGTCTCGCGGCCGCGGCCGGTAACCCGAACCGGCCGCTGGTGTTCGCCTCGACCTCCAAGATCACCTTCGCCGGTGCCGGCGTGAGCTTCTTCGGCGCGTCCAAGGCCAATATCGACTGGTACCTCGGGCACGCCTCGAAGAAGAGCATCGGCCCCGACAAGCTCAACCAGCTGCGCCACCTGCGTTTCTTCACCGACGCCGAGGGCGTGCGCTCGCACATGCAGAAGCATCGCGCGCTGCTCGAACCCAAGTTCGCCCTCGTGCGCCGCATCCTCGAGGACCGCCTCGGCGCCTCGAAGGTGGCCTCGTGGACCGAGCCCAAGGGCGGCTACTTCATCAGCCTCGACGTCCTCGACGGCACCGCCGCCCGGGTGATCGCGCTGGCCAAGGAGGCGGGCATCGCGCTCACCGCCGCCGGTTCGGCCTTCCCGTACAGCAAGGACCCCGAGGACAAGAACATCCGCATCGCCCCCAGCTTCCCGCAGCTGCCGGAACTGGCGAAGGCCATGGACGGCCTGGCGACCTGCGTGCTGCTGGCCGCCACGGAGAAACTGCTCGAAAGCTGAGTAACCCTCCGGGGTTGTCCTGAATAGGCGGGGCCCGCCCTGATCTGGACTGAGCGGAGGGCGCGACGAAGGAGTGCCCGCAGGGAGGGAAGATCAGGGGCCCGAAGGGCCCCGCCTAAAGCGCGCCAGCGCTCCACGATTACAGCTTGTGGGCCAGGGCGCCGAACAGGGTGACCGACAGGTGGATGTCACCGCGTGCGGCGCCCGCCTCGAGATCGGCGAGCAGCTGGTCACGTTCGGTGGTGGTGATCACCCCGCGCAGCGTGGCCAGCTCCGCGATCCGGCTCACCAGCGTGCCCGCGCCGACCGCGCGATCCTGCACCAGCGCGTGCGAGCCGATCTCGTCGACGACCAGCCCGGCCCCGGCCAGTAATCCGCCGAGGGCGCGCCCCGACAGCGGGTTGGTGGTCGCGGAGATCAGGGTGTCGATCACCGCGCGCACCACCCGGGGATCGCCCGGATGCACGATCGAGGTCGCCCAGTCGCAGTCCACCACCACCGCGCGACCGCCCGGCCGCAGCACCCTGGCGATCTCGGCCGCCGCCCGCGCGGGCGCGGTGAGATGCTGGAACACCCGCTCGCACAGCACCACATCGAAGGTGTCGTCGCCGAACGGCAGCCCGTAGGCGTCACCGGAGACGAACTTCGCGCGCGAACCGTTCTCGCCCGCGCGGCGTTGCGCGGCGGCCAACAGGTTCGGGTCGGGTTCCACGCCCACGGCCGTGCCCGTCGGACCCACCGCCTCGGCGAACCGGAACACCTCCGAGCCGGTCCCCGAGCCCACATCGAGCGCGCTCTCCCCGGCCCGCACCGCCAGCGCGCCGTGACTCCACTCGCCGAGCGCGCGCATCCCCGAACGCGTGGCCTCCAGGTCGTGGGCCTCGATCAGCTGATCGTGCGCGGCTCGATCGAACCGGGCCTTACGCGGGGTGTAATCGTCGGTCGGCATGCAACCAGAGGCTACTCGCGAAACAGGACCCGCAGTGAAATGTGTCACGATGAATGGATGACGCGCACGCTGTGCCTGGCCCAAGAACCCGAGGCCGACGAACTCCTCGGCAACGACGATTTCGCGCTCCTGCTCGGGATGCTGCTCGATCAGCAATATCCGATGGAGCACGCGTTTCGCGGGCCGCGCAAACTCGCCGAACGGATGGGCGGATTCTCGCTGCGCCGAATCGCGGAGTTCGACCCGGCCGAATTCGAGGAACTGGCCGCGACGCCACCGGCCATCCACCGCTACGGCCGGTCGATGGCGCGACGCGCGCAGGCGCTGGCCCAGTACGTCATCGAGCACTACGACGGCGACCCCGCCGCGATCTGGACCAGCGGCGATCCCGACGGCAAGGAGGTGCTGCGCAGGCTGGGGGAGCTGCCCGGGTTCGGCGCGCAGAAGGCCAAGATCTTCCTCGCACTGCTCGGCAAACAATGTGACGTGCATCCCGACGGCTGGCGAAAAGCCGCCGGATCCTATGGCGACGACGGCTCGCGGCGTTCGGTCGCCGACGTGGTGGACGCCGAAACGCTCTCGGAGGTAAGGGCATTCAAGAAACAGGCGAAAGCCGCCGCGAAGACTTCGAAGTGAATTCCTAGTTACGATCTTGCTGCTTTTATCCCTCGTCATCGGTGGGGAACTGCTCGAAGCTTGCAACTCGAACAGCTCCACACCAGATGAGGGATTGGCAAGTTATGAAGATGAGGAAGTTCGCCGTGGTTGCGGCGCTGCTGACCGTGGCGACCGGTGTCACCGCCGGCACTGTCAACGCCGCTCCGGCCGAAGAGGTCGCTCCGGTCAACTACACCGCCGAGATCGTTGACGACTCGCGGGCTGTCATCACCACCGATGTCGGCTCGCTGGTCACCGAGGACGGCATCTTCAAGATCAAGGCCGCCAACGGCGCCACCGTCGCCGGTGTGCCGCTCGCGTTCCGCATCGACGAGTTCGAGTTCCCGATCGCGGCACAGATCTCGGGCAACACCGCGACCCTGAGCCCGACCCTCGACCTGGACAAGGCCGTGTACAAGCCGGTCGCGCTGCCCTACGAGAACCAGGCCCCCTGGAAGACCGAGTACGAGCGTGAGCAGGCTGCTTGGAGCCGTCTGACCTCGACCATCTCGCTGGGCGCCACCATCGGCACCCTCGTCGGCGGCCTCGCCGGCGCGGCTATCGGCTGCGTCGCGGGCGCCAGCCTCGGCCTGGTCACCACCGGTGTGCTGGCCTTCCTCTTCGGCGCGGGCCCGGCCCTCGGCTGCGCTATCGGCGCGGGCAGCATCGGCTTCGTCGGTGTGCTGATCGGTCAGATCGTGGTGACCGCTCCGGTCGCGATCGCGGCGGCGGTGCAGTACTTCACCACCATCAACCAGCCCTTCACGCCTCCGGCCAAGTAAGAACTCGTTACCCCGAACCCCTCCCGAACTTCGGTCCGGGAGGGGTTCGTGCTGTCCGCGTGATGCGGACGCAAGCCGCATTGCGCCCGCACCGCAACGCTGTGAACTGGGGATTCGTTGTGCCCCACGGCACAATTCGCCGGTTTGGCTTGGATGGGTGCGGATTGGGTGTTAACTTGATTGTTATGTCCAGCAGCCGTCTCTCCGCCCAGCGGGTCACCTACGTGACCGCCGCTTTGGGCTTGCGGTTGCCGTTGACCCGTGAACTGTGTCGTTCCTGCCGCTGCAGCTGAGCCCTTCCGGTTCGCGAGCTGCCTCGCCCCACGTGTAGGCAATCCCGTTGGGATAACGGGATTTTTGGCAAGGAACTTCATATGTCTGCTCCCATCATCGATCGCCCCGCTGCTCGTTCGGGCGCCGGTCGTCCTCGTGTTTCCCGCCCCGTCGTCCCGCCGGAGCTGCGTCGCAGCGACAACCCCGCCGCCGCGGTGCTGCGGACCGCCGCCTCTGGTCCGGTTTCGCGCGACAATGCCGCGCGGGCAACGGGTTTGAGCATCGCCACCGTGAATCGTCAAGTGGCCTCGCTGCTTTCGGCCGGGCTGCTGCGTGAGCGTCCCGATCTGACCGCCGCCGGTGCGGTCGGTCGCCCCCGGGTGCCCTTCGAGATCGACCACGACGCGTATCTGACGCTGGGCATCCACATCGGCGCCGAGGCGACCAAGATCGTGGCGGCGGACCTGCGCGGCCGGATCCTCGGTGGTCTGGCCATCGCCACCCCGCAGACCGGCCAGGAATTCGCGGTAACAACCGTGGCTCGCAGCGCCAAGGCGTTCCTGCAGCGTTGGCACCGGCGCACCCCGCTGTGGGCGGGCGTGGCCATCGGTGGTCGGGTCGATCCGCAGACCGGGGTCGTCGATCATCCCAAGCTGGAATGGAAGGGCGCGCCGATCGGGCAGGTCCTGGGCGACGTGCTCGAACTGCCCGTCTCGGTGGCACCGCACGTCGAGGCCATGGCCGCTTCGGAACTGCTGCTGCCCACCTTCGACGCGCGCCGTCCCGAGCCCGACACAGAGCTGCCCGCCACCCAGAACGGCAGCAGCCTGTACTTCTACGTCCGTGAGACCGCGGGCATCGCGGTCACCCTCGACGGTCGCGTGCACACCCCGAGCAACGGCCCCGGCTCCATCGCGCACCTGCCGACCGGCTCGGACGTGCAGTGCACCTGCGGTCGGCGTGGTTGCTTGGAAGTGACCGTCGGCGATCGCGCGCTGCAGGCGCGCGCGGTGGGTCGCGGCATCATCCCGGCGCACAACGGCACCGCGGGCACCACGATCAACGACCTGTACCGGGCCGCGGAGTCGGGCTCGGAGTCGGCGCGGGATCTGCTGGCCGAGCGGGCGACCATGCTCGGACAGACCGTGGCGCTGGTGCGCGACATGCTCAACCCGGACCGAGTGGTGTTGGGCGGCCAGGCTTTCACCGGCTACCGGCCCGCGCTGGGCCATGTGGCTCGGGCGTTCTCGCAGAGCACGCAGCTGCCCGCCACCGACATCAGGATCAGCGGCTTCGGCGGCAAGGTGCAGGAGTTCGCCGCGGTGGTGACCTCGCTGAGCGCGCTGTACGCGGATCCGCTCGCGGCGGTTCGTCGGGTCTAGAACGGATGAGAAAAGGCCGGTGGCGATTATCGCCGCCGGCCTTTTCTCATGTCCGGGTCACTCGGAGCGGCAGGCCGCTTCCAGCGCGGTGATGAAGAAGGGGAACTGGGCGGCGAAGCGGTGCAGGTTGCGGTCGCGGTCGTAGCCCGCGAACCAGTAGAGGCCGGGCTGGGAGTCGGCGGAGGGATCCATGTCGCGGAAGGTGCGGATCCAGTTGTCGGCTCGACCGCCGATCATGGTGTACGGCAGCGCTCGCGAGAAGATGGTTTCCTGGTCGATGGGGGGAATGCGGTCGCGGCTCACGGCGTCGAGGCCGCGCTGCATGGCCCGGACGCGGCCGGCGATGGTGTCGCCGAGGGTGGTCCGGGTGGGCAGGTACTTCGGCAGGAAGACCGCGGCCACGCCCGCCAGCGCGATGGCCACGCCGACCAGGGCGTGCCCGGCGGTCATGGCCAGGGTGACGGTGATGATCGCGCCGAGGCCGATCAGCGCGGCGCCGATCCAGCGCGGGATGGCCCGCTGTCTCGGGTCGGCGAAGGCGCCGGTGGCGACCGCGTCGGTGCGCATGGCGGCGCGGATGGGCTCCAACTCGAGGCGGCCGGGGGCGCGCAGTTCGCGCACGGCCACGGTGTCGGTGCCCTCGGGCAGCAGCATGTCGTAGACGGTGCGCTCGTATTCGCGCAGCTGGTCGTCGGGGGCGTTGACACGGCTGATGCGCCAGTCGTCGGCGCCGCGCGCGCTCACCGGGGTGATCCACAGGTAGCGGCGGACGGCGAGATCGACGACGGTGGCGGCGATGTCGACCGGGTCGGCGTGCTCGTCGAGGATCAGGCCCGCCTCGCCGGGGAGCACGCCGTCGGGTGAGGTGAACTCGGCGTGGCCGCCGTGCTGGATCAGCGGATCGAAGGTGTCGCTGTCGGCTCTGGTGGCGGCCGCTCGTTTCCGGGCGAGCAACACGAAGGCGAACATGGCGGCCAGGGCCAACCCCAGTGCGGCGAACGCGGCGTACACCGGTGCGGTGAAGGCGAAGAAATTGTTCGAGTTCCCGCCGCGCACATCGGCATTGGCGGCCACGGTGCCCGGCGGCATCTGCAGGGTGAGGTCGATCGCGTCACCCTTGCGCAGGTCGGTCTGGCGCAGGTACAGCACGCCGTCGGGCTCGGTGTGCACGTCGGCGCACGGTCGGGCGTTGCCCGCGGGGCCGAGCTTGCAGTCGATGATGCCCATCTCGAAGGTCGGGCTGATCACCGAGACATCGAGGACGGCGATATCGGCGTTGAGCACGCCCAACCAGTGGAAGACCTGGGTGCCCGGCGCGTCGGAGACGGTGTTGTGGACCGTGTAGGTGAACGTCGATTCACCGGGCTCGGCCTCGATGGTGAACTGGTCGTCGGCGGTTTTCGTGGTGCCCGCGCCCGTCGCGGTCACGTCGGTGACCTTGAAAACCCGTTCGACGTCGTCGCCGATCTTCAGGCGCAGCGGCAGCGACATGGTGAAGCTGCCGTTCTCGGGCACCCCGATGGTTTCGATGACCTCGAGCACACCCCCTTCGGTCAGCGTCAGGTCGGCGGTGATCGAGACCCCGACGGGCGCGGGCTGGGTGTGGGCCGCCGGAGCGGTCGCGAGCAAACCTGCCGCAGCGAGCAGTAGCGCGCCCGCGGCGCCCCCCCGAAAAGTCAGCATGGGTGCTTACTCTAGACAGCTTGCTATTCTGCCGTCAGCGGCTGTCGACGACTCATGAGACGAGGGGGGTACGGGGGAGTGACCCAACCACCGTACGGTTATGGGCCGAACAGGCCCGGTGGACGACCTGTTCCACCCCCTCCCGGCTATGGGCCGCCCCCGGGATACCGGCCGCAACCGGGTTACGGGCAGGGATATCCGCCGCCGCAGGGTTACGGTCAGCGTCCGGCCTACGGTCCGCCGCCGGGCTACCGTCCGCCTCCGATGCCGTACGGTCCGCCGGGTCGACCCACACCGCCTCCGCGTAAGCGTGGTGGTGGCGGGTTCACCGCGGTGATCCTGGTGGTCATCTTCCTGCTGGTCGGCGGCCTGGTGAAGTACGCCGTCAACACCGGTTTCGACATCGGCGTCGACGCGATCGGCCCGAAGCCGACCACCACCTACGATCCCCAACCCGGCACCGCGGCCGCCGCCACCGCCGACAACCCGCTGCTCACCGACGCCGACGGCACCCTGATCCCGGCATCCTGCGACTACGCGCCGTGGGGCACCCAGGTCGACAAGGCGCGCGCCTTCTTCGAATCGGCCGCGACCTGCCTGCAGGCCGCCTGGAAGCCGCTGCTGGCCCAGAACAACCTGCCCTTCGAGCCGCCGACGCTGAGCGTCACCGCGACCACCGACGGCATCACCACGCCGTGCACCGGCTCCACGAGCAACTTCGCGGCCTTCTACTGCCCCGCGAACAAGACCATCTACATGCCGATCAGCCAGTTGCAGACCAACCAGTTCCGCGACAACTGGGTCGTGTACCTGTCGGTGTTCGCCCACGAGTACGGCCACCACGTGCAGGCCCAGTCCGGGATCCTGCGCAAGGCCAACAGCGAGCGCGTCGAGGCGGGCGCCCGCTCGGCCAAGGGGCTCGAGCTCTCGCGCCGAGTCGAGTTGCAGGCCAACTGCTTCGACGGGATGTTCATCTCGTCCTCGCAGACCGCGGGTTCGCTGAGTTCGTCGCAGGTCACCGTGGCGACCAGGGACTCCTACGGTCGCGGTGACACCGCGGGCGACATGCGCGATCACGGCACCGCCGAGCACGGCGGTCAGTGGTTCGAGGCCGGGCTGCGCAACCTCACGTCCCTGTGCAACACCTTCACCGCGCCCGCCGGCGAGGTGAGCTAGCCGCGCCGGTCCTTCGCCAGCGCCCGCAGTCCGCGCTTGCCGGGCACCGGGACGTCGTCGTCCTCGCCGAGCCATTCGGCCGTGGTGAGCCAGCGGCGCTGGGCGTGGGTGTCGGCCACGTCGAAGAACAGTCGACGGCCGCGGTCGTCGCGCGCGTCGCGGGCCAGCACCGCCCAGGTCGGCGGCTTGCCGCGCTCGGCCGTCTGGTCGACCACGAACCCGGTGACCAGCTTGCCGATCGCGTTCACCGGCTTCTGTGAGACCCGATTGCCGTACTTGGTGGTGTGCCAGCGGCGTGCCGGACACAGCGACCCCGGACTCGCGTTCGAGGCGATCCAGCCCGCTCGCTGCGCGCGTTCGATCAGCCACAGGTGCTTGACCGCCGACGGCGCGATCTCGCCCACCCGCTCGGCGATGAGCGCGCAGACCTCGGCGTCGGCGAGGATGTCGCGCCGGGTGGGGCCGATGCCGTGGTCGGTCCAGTGCGCGGCGGCCAGGCGGGCGAGGATGCGGCCGAATTCGTCGATGCTGCGCTGAGCGCGTCGACCGAGCCGTTCGATCCGCTCGGCCTCCCGGCGCATCTCGTTCTGCGCGGTGAGTGTCCGGATCGCCGCCATCGTCGGCACCTGTCCGCGCTGGAGCAGTTGCAGGATGGCATCGGCGGTCGCCGGATCCGCGGCCGCGGCCACGGGCAGCGAATCGCGCTTGATGTCGAAGTCTTGGGGGCTGATGGCCCGGCTCAGCAGCCCGACCGCGGCGTTGTCGCCCGCGAAGTCGGTGTGGGCCAGCCACGCCGTTGCGATGTCATCACACGACAGCACGGTGAAACGTTCCTCCGGTCGGTGCGGTGGGGGAGCGATCGGTGCGCGAAGGTTGTGCCCCGGCCGGGATGAGGGACCGGCCGGGGCCACCAACCTGATGAAGGTTTGGCCACCGAAGTTGCCGAGACCCACGGTAGCCAGAGACTTGCGCCGATGTCACGACGCTTGATGTTTTCGTTACATCCGAGAAGAGGTGAACAACCGGGGAGCAAGTCTGTTTGAGGACAATAACCAGTATTGATAGCTGGAATGCACCGAACATACCCACCCGCAACCCAGTCGATAACCAGTCAGTTGCACTTGTTAACCCGCTTTACCGCACAACCCACAACCGCCCAACTGACTGTGATTTACATCACAAAGTAACCGGCAGCCGCAACTACGCCACCACCAAACCCCACCACCACGGATTTTCGGCCCACCGGGCCGAAAATCCCCGCGGCGCCGGCCGCCATAGACTGAGCCGGTGGCTTTGTACCGGAAGTATCGACCGGCGACATTCGCGGAAGTAGTGGGTCAGGAGCACGTCACCGACCCGCTGAGCACGGCGCTGGATACCGGACGGATCAGCCACGCCTACCTGTTCTCCGGCCCGCGCGGCTGCGGCAAGACCTCCTCGGCCCGCATCCTGGCCCGCTCCCTGAACTGCGTCGAGGGCCCCACGTCGACCCCGTGCGGTACCTGCGCCTCGTGTGTGGCGCTGGGCCCCGGCGGTTCGGGCAATCTCGATGTGATCGAGCTCGACGCGGCCAGCCACGGCGGTGTCGACGACACCCGTGAGCTGCGCGATCGCGCCTTCTACGCCCCGGCCGAGTCGCGCTATCGCGTGTTCATCGTCGACGAGGCGCACATGGTCACCACGGCCGGTTTCAACGCGCTGCTCAAGATCGTCGAGGAGCCGCCGGCGCACCTGATCTTCATCTTCGCCACCACCGAGCCCGACAAGGTGCTGCCGACGATTCGTTCGCGCACGCACCACTATCCGTTCCGGTTGCTGCCGCCCGCCACCATGCGCGGTCTGCTCGGCAAGATCTGCGAGCAGGAGCACGTGCCGGTGGAGGAGGCGGTGTATCCGCTGGTCATCCGGGCCGGTGGGGGTTCGCCGCGCGACAGTCTGAGTGTGCTCGACCAGCTGTTGGCCGGTGCGGGACCCGAGGGGGTCACCTATCCGCGCGCGGTCTCGCTGCTCGGGGTCACCGATGTGGCGTTGATCGACAATGCCATCGACGCGCTGGCCGCCGATGACGGTGCGGCCCTGTTCAATACGATCGACCAGGTCATGGAGGCGGGGCACGATCCGCGCCGTTTCGCCGTCGACCTGCTCGAACGCCTGCGCGACCTGATCCTGTTGCGCGCGGTCCCCGACGCCGCCGATCGCGGCCTGGTCTCCGGGCCCGGCGACGTCATGGAGCGCATGCGCGACCAGGCCGAACGGATCGGCCCCGCCACCCTCACCCGCTATGCCGAACTCCTGCACGAGGGCCTCGGTGAAATGCGCGGCGCCACCGCCCCCCGCCTCCTGCTCGAGGTCATCGCCGCCCGCATGCTGCTCCCCTCGGTCTCCGACACCGAGTCCGCCACCCTGCAACGCCTCGAACGCCTGGAACGCGGATTCGCCACCGGCGCCGCCCCCACCCGCCCCGCGCCGCCCACCGACGACGCCCCCGCCGAACGCCGCGCCGCCGCACCGTCGAGCGGTGAAACCCGCCGCCGAGGCGCGGAAATCCTCGCCGCCGCGATGGCCGAGAAGGAGGCCGCAGCCACCCCGTCGGCCCCGTCTCAGTCCTCCCCGCCGACGCCCGTGGAGCCAGCCCGTCAGGCTACTTCTGCCGTGTCTCCGCGCCCGCCGCACGAGGATCGGACCAGCGGCCCTTCGCCGGTCGGACAGCCCGCGCCAACTGGTCAGGCTGGGTCGACCGGACAGGCCGTACCGACCGCGCCGACTGGGCAGGTCACGCCGACCGGTCAGGCCGTACCGACCGGACAGGCCGCGCCGGCTCGGCAGCCCGAAGGGTCGGCGCAGGTCGAGCGGGGTCTGTCCGCTGGGCAGACCGGGGCCGGCCGAGATCATTCGGAGCGACCGGCGGGTCCAGGACGAGCCGCGTCGCACCCGGCCGGCGCTTCGGAGGCCGGGGAGCCGGTTCGATCGGAATCCGTCGGCCCCGCTTCGGAAAGTGTTGCGTCGGAACCAGTTACGGGAGACGCGCGCGCGGCCGGGGCCGTTGCGCCCACGTCGTCCGACTCGCGCGTCCCGACGGAAACCCCTGCTGCCGAGCAGTTCTCGTCGAACGACACCGTCTCCTCCGACCGGAACGCCGAATCGGTACCGGAAACGCCCGTAGCGCAGGCTGTTTCGTCGGAAGCATCGCCCGCCGTGGAAGCCGAGCAGACGCCGGTGCCGGCGGAGTCGCCGGTCGCCGGGGGAGCGGTGGAGGATCTGGCCGGGATCGTGGATGCCGCGTGGCCCGAGATCAAGGGTCGGGTGCGCGAGTTCGGGGCCACGTTGCAGGCGCTGCTGTCGGGGGCGGCGGTGTCGCGGGTCGAGGGCGGGGTGATCGTTTTCGCGCATCAGAGTCCGCCGTTGGCTCAGCGGCTGTCGGATCCGCGCAATATCGAGGCCGTGCGGTCGGCGGTGCGGGCGGTGCTGGGGCGTGAACTGGATGTGCGCTGGGAGACGGGCACGCCCGCGCCGCGTCCGACACCCGCCGCCAAGGCCGCGCCCGCGCGGGGGACGGGGCCAGAGGCCAAGCCCGCGGGTCGGCCGAAGTTCTCGCGGCCGAGTCAGGCGGCGGGCAATCAGTCGGCGAACCGGACGAATCGCCCGTCCGAGGACGATATCCCCCCGCCGGATTTCCCCGACCTCCCCGATGATCCCGGCCCGGACTTCGCCTCGGAGCCCACCTCCGGTGGCGATTTCGCGCGTCAGGACGCGGTTCTCGCACCCCCGACCCCGGAGGAGGAACAGGAGATGCTGGCCGCCGCCGCGGTACCGGTGGCTCCCGGCGACCGTCAGGACCCGGACGAGGTCGCCCTGACGTTGCTGCGCGACCAGTTCGGCGCGAAGAGTCTGGATGGTTGACAGTCACCGTCCATACCGCGTTAAGTTAACCGGAGTTCGCACACCACGGTAGTATGAACGGGTGGCCGGGATCACCGGAGAGCATGGTTCTATGCTCCGCTGGTGCCTACCGGGATTTGTACGGCGCCGAGCCGATCGGTCATGGCGTTCGTGCGGCCACCGCACCCCAAGGAAGGAAACACTCCGATATGACCACAGAGGCCTACATCTACGAGGCCATCCGCACTCCGCGCGGCCGCGGCAAGAAGAACGGCTCGCTGCATTCGGTCAAGCCGATCGATCTGACTGTTGGTCTGATCCAGGAGCTGCGTGGCCGCTTCCCGAACCTCGACGAGGATCGGATCTCCGACATCATCCTCGGCGTGGTGACCCCCGTCGGTGACCAGGGCATGGACATCGCCCGCACCGCCGTGACCGCGGCCGGCCTGCCCGACACCGTCGGTGGCTTCCAGCTCAACCGCTTCTGTGCCTCCGGCCTCGAGGCCGTGAACCTGGCCGCGCAGAAGGTTCGCTCCGGCTTCGACGATCTGGTGATCGCCGGTGGCGTCGAGTCGATGTCGCGCGTGCCGATGGGCTCCGACGGCGGCGCCTGGGCGCTCGACCCGGCCACCAACTACGACGGCTACTTCGTGCCCCAGGGCATCTCGGCCGACCTGATCGCCACCATCGAGGGCTTCACCCGCGATGATGTCGACGCCTACGCCGTGCGCTCGCAGGACCTGGCCGCCGCGGCGACCACCGGCGGCTACTTCGCCAAGTCGATCGTGCCCGTCAAGGACATCAACGGCCTCGTCGTGCTCGACAACGACGAGCACATGCGTCCCGGCACCACCGCCGCCGACCTCGGCAAGCTGAACCCGGCCTTCGCCGGCATCGGCGAGCTGGGTGGCTTCGACGCCGTCGCGCTGCAGAAGTTCACCTACATCGAGAAGATCAACCACGTCCACCACGGTGGCAACAGCTCGGGCATCGTCGACGGCGCCGCCCTGCTGCTGATCGGCAACGAGGACGCCGGCAAGGCCTCGGGCCTGACCGCGCGCGCCCGCGTCGTCGCGACCGCCACCTCCGGTGCGGACTCGACCATCATGCTGACCGGCCCCACCCCGGCCGCCAAGAAGGCGCTGGCCCTGGCCGGTCTGACGATCGAGGACATGGACCTCGTCGAGATCAACGAGGCCTTCGCCTCGGTGGTGCTGAAGTTCCAGAAGGACCTCAACGTCCCGGACGAGAAGCTGAACGTCAACGGTGGCGCGATCGCGATGGGCCACCCGCTGGGTGCCACCGGCGCGATGATCACCGGCACGGTGCTCGACGAGCTGGAGCGTCGCAACGGCCGCTACGGCCTGATCACGCTCTGCATCGGTGGCGGCATGGGTGTTGCCACCATCATCGAGCGCGTCTGATACCCGGCCGAACACTTCTCACAGGAGAGAACGAAACACTATGACTGACAACATCATCGGCTGGGAGAAGGACGCCGACGGCGTGGTCGTCCTCACCATCGACGACCCCAGCCAGGGCGCCAACACGATGAACGACGCGTACATCACCTCGATGGCCGCGACCGTCGACCGCCTCGAGGCCGAGAAGGACGACATCACCGGTGTCGTCATCACCTCGGGCAAGAAGACCTTCTTCGCCGGCGGCGACCTGAAGAACATGCTGCAGGTCGGCCCGGATGACGCGGCCCAGGTCGCGCAGATGCTCGACGGTGTGAAGGGCCCGCTGCGTCGCCTCGAGCAGCTCGGCAAGCCCGTCGTCGCCGCGATCAACGGCGCCGCCCTCGGCGGTGGCCTCGAGATCGCGCTGGCCACCCACCACCGCATCGCGGCCGACGTCAAGGGTTCGGCCATCGGCCTGCCCGAGGTGTCCCTGGGCCTGCTGCCCGGCGGCGGCGGCGTCACCCGTGTGACCCGCATGCTCGGCCTGCAGAACGCGCTGATGCAGGTGCTGCTGCAGGGCCAGCGTCACCGCGTCACCAAGGCCAAGGAAATCGGCCTGATCGACGAGGTCGTGGCCTCCGTCGACGAGCTGCTGCCCGCCGCCAAGGCGTGGATCGCGGCCAACCCCGAAGCGGCCCAGCCGTGGGACAAGAAGGGCTACCGGATCCCCGGCGGCACCCCGTCCACCCCGGCCTTCGCGGCGAACCTGCCCGCGTTCCCGGCCAACCTGCGCAAGCAGATCAAGGGCACCAACATGCCCGCCCCGCGCGCCATCATGGCCGCGGCGGTCGAGGGTGCGCAGGTCGACATCGACAACGCGCTGGTCATCGAGGGTCGTTACTTCACGAACCTGCTGACCGGCCCGGTCTCGAAGAACATGATCCAGGCGTTCTTCTTCGACCTCAACCACATCAACGGTGGCGGCTCGCGTCCGTCGGTCGAGGATGTGCCCAAGCGTGAGATCAAGAAGATCGGCGTCGTCGGCGCGGGCATGATGGGCGCGGGCATCGCCTACGTCTCCGCCAAGGCCGGCTACGAGGTCGTCCTCAAGGACGTCAAGCTCGAGGCTGCCGAGAAGGGCAAGGCGTACTCCGAGGCCATCGAGGCCAAGGCGCTCTCGCGTGGCAAGACCACCCCGGAGCGCTCGGCCGCGCTGCTGGCTCGCATCACCCCGACCGCGGACGCCGCCGACTTCAAGGGCGTCGACTTCGTGATCGAGGCCGTGTTCGAGAAGCCCGAGCTCAAGAACCAGGTCTTCCAGGAGATCGAGGACATCGTCGAGCCCGACGCGCTGCTCGGCTCCAACACCTCGACCCTGCCGATCACCCTGCTCGCCGAGGGTGTGAAGCGGTCCGAGGACTTCATCGGCATCCACTTCTTCTCCCCCGTGGACAAGATGCCGCTGGTCGAGATCATCAAGGGCGACAACACCTCTGACGAGGCGCTTGCCCGCGTGTACGACTACACCCTCGCGATCAAGAAGACCCCGATCGTGGTCAACGACAGCCGTGGCTTCTTCACCTCGCGCGTGATCGGCACCTTCATCAACGAGGCCATCGCGATGGTCGCCGAGGGCGTCGACCCCTCGACGGTCGAGCAGGCCGGTCTGCAGGCGGGCTACCCGGCCGCGCCGCTGAAGCTGAGCGACGAGCTCAACTTCACCACCATGCAGAAGATCGCCAACGAGACTCAGGCCGCGCTCATCGCCGCGGGCAACGAGGATCAGATCAACTCCGCCGCCAAGGCGTCCAACGGCGTCATCAACAAGATGGTCGACGAGTTCGACCGCAAGGGCAAGGCGGGCGGCGCCGGCTTCTACGACTACGTCGACGGCAAGGCCACCGGCATCTGGGAGGGTCTGCGCGAGACCTTCAACACCAGCCGCGAGCTCCCGGAGGGCTACACCTTCCAGGACCTCAAGGACCGGATGATGTTCGCCGAGGCCATCGAGACCCAGAAGTGCTTCGACGAAGGCGTGCTCACCAGCACCGCCGACGCGAACATCGGCTCGATCTTCGGCATCGGCTTCCCGGCCTGGTCGGGCGGCTCGCACCAGTTCATCGTCGGCTACCCCGGCGGCCAGGAGGCCTTCGTGGCCCGCGCCGACGAACTCGCCGCGAAGTTCGGCCCCCGCTTCGAGGTCCCGGCCTCGCTGCGCAAGTAGGTAAACAGGCCCGGTCTCGACCGGTCAGGAAGCCCGTCACCATCCGTGGTGGCGGGCTTCCGTCGTGTCAGGCCACGCGCCAGGAACGGCTACCGACAGTCGCGATGACCTCCACCGAGCCCCCCAGGGCGGCTACGTAGGCGCGAACGGTGTCGATCCCGGATGCCTCACCGCTCTCGATCTTCGACACTCTCGCCTGCGAAACGCCGAGGACCTCGGCCAGTTGCGTTTGCGTCAACCCCGCCGACCGTCGCATTTCCGCGAGCTGGTGCCCACGCAGATACGCTTCATGGCGCTCGCGTGCCTGCTGGATGCCGCGAGCCCGTTCTGGGGCGGATCGAGGATCGGCCGCCTTCGCCTTCGACTTGACATCTTTCCAGTTCACGAATCCGCTGCTCATCGCTTTTCCTTCCTTGCCGACAGGTGCTCGACGAACCGCTCGTCGGCAAGTGGGATCGCCTCCCGGTACCACTCGACCCACCGACCAGACTTATCACCGGCGACCAGCACGATTGCCTCTCGTTCCGGATCGAAGGCGAACAGCATGCGGACCTCGGAATCGCCGGTTGATCCGGGCCGGAGTTCCTTCATGTTGTGAAAGCGACTGCCCTTGATTCGATCGACGAGGGGACGTCCGGCTGTCGGGCCCTCGTCGGCGAGTTGATCCAGGGCCAATGCGATCAAGTCGGCCGTACCAGGATCTTCGATACACATCTTGAGGAACCACGACTCCACCTCACTATGAAGAGAGATCTCCCAGGTCACGAAGCCAATATAACAAAAATATCATAGTCGGGAAATCCGTCTCCTGCGCGCGATGAAGCTGCTGAGTATCCGTCGTGTCAGCGGAAGGCGATGGCGCCCGCGGTGTCGCCGTGGCGGTAGCGGAGGTATTTCTCGACGAGGGCGGCTTCGACGGCGGCGGTGGCGGTGACGAGGGTGACGATGATGAACTCCTTGGAGGAGGACGCCTTCCACTTGCCGGTTTCGAAGTCGGTGATGATGCCGCCGGGGCGGACGTTGAGGTCTTTCTCCTCGATCTTGTCGGCCGCGGTTTCGGCGGTCGCGGCGTCGGGCATGGCGAGCACGAACTGGGTCAGTTTCACCGCGCCGGCCTCGGCGGTCAGCCACATCTCGGTCGAGTACTGGCAGCCGAGGTCGGTGAGCTTGCCGCCCTTCTCGACCGGCGTGCAGCTGGCGTGGTCACGGCCGTCGGCCCAGTCGGCGTGCATCTGGACATCGCCGAGTTGGAAGTCCCACGGGCCCTCGTAGTCGGTGTAGGTGAACCGTGACGCGGCCGCGGATTTCGGCTTGGTGGTCGTGGTCGGTGACGCGGAGGTGGTGGCGGGCGTCAGCGTGGGGGAGGCGGCGACCGCCGTGCCCGCGACCCCGTCGCGCCCGGCCGACACGAGCAGCCCCACCCCGGCCACCAACCCGGCGACCGCGATCAGCGCGACCACGATCCACCCCGCGTTCGACTTCTTCGACGGCGGCCCGAGCGGCGGGATCTCCTGCGCGTACTGGGCGGGCTGATACGTGGGCTGACCCCAGCCCCCCGGCCCCTGCTGCCCTGATGGATACGTCATTACCGGCCCCCCTGTCTCAGCCCGGCGCGCTCCCCGCCCGAGTTCGTGCCGTCGACTTTACTGCCGACCACCGACATCGAGGCAGGTCCCCACCCGCAATCGGGGCGGTGACGGCCGACGAATTCGGTTGGCTGGGCATCGCTTCGGACAACCGTTGCCGCCACAGCGTCGAATCTCCACCCGATAGATGCCCGATCGCGCTAGCTTGGATATGTGCGGTGCACGACGATGTCGACCCGCATGCCGACCGAAACGCCGGTGCCGCCGAAGGTGAGAGGTGGTCACATGGATCCGGAGCAGACGCGTATGCGGCGCGGGGTGCCCGAGGCGGCGGCGGTGGGGCTCGATACGCAGCGGACGAAGGCACCGGGCGCGCCCGACGAAGCCGTGATCGCCGAACTGGACATCATGGGCCTGACCGGGGCCGTGGAGATCGGCCGCGGCGGTTTCGGCGTCGTGTACCGGGCCCTGCAACCCGCGCTGGATCGGGTCGTGGCGGTGAAGGTGCTCTCCTCGGAGATCGATGTGGAGAGCCGCGAGCGGTTCCTGCGCGAGGAACAGGCGATGGGCAGGCTCTCCGGCCACCCGAATATCGTCGACATCCTCCAGGTCGACATGACCGATACCGGGCTGCCGCTGATCGTGATGCCGTACTGCTCGCGCGGCTCCCTCGAACGGCTCATCCACGATCGCGGCCCGCTGACCTGGTCGGACACCCTGCGCGCCGGGGTGAAGCTGGCCGCGGCGATCGAGTCGGCGCATCGCGCGGGCATCCTGCACCGCGACGTGAAACCGGCGAACGTGCTGATCAGCGGTTACGGCGAACCGCAGCTCACCGACTTCGGCATCGCCCGTATCCCCGGCGGCTTCCAGACCTCGAGCAGCCTGATCACCGGTTCGCCCGCATTCACCGCGCCGGAGGTCCTCAAAGGCCACGAACCGACCGTGCGGTCTGATATCTACGGTCTCGGCGCGACCCTGTTCGCGCTGCTCACCGGCCACGCCGCGTTCGAACGACAGACCGGCGAGAAGGTGGTGGCCCAGTTCCTGCGCATCACCACCCAGCACGTCCCCGACCTGCGCGAGCTGGACATCCCCGGCGACGTGGCCGCGGCCATCGAACGCGCGATGTCCCCCGATCCGGCCGACCGCCCGGCCTCGGCCCACGAGTTCGGCGAGATGTTGCGCGAGGTCCAGCGCGCGCACGGCCAGATGCCGGACGAAATGGCCCTGCTCGACACCGAGGAAACCCCCGAAACCACCCCCGAGGTCCCGAAATCCGTGACGGGCCGCCGCAGTTGGCCGCTGTCGCTGGAACCCGCGGGCGCGTCGGTGCCGATGCAGGCCAACACGACCGGCACCCTGCCCCCGACCGCCGCCACCAAGTTCCGCCCGCCCACCCCCGCGCGCGAACCCTTCCCCCGCCAGCGCCTGCTCGACGTGCTGCGTGAGGGCGGCGAACGGCGACTCGCGCTGATCCACGCCCCCGCCGGTTTCGGCAAGTCGACCATCGCCACCCAGTGGCGCACCGACCTGGCCACCCGCGACATCCCGGTCGCGTGGCTGGGTGTCGACCAGGACGACGACAGCGAGATCTGGTTCCTGGCCCACCTCATCGAGGCCATCCGCCGCGTGCGCCCGGATGTGGGCGCGGGTTTGGAGCAGGTGCTCGAGGAACGGCCCGCCGACGCGGTCGCCTATGTGATCGCCACGCTGATCGACGAGATCCACGCCAGCGGACAGCCCGTGGTCGTGGTCGTGGACGACTGGCACCGGGTGCGCGATCCGGGCGTGCGGCGCGCGATGGCGACCCTGCTCGACAACGGTTGCCACCACGTGCGTTTCGTCATCACCAGCCGCGATCAGTCCGGGTTGCCGATCAGCCGGTTGCGGGTGCGCGACGAACTGGTCGAACTCGACGCGGCGGCGCTGCGGCTCACCGAATCGGAGACGCGCCAGATCCTGGTGGAGCGCAACGGTTTCGCGCTCACCGACGAGCAGGTCGAACAGATCCACACCGCCACCGACGGCTGGCCCGCGGCGATCCAACTCGTCAGCCTGACCCTGCGCGGTAAGGCCGACCCGGCCCAGCTGCTGAGTTCGCTGGCCGAGGGCGGGCACGGGATGCGCGAGTACCTGGCCGAGAACGTGCTGGACGCCCTCGCACCCGAGCAGCTCGAATTCCTGATGGCGATCTCGGTGGTGGAGCGGGTGAACGGCTCGCTGGCCGGGGCACTGGCCGATGTCACCGACGGCGCCGCGCTGCTGGCGCAGGCCGAACAGCGTGAACTGTTCCTGCACCGGATCCAGCACGACCCGGAGTGGTATCGGATGCAGCCGCTGTTCGCCGAGCACCTGCGCGCGCGGCTCGAGCGCGAGCACCCCGGGCGGTCGAAGGTGTTGCACCGCAGGGCGGCTCGCTGGTTCGCCGAGCATCAGGCGCTGCGCAAGTCGGTCGATCACGCCTTGGCCGCGACCGATCTCAAGCTCGCCGCCGACCTGCTCGAGACCGGCGGCATGGACCTGATCGACGGCTCGCGGCTGGCCACCCTGCTGGGCACCGTGTCGAAACTGCCGGTGCAGCAGGTGACTTCGCGGTCCAAACTGTTGATGGCGGTGGCGCGGGCGAACATGAACATGCAGCAGACCGGAACGGCGCGCAGTGCGCTGGGCAGGCTGTCGAATCTGCTGGCCCGCAGCGGGCCCGACGAACCCGAGATCACCGAACAGCGCGGGGTGGCAACGGTTTTGCAGGCGGCGGACAAGGTCGCCCACGACGACACAGCCGAGGTCGCCGACCGCCTGGACACCGTGCTTGCCAACCCGGCCGGCCTGCCCGACTGGACCGTCTCGACCGCCGCCAACCTGATGTCGTTCGTTCGCCTGTGCGAATTCGACTACGCGGCCGTGAACGAATTGCAGAACCGCGCCGCCGAGTACCACGCCCGCTCGAAGGACCCGCTGGGCCCGGTGTTCGGCCTGTGCGCCCTCGGCGACGCCGCCTACGAACAGCTCGACATCGACACCGCCACGATCTGCTACGAGCAGGCCTACGAAACCGCGCGAACCAGAGCCGGACCGCGCTCCGACGCGGCCCGCGTCGCCGCCGCCCTGCTGGGCGAATTGGCCTATCGCCGTGGCGATCTCGCCCTGGCCGACCGCCTGCTCGACGAGAGCCACGAGCTGGTCACCCGGGTCGGCCCCGTCGACTTCCTGATCGCCACGTTCGTGATCGGGGCCAGGGTGAAGGCCGCGCTCGGCGACCAGTACACGGCCTCGGCCCGCCTCGACGAGGGCGCGCGGGTGGCCGCGGAGAACAGGCTGGCCCGCCTGGACGCCCACGTGCGCGCCGAGCGGTCCCGCCTCGGCCTGCCCGAGGGCGAGGACCACTTCCGCCCCGACGCCACGGGCAACGGCGGCCGCCGCAAGAAGGGCGCCCCCGCGCTCATCACCGAGGCCCGCGCCATCGCCGACATCCGCACACTGCTGGCCGAACAGCAGCTGCGCGCCGACGATCGCGCGGCCCGGCACGCCAGGGTCATCTACGCGAAAACGCTCGAACAGGGCCGTCCCCGTGCGGAATTGGACGCGACCCTGCTGTTGGCGGAATGTCTGGCCGCCGCGGGCTGGGTGGGGGAGGCGACCGGTCTGGTCCTGCCGGTCCTGCGCACCTGCGCCGAACTCGGCTGGACCAGACCGCTGCTCGACGCCGGTCCGGGCGTGGTCGGCCTGCTCCACGTGCTGCGCACCCAGTCCCACGACGGTGGCGACCACCCGATCCTGCAGGACCTGCCCAGCCACTTTCTAGACGAGCTCTGTTGATCGGCGGCTGGCGCCGCGGGGTTTTCGGCCCTGGCGGGCCTCGCATTCGAGGGGCGATACTCCGCCTTCGGCGTTACGTCTCGCCCCTCGGATGCGAGGCGGGCCGAAAACCGTGCGTGGCATTTTCGTGCAGCTAGCCGCGATTACCCGCCCTGATGCGGGGTCGGCGCGGGTGTTCGCACGAAAATGCCACCCGTTCTGCGTTAGGGCGTCCACCAGGGGCGCAGCGGTACGTCCCAGGTTCCGTTCGCGTCCAGTTTCACGCCGAGCACGTGGTGCAGCTGCACCACATCGCGCTGGAAGCCGAGTCGACAACCCGCCATGTACAGGCCCCACACCTTCGCGGTGCCCTCGCCGACCTCGGCGACGCACGCGTCCCAGTTCGCGACCAGGTTCTTGCACCATTCGTGCAGCGTGAGGGCGTAGTGCTCGCGCAGGTTCTCCTCGTGCAGCACCTCGAGGCCGATGTTCTGGGCCTCGGAGATGATGCGGCCGGAACCGATCAGCTCGCCGTCGGGGAACACGTAGCGGTCGATGAAGTCGCCCGCCTTGGTGGTGCGGGTGTTGTCCGGGCGGGTGATGCAGTGGTTGAGGAACAGGCCGCCGTCGCGCAGCTTGTCCTTGATGTAGCCGAAGTAGAACGGGTAGTTGTGCACGCCGATGTGCTCGGTGAGCCCGATCGAGGAGACAGCGTCGAACTCGCCCTCGGGGATGTCGCGGTAGTCGCTGTAGCGGACCTCGGCGAGCTCGCTCAGGCCCTCGTCGGCGATCTTCTGCTGCGCCCACGCCGCCTGCTCGGCCGACAGGGTCGCGCCGATCACCCGCACCCCGCGCCGCGCCGCGTAGCGGACCATGCCGCCCCAGCCGCAGCCGATGTCGAGCAGCCGGTCGCCTTCCTTCAGGCGCAGCTTCTCGAAGATCAGGCGGTACTTGTTCTCCTGCGCCTGCTCGAGGGTCCAGTCCGGGTCGCCGTAGACCGCGCAGGTGTAGGTCATCGACGGGCCGAGGACGTACTCGTAGAACGTGTTCGAGACGTCGTAGTGGTGGTGGATCGCCTCGGCGTCGCGAGTCTTGGAGTGGCGCAGGCCTTCCAGGGCGATCCGACGCCAGCGCGGCAGGGTCTCCTGCGGCGGCGGGGCGATCGGCTTGAGCCGCTCCCAGCCCAGCGAGCGCGCGATCGTCACCAGCGACAGGGCCGACGGGCGATGAAACTTCATGCCCTGCATGGCCTTCAGGATCTCGTACGGGTCGCCGGGGTGCACACCCTCGGCCACCATGTCGCCGGAGACGTAGGCGCGCGCCAACCCGAGGTCGCCGGGAGCCGACGCCAGGTAGTTGATGCCGCGCGGGGATTTGATCTCGAGTCCGTAGGGCGCGTCGGCGGGGCCGGTGGTGCTGCCGTCGTAGGCGCTGAGTCGAACGGGAATCTCACCGTCGACGAGAGTCTCCACCACTTCGGCAATGCTGAGCCGGGTTCCCAGTTCGGAGAGGCCGACGGCCTTGTCGGTTCGGTCCTTGAATGTCGTCACTTGCGTTGCACCGCCTTCGAATACAGATTCAGCAGTCGTTGGTCCGGGTCGTAACGGGTCTTCAGTTCGGTATAGGTGTCGCCGCCGTAGAGCTCGGCGAACTCGGCCTCCTCGTAGTAGGAGTCCGAGTACAGCGATTTGTGTCCGTCGAACGCGGACACGATCTTCTCGATCGCGCGGTTGGCTGCCCCTTCCGGTTGACCTCGCTCGGCCGGCACCGCCGACCAGAATCCGACATTGACGTAGGTGCGCTGGGGTTCGAGCGGGTAGAGCGGCCACGGGCGCGTGTCGATCTCGCCGGTGGCGTCGTCGAACGCGCGCAACCGCAATGGGCACAACCAGATCGGCTCGATCGGTATTTCCCGCAGGAACCATTCGACGAAGTCGGCGGTGTGCTGCACCGGGACCTCGATGTCCTGCACGACGCGTTCCTGCGGGAGGTTGCCCTTGCGGGCCTGCCTGCGGTCATCGATGCGGTACTTGCGGTCGAGTGCGACCAGCTTCCAGTAGAAGCTGCTGCGGCGCTTGGCTTTCGGCCAGAGTCGGCGGATCTTCGGGTTCTGGGCGCCGAACGCGCGCGAGCACCAGAACCAGTCGGTGTCCCAGCGCCACAGGTAGTCGTGGATGGTCAGCCGGTCGCGCGTCGTGCCGTCGGGGTGCTGGAGCGAGCGGTAGAAGATGTCCATGCCGGTGTAGTCGCTGACCGGGCCCGGTTCGTCGGTCTTGCGGCCCAGGGTCAGGTAGCTCTCGTCGGCGCTGAACACGACCCCGTCGAGGTAGTCGACCGTCTCGCCCTCGTAGGTGCGTTCGAGCACGATCCGTTCCAGGGTCGCTTCGAGTTCGCGCACGTCGTGGAAGCGCACGTGGCGCAGCGCGACGAACGGCAACACCGGTTCGAGTTCGATTTTCAGCCGCACCGAGTAGCCGAGGGTGCCGTAGGAATTGGGGAAACCGTGGAACAGGTCGGCGTGCTCGTTGGTCGGTGTCGCGGTGACGATCTCGCCCGCGCCGGTCAAAATGTCCATCTCCAGCACGGATTCGTGCGGGAGGCCGTTGCGGAAGGAGGTCGACTCGATGCCCAGGCCGGTGACCGCGCCGCCGAGGGTGATGGTCTTGAGCTGGGGCACCACCAGCGGCGCCAACCCGTAGGGCAGGGTGGCCGCGACCAGGTCTTCGTAGGTGGTCATGCCCGCGACATCGGCCGTGCGGGCCGCCGGGTCCACCGCGATCACCTGCCCGAGGCCCGACACATCGAGGCCGGGCGCGGTGGTGGCCGCCCTGGCCCGGAACAAGTTCGACGTCTTCTTCGCCAGTCGGACGACGGCGCCGGGCGGGATGGCGCGATAGCTTTCCAGCAGTCGCTCCACGCCCGCTCGATGCGCGGCATATCCGGACTCGCGTGCGGCCGGTTCGTGACCAGCCCTACCCAAAAGACTCACTGCCACCCCATCGACGCTAGTACGCGCCCGTCCCCCGAGCCACCGGATACTTGCGCGCCGCGACAAAATGTCACGCACATGTTTCTCTCGCCGCCGACCTGGTCGGACGATCCGGACAGCAACAGGGCAGGATGTAACCAGGTCGAGATATATCGCCACCCCCCAGCAAGGAGTCAACAGTGGGACAGGTCAGCGCCAGCAGTTCGGTCGTCGTAGCAGCGGATCCGCAGCGCACGCTCGCCGCGATCGGGGACTACGAGACGGTCCGGCCGCGCATTCTCTCCTCGCACTACCGCGACTACAAGGTGGTCGAAGGCGGTCAGGGCGCGGGCACCGTGGTGGAGTGGACCCTGCAGGCCACCGAGAAGCGTTCGCGCAACGTGCGCGCGAGTGTGACCGTGGCCGATTCCACGCTCACCGAGCGCGACGCCAACTCCACCCTCGTCACCACCTGGGCCGTGACCCCCGAGGGCGCCGGCTCGAAGGTCACTGTCACCACCACTTGGCAGGGTGCGGGCGGCGTGGCGGGCATCTTCGAGGGCATCTTCGCGCCCCTCGGCCTGAAGAAGATCCAGGCCGAGGTGCTCGCCAACCTCGCGCGCGAACTGGCCTGACGGGCTCAGTCCTTGCCGATGTCGAAGAGGTTTCCTTCGGGGTCGGCGAGGGTGGCCCACTGCTGGCCGTACTCGTCGAAGTCGCCGATGTGCTTGCCGCCCAGGCTGATCGCGCGTTCGATGTAGTCGCGCCACTGCGCGGAGTGGAAGTCGATGTGCAGCACGTTCTTTCCGGGGTTCTTGTCCGGGACCTTGATGAACATCAGTGCGGGGCCGTCACTTCCGTACTTGCCGATGGTGGCGAAGTACTCCGAGGCTTCGGGGTCGACGGGCTTGTCGAGCAGTTGGCTGTAGAACGCGGCGAGGGTGCTCGCGTGGTCGCAGTCGAACGTGATGTGTCCGAGGGCCAGGGTCATCGGGGTGCTCCTTCGGTGATGGGCCAGCACACTTCGGTGCGGTATTCGGCCGGGTTGTCGATGCGGTCGGGTCCGATGAGGTAGCGCTCGCGGACCGGTTCGTCGGGTAGGGCGGTGGCGTGTTCGGCGACGTGGCCGCCGAGTGCGCCGTAGGTGCGGTCGAAGTCCTCGAACGCGCCCGCGTGGACGGCCACGGCGAAGCGGCTCGCCGGGAAATCGACCACGTCCAGTCCGCGGGCCGGGGCGAGTTCGGCGCCCGGTGGCAGCGGTACATAGGCGGTCACCGAGCCGGTGGCCTCGGCGAAGAATTGGGTCGAGTAGGTGGCGCCGGCGACTCCGCCGGGGGTGATGCCCTGCTCGAGCAGGGTCACGTAGAGCCGTTCGAAGGCGGTGCCGCACCATGCGGCGATGTCCGCGCGGTCGACGGTCGCGGTGAGCGTCAGCGCGGTGAACGCCGGTTCCACCCGGTAGTCGACCCGCAGCGGTGGCGGGGCCACGGTGAGCAGCGCGCGCAGCGAGGACACCACCGCGCGGGTGCGCGCCAGTTCCGCTTCCATCCTGGTCAGATGGTCACGCAGCGTCGCCTCCCGCGCGGCGGGCTCGGTCGCGGCGAGCACGGTCCTGATCTGCGGCACCGGCATGTCCAGGTCCCGCAGCCGGCGAATCAGATGCGCCCGCTCGACCTGCGCCACCGAATACCGCCGATATCCCGTCCCCGCGTCCACCGCGACCGGCTCCAACAACTCGATCTCGTGGTAGTACCGCAACGTCTTGACGCTGAGATGAGTCAGCCGCGCGAACTCACCGATCGCCACTGTCACTGTCATACGAACCAGCCAACACCCTCCAGCCGGGGGAGGGTCAAGCTCCGACTAGGCCGGGGCCAGGATGAAGGCGGCGACCAGCGGCCAGGAGCCTTCGCGCCACCAGGAGTAGCCGAACCAGACGCCCGGGGTGATCTCGCGGATCTCGTCGTAGACCTGCGGGGTGGGCGACGGGGCGTAGTCGAGGGCCCACGCGGGGCGGCCGTCGAGGATCGAGGGAGCCCGCACCACGGTGGCCGGGAAGGCCTCGATGCCCGCGCCGGTGACGCGGTTGGTCAGCGAGCCGCCGTCCGGCCCCGTGCGGAAGACCTTGCCGATCCACAGCGCGGGCCCGACCGCCTCGAGCTGCGGTGGCCGCGTGACCCACCCGTTGGTGAGGCCGTTGGCGATCGCGCCCGCCTCGGCGTCACGGTAGATCTGGTCCTGCTGACTGACATTGCAGCGGAACCGCACCGCGTCGATGGTCGCCGCGGGATTGCCCGGGTCGAGCACGCACCCCGCGCCGTAGTTGTTGACCCGGTCCCCCGGATCGGCCGAGACGGCCGCGGATGCGAAAACAAGCAGGCCGGTGAAGCAAACACTCACAACGGAAAAAGCGGACAAGCGCGAACGACGAACACCCATCTGATCTCCTAGAGATTGCTGATTCATTGCCCGATCAGGCCAAATGGTAGGCCCACCCCCGCCCGCCCCCGCGATCCCCACGCCACAGCACCCGCAGACAGGGCCACACCCGCGGTGGCATTTTCGTGCAACCATCCGCCAAATCCCGCAAAACCCAGCCCCACCACCCCATCCCCGCACGCTGATGCCACCCACCCCGCCCACCGACAATCCCCCACCCCATAGCCCCCCCACTCCCGCAAACCCAGCCGCACCCCCGCACCCCCGCACGCCGATCCCACCCACCCCGCCCACC
>NZ_JBHSQN010000008.1:0-36337 GCF_042658545.1 Nocardia lasii
CCGCTAGCGTTCGTCCTGAGCCAGAATCAAACTCTCCGTTGAAGACTCTCGAAACACTCCTCAAGGGGAGCGAATCAGAACTATCTAAACTAGAGTCCGAAAATCTAGCAAAGCCAAACACCAGCAAAAATATTCGCTGTTGTTTTTCAATGTCCAACCTCCCACGACCGGGGGGTACGCGAAGGTTGGAACCAATAATAATATTGGCACTGACATTCATCGACACACTATTGAGTTCTCAAAGAACACACGCACACACTTCTACCCACAACTTCTCGTAGGGGTTTCGGTGAGGCAAGAGTTCAAACTTAGCTCAAGGCTGTACCCGGAAGCAAGTTCCGAAGCATGTAACCCTGAACACATGATCAGTCAGGCGCTCAACGTCCTACCTCGTGTCTCGAACCGCTGGGCGGCTGAGTCGGTGTCCGTGTCGCTCTGACTCGAATAAAGTTACGTGGTGACATCGACGATGTCAAATCCCCTGGTCAGGGGCGCCAAACGGCCTCGAACCAACTCGCGGCGGTGGCCGTGAACCGTTCTCTCGTCCAGTCTCCTACACCGGCGGGGATCACGCCACGCAATTCCGTACCGGTCACCCGGGGGAGGTCGTCGCGGTTGCAACGGGAGGCGAGGTCGGGGGCGTCGGGCCAGGATCCGATGACCAGGCCCGCGCACGCGACGCCGGCCGCGGCCAGGGTGCGGGTGGTGAGTTCGCTGTGGTTGAGGGTGCCGAGGCCGGCGGCGGCCACCACCAGGACGGGGGCGCCGAGTTTCTCGGCGAGGTCGAGCAGGGTGAACTCCCCCATGCGCACGAGCAGCCCGCCCGCGCCTTCCACCAGGACCAGGTCGGCGTCGGCGAGGGAATCGATCGCGGCGACGGTCTCGGCGAGGCCGAGCAGCGGCAGTCCCGCGCGGCGGGCGGCGGTGTCGGGGGCGAGCGGTTCGGGGTAGCGGGCCAGTTCCAGGGTGCGGGTCACCCCGGTCAGGCGGGTGATCTCGGCGAGGTCGCCGGGTTCGCCGGGGGCGACGCCGGTCTGGGCGGGCTTGCACACGGCGACCGAACGGCCCGCGGCCCGCGCGGCCGCGGCCAGGGCGGCGGTGACGACGGTCTTGCCGACGTCGGTGGAGGTTCCGCTGATCAGCAGGATGCTCACGCGGTCACCGTTTCCCGGCCGCGGGCGGTGGCGAGGACCTCGCTCAGCACCTCGGCGATCGTGTCGAGTTCGGCGGGGGTGAGGTCGGCGCGGGCGGTGAGCCGCAGGCGGGAGGTGCCTTCCGGGACCGACGGCGGGCGGAAGCAGCCGACGTCGAGGCCGCGCGCACGGCAGGCCTGGGCGGCGTCGAAGGCGACCTGCGCTTCACCGAGTACCACCGAGACCACCGCGGAATCGGGGTCGGACACCCCCGCGATGCGGGCGATGTCGGCCGCGCGGGCGAGGACGCGGGTCGCCATGGCCGGGTCGCGGCGCAGGAGGGACAGGGCCGCGCGGGCGGCGCCGACCGCGGCGGGGGCCAGGCCGGTGTCGAAGATGAAGGTGCGGGCGGCGTCGATGAGGTGGGCGCGAATTCTGGCATCGGCCAGTACCACCCCGCCCTGGGCGGCGAACGCCTTCGACAGGGTCGCGGTGATGACCAAGTCCGGTTCGCCGGCCAGGCCGAGCTCGTGCACGAGACCGCGGCCACCCGCACCCCGCACCCCGAGCCCGTGGGCCTCGTCGACGATGAGAATGGCGCCGTTCGCGCGGGTGACGCTGTGCAGATCGGCCAGGGGCGCGAGGTCGCCGTCGGCGCTGAAGACCGAGTCGGTGAGGACCAGCGCGCGCTCCTCGGTGCGGGTGGCGAGCAGTCGGTCGACCGCCTCGACATCGCGGTGCGGTGCGATCGCGACCCGGGCGCGCGACAGCCTGCACGCGTCGACCAGGGAGGCGTGCGAGCCCGCGTCGGAGACGACGAAGGTGCCGCGTCCCGACAGGGCGGTGACCACGCCGAGGTTGGCGGCGTACCCGGTGGCGAAGACCAATCCTGTTTCGGCACCGACGAATTCGGCCAGTTCGGCCTCGAGCAAGGCGTGCTCGGTGGTCGTTCCGGTGACCAACCGGGAACCGGTCGCGCCCGCTCCCCAGCGGCGCACCGCCTCGATCGCGCCCTCGATGACCTCGGGATGGCGGTGCAGGCCGAGGTAGTCGTTGGAGGCGAGGTCGATCGCGGACGACTCGGCCGCGCGCACGCGCAGGTGCCTGCGTAGCCCGGCGTCGACCCGCTCGGCCGCGCGCTCGTCCAACCAGCTCAACGGATCGATACTCACAGCCGGGAGCATACTTGAACACCGTTCAGGACGGTCGAATGTGCGCCGATCCGCACGAGGTCGTGCGGGCGGCCGGTTCGGCGTGGTCAGGCGAGCGAGGCCTTCACGGCCGCGCCGATGGCCTCGGTGATCACCGCGATGTCGGCGGTGGTGCTGATGAAGGGGGGCATCGTGTAGATGTTGTCGCGGAAGGGGCGCAGCCAGGCGCCCGCGTGGACGGCGGCGTCGGTGGCGGCGCGCATGTCGACGGGGCGGTCGAGTTGGACGACGCCGATCGCGCCGAGCACGCGGACCTCGGCGACGCCGGGCAGGTCGGCCAGGGGTTCCAGGCCCGCGCGCAGTTCCGATTCGATCCTGGTCACCTCGCCGCGCCAGTCCCGTTCGAGCAGCAGTTCGATCGAGGCGATCGCGACGGCGCAGGCCAGGGGGTTGCCCATGAAGGTCGGGCCGTGCATGAGTCCGCCGTGGGCGGCGCTGATCGCCTCGGCGATGCCGGTGGTGGTCAGCGCGGCGGCCAGGGTGAGGTAGCCGCCGGTCAGCGCCTTGCCGAGGCACATCACGTCGGGCGAGACGCCGGCGTGGTCGGCGGCGAAGAGTTCGCCGGTGCGGCCGAAACCGGTGGCGATCTCGTCGAACACCAGCAGCACGTCGTTGGCGTCGCAGATCCGGCGCAGTTCGGTGAGGTAGCGGGGGTCGTGCCAGCGCATACCGCCCGCGCCCTGCACGACCGGTTCGACGATCACCGCGGCGACCTCGTCGCGCTGCGCCGCGATCGCGCGTTCGAGTTCGGCGACGTAGTCGGGGCGGAACTCGCGCGGCGGGGCGGGGACGAAGATCTGGGTGGCGAGGACGTCGGTCCACAGCGTGTGCATGCCGCCGTCGGGGTCGCAGACGCTCATGGGGGCGAAGGTGTCGCCGTGGTATCCCCCGCGCCAGGTGAGCAGCCGGGTCTTGGTGGGGCGGCCGACGCTGCGCCAGTACTGCAGGCACATCTTGGTCGCGACCTCGACCGCGACCGAGCCGGAATCGCAGAGGAAGACCTTGTCCAGACCGGCGGGGGTGAGTTCGACGAGCAGTTGCGCCAGGCGCGCGGCGGGTTCGTGGGTGAGGCCGCCGAACATCACGTGACTCATCCGCTGTGACTGCGCGAGCAGGGCCGCGTCGAGGACGGGGTGCCGGTAGCCGTGCACGGCCGCCCACCACGAGCTCATGCCGTCGACGAGTTCGCGGCCGTCGGCGAGGGTCAGGCGGGTGCCCGCCGCGCTCGCCACGACCAGCGGTTCGGTGGTCGCGGGGAAGCCGCCGTAGGGATGCCAGACGTGCGCGGCATCGAGGGCGGTGATCTGCTCGGGACTCAGGTCCACAGGTTTCCTCTCCGTCGACCTTGAACGCTGTTCAAGTTAGCATTCGCCGCCGGCCACCGGAGGCGGTTGCGCGAGCCCCGAGTCACATCCTGCGCGGCGAGGCCGGGGGTTCCATTACTGTCGTAGCATGTCGAGCCCGAACGACCAGCCCGAAATATGGCCGGGCACCGCGTACCCGCTCGGCGCGACCTACGACGGGGCGGGCACCAACTTCTCGGTGTTCTCCGAGGTCGCCACGAAGGTCGAGCTGTGCCTGATCGCCAAGGACGGCACCGAGACGCGCGTCGATCTCGACGAGGTCGACGGCTATGTCTGGCACGCCTATCTGCCCGCCATCACCCCGGGCCAGCGCTACGGGTTCCGCGTCCACGGCCCCTACGAGCCCGAACTCGGGCTGCGCTGCGATCCGAGCAAGCTGCTGCTCGACCCGTACGGGAAGGCCTTCGACGGCGAGTTCGCCAATGATCCCTCGCTCTACACCTACGGGCTGGATTCGTTGGGCCACACCATGACCGGGGTGGTGATCAATCCGTTCTTCGACTGGGGTCCCGACCGACCGCCGAACACGCCCTATCACCAGACGGTGATCTACGAGGCGCACGTCAAGGGCATGACGATGACGCACCCGGACGTCCCGGAGGATCTGCGCGGCACCTACGCGGGGCTGGCGCATCCGGCGATCATCGGGCATCTGAAAGCGTTGGGGGTCACCGCGATCGAGCTGATGCCGGTGCACCAGTTCTTCCACGATCACGTGCTCACCGATCAGGGCCTGCGAAACTACTGGGGCTACAACAGCATCGGGTATCTCGCGCCGCACAACCAGTATTCGGCCCGGCCGCGCGGGGACGCGGCGGTGGCGGAATTCAAGGCGATGGTGCGCGCGATGCACGCCGAGGGCATCGAGGTGATCCTCGACGTCGTCTACAACCACACCGGCGAGGGCAATCACAACGGGCCGACGCTGAGTCTGCGCGGGATCGACAACGCCGCCTACTACCGGCTCGACGACGCCGACCCCGAGCACTACAAGGACTACACCGGCACCGGTAACAGCCTCAATGTGCGGCATCCGCACACATTGCAGCTGATCATGGATTCGCTGCGGTACTGGATCCTGGACATGCACGTCGACGGGTTCCGTTTCGACCTCGCCGCCACGCTGGCGCGCGAATTGCACGATGTGGACCGGCTTTCCGCGTTCTTCGACCTGGTGCACCAGGATCCGGTGGTGAGCCAGGTCAAGCTCATCGCCGAGCCGTGGGACGTGGGCGAGGGCGGCTACCAGGTCGGCAACTTCCCGAGCCTGTGGACGGAGTGGAACGGCAAATACCGTGACACCGTGCGCGATTACTGGCGTGGGGAACCGGCGACGTTGGGCGAGTTCGCCTCTCGGCTCACCGGCTCCTCGGATCTGTACGAGTCCACGGGGCGTCGGCCCGGCGCCAGCATCAACTTCGTCACCGCGCACGACGGCTTCACGCTGCGGGACCTGGTGTCCTACAACGAGAAACACAACGACGCCAACGGTGAGGGCAATCGCGACGGCGAGAGTCACAACCGATCGTGGAACTGCGGGGTCGAGGGCGAGACCGACGATCCGGCGATCCTGGCCTTGCGCGCGCGCCAGCAGCGCAATCTGTTGGCCACGCTGATCCTGAGCCAGGGCACGCCGATGCTGGCCCACGGCGACGAGCTCGGGCGCACCCAGCTCGGCAACAACAATGTGTACTGCCAGGATTCGCCGCTGGCGTGGATGGACTGGACGCTGGCGCAGACCAACGCCGACCTGCTCGAGTTCACCCGCACGGTGATCGCGCTGCGCACCGAACATCCGATCTTCCGGCGGCGCCGGTTCCTGGCCGCCGGCCCCAGCGACGATCAGGGGCATCGCCGCGAGATCGCCTGGTTCGCGCCCGCGGGCACCGAGATGACCAACGACGACTGGGACAGCGGTTTCGGCAAGTCGCTGGCCGTGCTGCTCGACGGGGACGGCATCGCCGAACCGGGGCCGCGTGGCGAGCGCGTCACCGACGACTCGTTCCTGCTGTGTTTCAACGCGCACGACGAGGCCATCGACTTCGTGCTGCCGGGCTCGGAGTTCGGCGCCGAATGGACACTGGCGCTGGACTGTTCGACCCCCACCGGCGCGGCCGACGCGGTGTACGCGGCCGCGGCGACGCTGCCGGTCGAGGGTCGCTGCCTGCTCGTACTGCGCCGAACCGCCTGACCCGCCGAGACGATGACCGAGACCTACGTGACCGATCCGCAGACCCTGCTCCACCGTGCCCCGCTGCGGGCCGGCACGGTGCGCAGCACCTACCGATTGCAGCTGCGCCCGGACGCGCTCACCTTCAACGATGCCCGCGCGATCGCCGAATACCTGCAGCAGCTGGGGATCTCGCACCTGTACCTGTCGCCGATCCTCACCGCGACGCACGGATCGACCCACGGCTACGACGTCACCGACCCGACCACGGTGTCGGCCGCGCTCGGTGGGCCCGCGGGGCTCAAGGCGCTCTCGGACGAAGTGCGCAGTCGCGGGATGGGTTTGATCGTGGACCTGGTGCCCAACCATGTGGGCGTGGCCGATCCGCGCCAGAACCCGTGGTGGTGGGATGTGCTGCGCAACGGTCGACAGTCGCCCTACGCCAAGTACTTCGACATCGACTGGAGTTCGGGCAACGGGGCCGGGGGGCGCCTGGCGCTGCCGGTGTTGCAGAACGAGAACGATCCGGCGGCGTTGACGGTCGATCGTTCCGGGCCCGAACCCATGCTGGCGCTGCACGATCTGCGGTTTCCGATCGCGTCGGGCACCGACGGTGACAACGCGCTGCGCATCCACGACCGCCAGCACTACCGGTTGGTGAGCTGGAAGGCCGGGGTGTGCACGTATCGACGGTTCTTCGCGGTGAACAGTCTGGCGGCGATCCGCCAGGAGGACCCGGAGGTGTTCGAGGCGACGCACTCCGAACTCGCGGCCTGGTGTGAGCACGATCTGATCGACGGCGTGCGGGTGGACCATCCCGACGGGTTGTCCTATCCCAGTGCGTATCTGACGCGGTTGCGGCGGTTGATCGGGCCGCAGCGGTTGCTGCTGGTGGAGAAGATCCTCGCCAACCGTGAACCCCTGGACGCGACGCTGCCAGTGGACGGCACCACGGGGTACGACGCGCTCGCCGATATCGGCGGGGTGCTGATCGATCCGGCCGGGGAGACGACGCTGACCGAGCTGTCCCAGCACGTCGCCGGGCACGGCAGCGACCGGCTGTGGTTCGGGGAGACCGAGCACCGGATCAAGCGGGCGGTGGCGGAAACCATTCTGGCGCCGGAGATCCGGCGGCTGGTGGCGGCGATCAAGCGCGATGGGAACGCGGGCAGTTTCGACACGCTCGCGGTGACCAACGCGACCATCGAGGTGCTGGCGTTCATGCCGGTGTACCGGGTGGACTACGCGCCGCTGGCCGGGATGACCGCGGCGGTGGTGGCCGAGGTGGAGAAGCGCAATGCCGAACTGACAGCGCCGCTTTCGGTGTTGGTGACGGCGCTGTCGGTGGGTGGTGAGGCGGCGACGCGGTTCTCGCAGGTGTGCGGGGCGATCACCGCCAAGTCGGTCGAGGACACCATGTTCTATCAGGGTGCGCGGCTGGTGTCGCTGCAGGAGGTGGGCGGCAATCCGGCGCGATTCGGCCACTCGGTCAACGACTTCCACCTGTCCAACAGTGAACGGGCGCAGCGGTGGCCCGCGACCATGACCACGATCTCGACGCACGACACCAAGCGCGGGGAGGACGTGCGGGCGCGGATCGGGGTGCTGTCGCAGGTGGCCGATGTGTGGTCGCAGCGGGTGCGTGGGTGGTTGGAGACGACGCCCGCGCCGGACGGGGCGACGGCACTGTTCCTGTTGCAGAACATGTTCGGGGTGTGGCCCGCCGACGGGCGGCCCGCGTCGTCGGTGCCGGGACTGCGGGATCGGCTGCACATGTTCGCCGAGAAGTCGATTCGCGAGGCGGGGACCAAGACCTCGTGGGAGGAGCCCGACGGGGAGTTCGAGTCGGCGGTGCACGGGTGGCTCGACGCGGTGATCGACGGGCCGGTCGGGACCGGGATCGGCGATCTGGCGCACGAGCTGGCCCCGCACGCGTGGTCGGACGCGGTGGCGCAGAAGCTGTTACAGCTGGGGGCGCCGGGGATCCCCGATATCTACCAGGGCACCGAGCTGTGGGAGGACTCGCTCGTCGACCCCGACAATCGGCGGCCGGTGAACTTCGCCGCCAGGGTGGGGATGCTCCAATCCCTCACCGACACACCGACGCTGGATACCACCGGGGCCGCGAAGATGTGGGTGGTGGCGTACGCGCTGTGGTTGCGGCGGGAGCGGCCGGAGTGTTTCGTGGGCGGGATGTATCGGCCGCTGTACGCGGTCGGGGAGCACGCGCATCGGTTCGTCGCCTACGGGCGTGGGCCCGCGGGTGAGGCGCCGGAGGTGATCGTGGCGGCCACCCGGCATTCGGTGGGGCTCGCCGCGACGGGGTGGTTGGAGACGACTCTGCCGCTGCCGCAGGGGAATTGGACCGATCGGTTGACGGGGAACACCTTCGCCGGGAGTGCCCGGCTGGACAAATTGTTCACGCGGTTGCCGGTGGCGTTGCTGGTGCGCTGAGGACGAGGCCCGAAGCGCTCAGGCTTCGGGCCTCGTGTGGTCAGTGGTCGCGGCGCAGGCCGAGGTACTGCAGGGCGGCGAAGGCGCCGACGGTGATCGCCTGCAGGACCGCCCACACCGTGCCGATCGTGGTGAGTCCGAGGACCCCGGTCGCGGCGGCGGCGAGGCTGGCGAGCACCCAGCCGGTGTTGCCGATGGCCACTGCCGTGGCGGCGGCGCGGTTGGGGTGGGTCGGGCGGCCGATGAGGGCGACGGCGAGGCCGTAGGCGGTGAGGAAGGCGCCGATGGCGAGGGCGACCGTGCGGTCGAGGCCGAGGAGGCGTTCCAGGGGTACGGCCAGGGCCAGGTAGGCGAGGCCGTTGGCGGTGGTGACGACGGCGTCGAGGCGCAGCGACAGGCGCAGCAGGTCCGGGCCGGAGGTGAGCAGGGCGGACAGGCGGGACGGATTGGTGGTGGTCATGATGAAACTCCTTGGCGGCGAGTGAGTTCGGTGGTCACGTGCGGATGATCGATCCGGCGGCCGGTCGGTCAGGCGGTGGGGACCTGGTCGAGGAAGCCGTAGACGTTGTCGATGCGGCCGTCGGTGAGGGTGGCGACATCGAAGCCGATCACGATGGCGGGGGCGTCGGCGGGACCGAGGGCCCAGGTGAAGCGGAGCTGGTCGTGGTGGGCGTCGACGGGGCCCGCGAGGGTGAAGGTCCAGTCGGGGAACTGGGCCTGGACGCCGGCGATGGCGGCCTCGAGTTCGGCGTGGCCGGTGACGGCGACCAGCGGGTCGGTGTAGCGGGCGTCGGGGGTGAACACGCGGGCCACGGCGGCGCGGCGGTCGGCGGGCTCGCGGGTGTTCCAGGCTTCCAGGTACTGTGCGACGACGGTGTTCATCTCAACCTCCGAAATGGGCTGTGAGCTGGTGTTTCGCGGGTTGTTCCTGCGATGGGTACCACGTTATGGCGCGCGGGGGGTCGGTCGAATCAGTCGCCTATAGGTACTTTTCCGGCACCACTACTGGCGGTGCCGGTACGGCGATACGGTGGAGCCATGCTGCACGGACGCGACGCCGAACAGGCCAGGATCGATGACCTGCTCGCCGGGGCGCGGGCGGGGCGCAGCGGGGTGCTGGTGGTGCGGGGTGAGGCGGGGATCGGGAAGTCGGCGCTGCTGGATTACGCGGCGGCGCAGGGTGTTCCGACGGTGCGTGGCGCGGGGATCGAGTCCGAGGCCGAATTGCCTTTCGCGGCACTGCATCTGCTGATCCGACCCGCCATGGAACTGGTGCGGCGGTTGCCGCCGCGACAGCGCGACGCGCTGGAGGGGGCGTTCGGGCTCGGCGAGGGCGCGCCCGACCGGATGTTGATCGGGCTGGCGGTGTTGACGCTGCTGGCGGAGGAGGCGGCGCGGGGTCCGCTGCTGTGTGTGATCGATGACGCGCACTGGCTGGATCGGGCGAGTGCGGAGGCGCTGCTGTTCGCGGCGCGCAGGCTCGACGCCGAGGGTGTGGTGATCGTGTTCGCGACGCGCTCCGGGCCGCAGGATTTTCCGGCTCCAGGGTTGCCGGAGCTGGCGCTGGGTGGGCTGCGGCCCGAGGCGGCGGCCGCGCTGTTGGATGCCGGGGCCACGCGGTTGAGTCCGGCCACGCGGTATCGGGTGCTGTCGGAGGCGGGCGGCAATCCCCTCGCACTGCGGGAACTTCCGTCCGTGGTCGGCGAGGACGAGGTCGGTGGGGCCAATCCGCTGCCGATGACGCAGCGGTTGCAGCTGGCCTTCCACGGTCGGGTCACCCGCCTGCCCGCCGCGACGCGGACCGTGCTGTTGGTGGCGGCCGCCTCGGGCGCCGTCGACCTCGCGCCGGTCCTGCGCGCCGCCGCCACGCTCGGCGCCGACCTGGGTGATCTGCAACCCGCGCAGGACGCCGACATGGTCGACACCGACGGCCGAACGCTGACCTGGCGCCATCCCCTGCTGCGTTCGGCCGTCTACCGGGGCGCCGCCCTCACCGACCGCCTCGCCGCCCACCGCGCCCTCGCCACCGCACTCGACGACCCCGACACCGCCGACCTGCGCGCCTGGCACCTCGCCGCCGCCGCGACCGGCCCCGACGAACACACCGCCACCGCCCTGGAACACACCGCCGACCGCGCCCGCCGCCGCCACGGCCTCCACGGCGCCGTCACCGCCTACGACCGCGCCGCCGCCCTGAGCGTCGACCCGACCGCCCGGATCCGCCGCTTGGTCTTGGCCGCCGAAACCGCGACCGAGGCCGGGCTGACCGACCAGGCCCAACGCCTGGCCGAACGGGCCGCGTCACTGACAGAGGCGGAACCTACCGACCAGCCGTCACTGCGGACCGAGCGCACCGAGCTCGACACCGACGAGCCGTGGCCACCGCCCGACCAGGACCGACAACGGGACGAACGAACAACATCGCCAACCGAGGCGAGAACCACCACCCGGCCATCGCCGCAGACCGAGCGCACCGAGCCCGACACCGACGAGTCCTGGCAACCGCCCGACCAGGACCGACAACGGGACGAACGAACAACATCGCCAACCGAGGCGAGAACCACCCGGCCATCGCCACAGGCCGAGCGCACCGAACTCGACACCGACGAGTCGCAGCAACCGCCCGACCAGGACCGACAACGGGACGAACGAACGGAGTCGCCGACCGAGGCGAGAACCACCCGGCCATCGCCGCAGGCCGAGTCCGCCGAGCTCGATCGAGGTGGGTTGCGGCAATCGCCCGGCGATTCGCACGCGGTGGCTGTCGGCGACCGGTTCGTGGAGTCAGCCGAACGTTCTGCGGCGCAGTGGGATTCAGGCAGCATTGTGGTGGGTGGGAGCTCGCGGGTGGTGCGGCGGGACGGGGAGACCGCTCCCCTGTCGACCGGAGCCGACGTCGCGTTGCGGCTCGCGTTGGTGCGGGCGCAGGCCGAATTCGCTTCCGGGGAGCCGGGTTCGGCGCATCGGCGGTTGATGGGGGTGGTGGGTGTGGCGGATGCTCGGGGGGCTGCGCGGATTCTGGCCAAGGCGGTGCATACGGCGTGGTATCTCGGGGCGGCGGAGCTCGAGGAGGTGGCGGCGGTGGCGGCGACGTTGCGGTTGGACGAGGGGGATCCGGTGACGCCGATCCTGCGGTATCTGACCGGGGCGGTGGCGGGGCGGCGCGGTGTCGACCTGCGGGAAGCGGTGGCGGCGGCGCGGGCGGGCGGGGTCGAGAATCCGGCCGAGCTGGTGCAGCTGTGTGGCAGTGGGTTGGTGGTGGGGCAGGACGAGCAGGTGGGCGAGGTGGCCGGGGAGCTGATCGGACAGTGTCGGGAGCAGGGGCGGATCGCGGTGTTGGCGCCGCTGCTGTTCTTCCGGTCGGAGGCGTTGCTGTTCGGTGGGCGGCCGAGGGAGAGCCGGATCGCGGCCGAGGAGGGGTTGCGGATCGCGCGGGATATCGGGCAGGCGCAGTGGGTGAGTCAGATTCACGCGTTCCTCGCGTATCTGGCCGCGCTGCACGGTGATTCGGCATCGTGTGATGCGCACGCCGAGCAGGCGGTCGCCGAGGAGTTCGGTGGGGCGGGGGCGTCGTGGGCGCAGGCGGCGCGGGCCATGCTGGCGCTCGGGGAGGGTCGGTTGGCGCAGGCGCGTGCCGAACTCGCGCACATGACGGTCGAACCGGCCCGCCACCAGGTGATCGGGTTGCGCACGCTCGCCGATCAGATCGAGGTGGCGGTGCGGCTCGGCGCGACCGCGCAGGCCACCGAGGCCCTCGACCGGCTGACCGAGTGGTCGCGGCGGGCGGGGCAGGACTGGATCGCGGCGTTGGCCGCGCGGGGTCGGGCGCTGGTGTCCGAGGACAGCGAACCGCACTTCGTGGCCGCGCTCACCGCGAACCGCCCGTTCGACGAGGCCCGCACCCGCCTGCTCTACGGCGAATGGCTACGCCGCGACAAACGCAAAACCGACGCGCGCACCCAACTCGAACAGGCCATGCGACTCTTCGATCGGCTCGACGCCGCGCCGTGGAGTGAACGGGCGCGCACCGAACTGGGCGCGCTCGGCGTCGGAACGGGCGCGCGGGCGACCGGCGGCCCGGTGGACCTGTTGACCCCGCAGGAGGCGCAGATCGTGCGGCTCGCGGCGCAGGGGCTGTCGAATCGGGAGATCGCGGCGCGGCTGTTCCTGAGCCACCGCACGGTCGGGCATCACCTGTACAAGGCGTATCCGAAACTGGGCGTGGTCTCGCGCGCGGAACTGGGCGCGCTCGAGCTCGCGGAGTAGCTCAGGTGCGCGAGACGGTGCGGGTGGCGCCGATGATCCAGCGCACCGACGCGACGGCGGCCGCGCTCAGCACGGCGACCTGGGCCGACCCGACGACGAGCAGCAACAGCGCACCGATCACCAACGCGGCGACCAGCGCCTCGAGCTTGTAGACCGGCCAGGCGCTGCCCGCGAGGTCGACGGTCGCGGAGGCTGCCGGTGAGGTGAGCACTGCCATGTGGACCAGGATAGGCGCACATCGAAGTTCGGGCTACCGAACTTTCGGTCCGATCGCGTCGGGAACATCACATCGCGCCGATTCGTTGTGCAGGTCATGCCACTGACAGGAGAGTACGCACCGAGCACTTCGGACCGGTCCCGCGAGCAGGTCGCGACCTACGAGCAATCCGGCGGCACCGAGGGCACGTCACTGCTGGGCAAGCCCGTCATCATCCTCACCACCAAGGGCGCCAAGTCCGGCAAGCTGCGCAAGACCCCGCTCATGCGGGTCGAGCACGACGGCGAGTACGCCGTCGTCGCGTCGCTGGGCGGGGCGCCCAAGAACCCCGTCTGGTACTACAACATCAAGGCCGATCCGCACGTCGAACTGCGCGACGGCCCCGTCAACCGCGACTACACCGCCCGCGAGGTCACCGGCGAGGAGCGCCGGCGGTGGTGGCAGCGCGCGATCGCGGTGTGGCCCGACTACGAGGAGTACACCAAGAAGACCGATCGCGTGATCCCGGTCTTCGTCCTCACCCCGCGCTGAATCCGCCCGGTCCGCACCCACCCGCCGCGTCGGACCCGGCGGGTGGTCGGCCCGCGCGAGGCGCACCGGGGCCCTCGGTAGCATTGACCGAGTGTCCCCTATCGCTGACGTCGCCGAAGTATCCGTAACCCGTCCGCCGCTGACCGCGGACGAGATCGACGCCGCCGCGCAGCGAATTTCCGGGATCATCGAGCCGACGCCGCTGCAGTACAGCCCGCGACTGTCGGCGAGCACCGGCGCGCAGGTGTATCTCAAGCGCGAAGACCTCACCGCCGTGCGCTCCTACAAGCTGCGCGGCGCCTACAACCTGATGGTGCAGCTCACCGCCGCCGAACGCGCGGCCGGAGTGGTGGCCGCCAGCGCCGGCAATCACGCCCAGGGCGTGGCGTTCGCGTGTCGGGCGATGGGTGTGCGCGGGCGCATCTACGTGCCGACCACCACCCCCAAGCAGAAGCGCGACCGCATCCGCGTGCACGGCGGCGAGTTCGTGGAACTGATCGCGGTCGGCGAGACCTACGACGCCGCGGCGGCCGCGGCCGCCGACGATGTGGCCCGCACCGGCGCCACCATGGTGCCCCCGTTCGACGACCCGCGCACCGCCGCGGGCCAGGGCACCATCGCCGCGGAATTCCTCGAACAGCTCGGTACCGCACCGGATCTGGTGATCGTGCCGGTCGGCGGCGGCGGCTGCCTGGCCGGGATCGGCACCTACCTGCGCGCCCGCGCGCCGCGCACCGGACTGCTCGGCGTCGAGCCGGCGGGGGCGGCCTCGCTGACCGCCGCGCTGGTCGCGGGCGCCCCGGTGACGCTGCCCGAGATCGACCCGTTCGTCGACGGCGCCGCCGTGCGCCGCATCGGCGAACTGCCCTACATCACGGCCGCGTCCTTCGGCGGCCGGATGGTCTCGCACGCGTCGCTGCCGCTGCTCACCACGCCCGAATCCCCTTCCGGCGCAGCGCCTTTCCAGGTGATGTCGATCGACGAGGGCGCCATCTGCACGGCGATGCTCGACCTGTATCAGAGCGAGGGCATCATCGCCGAGCCCGCGGGCGCGTTGGCGACGGCGGCGCTGGCCGAGATCACCGTCGAACCGGGCTCCACGGTGGTGGTGCTGGTCTCGGGCGGCAACAACGATGTGTCGCGCTACGGCGAGATCATCGAACGCTCGCTCGTGCACCGCGGACTCAAGCACTACTTCCTGGTCGATTTCCCGCAGGAGCCCGGTGCGCTGCGCCGCTTCCTCGACGATGTGCTCGGGCCCGACGACGACATCACCATGTTCGAGTACGTCAAGCGCAACAACCGCGACACGGGCGCGGCGCTCGTCGGCATCGAGCTCGGCGCCACCGACGATCTGGCCTCGCTGCTGCATCGCATCGAGGAGTCCCCGATCCAGGCCGAACGCCTGGAACCGGGTTCTCCCGCGTACCGCTACCTCACCTAGGACGAGCCCGCGCGGCGGTCAGGCCGCCGCGCGGTGCTCGCGCGAGCGCGGCTCCCGGCTCGCGCGCACGCCCGAAACCACCAGCGGCAGCAGCCAACTCATGGCGAGCATGTCGTAGGGCAGCAGGATCTGGTCGAGCCGGTTGTGCACGTAGCCCACCGACAGGCCCGATGCCGGGTCGACCCAGCCGAACGAACCGCCGAGGCCGATGTGGCCGAAGCCGCGCCGCGCGCCGACCGGCAGCGAGTGGTAGCCCAGGTGCCACATCATCGGCAGGTAGAACAGCGCGTGGTCGAGCCGGTAGGACTGCACCTTGCGGATGGCGGCGTGGGTGCTCCGGCTCAGGTACGGGGTGCCGTCGACGGTGACGCTGCCGTCGGCCAGCGCGGCGTACATCCTGGCCAGGCCGGTGGCGGTGGCGACGCCGTTGCCCGCGGGCATCTCGGTGTCGAGGATCGTCGGGTCGTCGCCGTCGAGGATGGTGTCCAGGCCGGGCACGAACAGGCAGCGCGCGGCCGCGCCGAGCGGTCCGGGCAGCCGGAAGCCGACCTTGGCGATCATGCCCGCGGCGAGCGGGTGGGCGGCGAAGCTCAGGTGCGCACCGGCCAGGGCGGCGTACTCGGTGATCGAGTCGGGGCCGGGGCGGCCGAGGTGGATGCCGTCGATGCCCAGCGGGTCGGTGACCTCGGTGCGGATGAGCTCGCCCATACTGCGGCCGGTCACATTCCTGGCCAGGCCGGCGAGCAGCCAGCCATAGGTCAGCGCGTGGTAGGTCGGGACGCCGCGCGAGCTGTCGGGCGTGGCCAGGGCCAGGCGGTCTTCCATCAGTTCGTGATCGAGCGCCTCGGCGGCGGTGCTCGCGACCGCGGACAGCGAGGACAGGCCCGAACGGTGGGTGAGCACGTCGGCGACGGTGATCGCGCCCTTGCCGTTGGCGGCGAAGCGGGGCCAGTATTCGGCCATCGGCGCCTGGTAGTCGATCAGGCCGCGATCGGCGAGGCGGTGGATGACCGTGGCGGTGACGCCCTTGGTCGCGGAGAACACGATGGACCCGGTGTTCTCGGTCCACGGTCGATCGCCACCGGCGCTGCCGGTCCAGAAGTGCGCCAGCGGTTGCCCGAAGCGGTAGATCGCGAGGGCGCCGCCCGCGTCGCGGCGGTGTCCGACCAGGGTCGAGAAGGCGCGCACCAGCGGGCCGAATCCGGCGGGGGCGTAACCCCCGACCCCGGCCGGCAAGGCAGCGCCGGCCTGCCCGAAAGCGTCATTGCTCATCATGCAACAGTACGGATGCCATGTCGGGTCGGCAACGCGTGTGCGGAGACCGGTGCGCGCTCGTCATCACTCGGTGACCACGGTGCTTGTCGCGTCATGCTCTTCGAGGACGGCGAAACTGTGGCCCGAAACGAGGGTTCCCGCACCGCTTTCGGTGGCCGGTGACCAGGCCAGCAGCACCCGCCCGTGCACCGGGATCACCACCTCGTCCTCGGCGAGATTGCACACCACCGAGATCCGCCCGCGACGCAGCACGAACCAGCGCCGGGCCTCGTCGTAGTCGGCCCAGACCCGGTCCAGCCACGGGTCGGTGAATTCGGGACGGGCGGCGCGCAGCGCGAGCAGGGCGCGATAGCAGGCGAGCAGCCGGGCGTGCGGTTCGCGACCGGGCTCGGTCCAGTCGAGCTTGGAGCGGTGGAAGGTGGCGGGGTCCTGGGGGTCGGGGACCTCCTCGGCGGTCCAGCCGTGCTCGGCGAACTCCGCGCGGCGACCGGTCGCGGTGGCGGCGCCGATGACGGGGTCGGTGTGGGAGGTGAAGAACTGGAACGGGGTGCGCGCGCCCCACTCCTCCCCCATGAACAGCATCGGCGTGCTCGCCGCGAGCAGCACCAGGGCCGCCTTCACCGCGAGCTGGCCGGGGGTGAGGTAGTCGCTGGGGCGGTCGCCGGTGGCCCGGTTGCCGATCTGGTCGTGGTTGCAGGTGTAGCCGAGCAGGGCGCTGCCGGGGACCAGATCGCGCGGGATCGGGGCGCCGTGGGTGCGGCCGCGGAAGCTGGAATAGGTTGCGGCGTGGAAGAACCCGTGCGTGAGGGTGCGGGCCAGGCAGGCCAGGGAGCCGAAATCGGCGTAATAGCCCTGTCTTTCGCCGGAGACGGCGGTGTGCACGGCGTGGTGCAGGTCGTCGTTCCACTGGCCGGTGAGGCCGTAACCGCCCGCCGCGCGCGGGATGATCAGGCGCGCGTCGTTGAGGTCGCTCTCGGCGATCAGGCTCAGCGGGCGGCCCAGATGTGCTGCCAGGGCGGTGGTTTCGACGGTGAGTTCGGCGAGCAGGTGAGTGGCGGTGCGGTCGACGAGGGCGTGCACAGCGTCGATGCGCAGGGCATCGATATGGAACTCGCGCAGCCAGCGCAGGGCGTTGTCGATGATGTAGGCGCGGACCGCGTCGGAGCCGGGGCCGTCGAGGTTGAGACTCTGACCCCAGGTGTTGCGGCCGGAGGTGAGGTAGGGGCCGAAGCGGGGCAGATAGTTGCCGCTGGGGCCGAGATGGTTGTAGACCACGTCGAGGCAGACGGCCAGATTGCGGACGTGGCAGGCGTCGACGAAGCGTTGCAGGCCGTCGGGGCCGCCGTAGGTTTCCTGCACCGCGTACCAGAGCACGCCGTCGTAGCCCCAGTTGTGGGTGCCGTCGAAGGCGTTGACCGGCATGAGTTCGACGGTGGTGACGCCGAGGTCGACCAGGTGGTCGAGCCGCTCGATCGCGGCGTCGAAGGTGCCCTCGGGGGTGAAGGTGCCGAGGTGGAGTTCGTAGAACACCGAACCCGCCAGGGGGCGACCGGTCCAGGAGTGGTCGGTCCAGGCGGTCGGGTCGAGGTCGTGGACCGCCGAGGGGGCGTGCACGCCGTCGGGTTGGCGCGGTGAGCGCGGGTCGGGGAGCACCGTGGGGTCGTCGTCGATCAGGAAGCCGTAGCGGGCGCCCTGACCTGCGTCGACGTGCACCGACCAGTGGCCGCCGCCGTTGCGTCGCATCGGGTGTTCCACCCCGTCCAGTTGCAACCGCACCGCGCCCACGTCCGGCGCCCACACCCGAAACCGCCTCATCGGCTCAGCATCGCACGGCCCGCGCGGGTGTGCTGATCAACGGGTCGCGGGGACACCGATCGACCCGGCGCCGACGCGGTGAATCCCGTGCTGTCGCGAAGACCCGGCGACACCGACCGGCCCCACGCCGACCCCGGTGCTATTGCGAATACCCCGCGACACCGACCGGTCCAGTGCCGATGCACAGGGACTGATGTGCGTCGAGCGCTCTGATCCGCAGGGTGTCGCCGCCGCCGAGCAGTCGGACATAGACCGTGTTGAGGCCGGCGCGCACGTCGGCGACGGTTTCGGTCTCGCCCTCGAAGGACAGGGCGATCCGGCCGTCGGCTTCGGCGTAGTAGTTGAGCTGGGCGGTCCAGTCGCGGATCTGCATGGGGCCGTCGAGGGGCAGGTTGGTGCCGGTGGTCCCGGTGGCGCGGTATCCGCAGCGGGGTTCGGGGCCCTCGACGATGCCGCGATTCCACCAGACCTGGGCGTCGACGATCGCGCCCTCGTCGGTGATCATGCGCAGGTGGGGGGTGGACAGGGCGAAGGTGGTTTCGGTGGCCAGGGGGGCGAAGACGCGGTCGGTCATGTTCTCGGGGAAAGCCAAGGGGTTCAGGACATTCCAGGGGACCTCCTGCGGGAGCAGGGGTGCGTCGGCGGCGGGGAGGGCGGCGTGGACGCCGGTGACGTAGGTGCGGGCGGGGCTGGGTTTCCAGGAGTCGGTGAAGGTGAGGGTGGAGTAGAGGCTGCCGGCCAGGAACAGTGCTACCGCCGCGGTACCTATCGACTGATGAATTCTGCTGTGCGCCAACGATTCACGGAGACGCGCGGCTGGACGTGCTCGTGCGGACCCGGCCGGAACCGACTCGCCACTCAGCGAGCGATGGTCGGGGTGCGGCCGAGACGCGATGCGGTTCGCCGCCTGTGCGCCTGCCCGACGGGCCGGAGCCAGGGCGATCAGGGCCAGGGCGATGGTGGCGATGACGGCGAAATCGGCGAAGTAGCGCAGGGATTGGAGGAGCAGGTCGGTGGTGCTCGGGCCGTCACGCAGCGCGATGACGGGGGCGATGGTGGCGGTGGCGTAGGCGACGGTGCACAGCCAGACCGGGAGCACCCGGGCACGGGTGCGAATCGTCCACGCCGCGAACAGGATCAGCAGCAACCAGCTCAGCGCGACGGTGACGGTCGGTGGGTCGGCCCACGGGGTGGCGGGTTGCCAGCGGTCCCAGCGCCACGGGCCGCCGAACAGGGCGGGGACCAGGCCGTCGGACAGGGCTCGGCTGCCGAGGGCGCCGGGACGTTCGGGGGGCGAGAGGCCGCGCGGGCGCTCGATGACGAGCAGAAAGCACGCCGTCCAGGCCAGCAGGACCGCGCCGGCGGCGGTCCACAGCGCGGCTCCCCTGCTCGCCGCCGCCCGCATCGAGTCGCCGGTCAGGTGTGCCACCAGCATCGCGACCGCGAACGCCACCGGCAGCACCACCACCGATTTCTCGAAAAACAGCAACCCCACCGCGAACACCAGGGCGCCCGAGATCGCGTATCGGCGTCGGCCGGTGCGGGCCGCGCGCACCGCGTCGGCGCTCACCCAGGCCAGGGCGATCTGGAGGGGCAGCGCGTTCACCGCCGCGGACCACCACGCGAACGCGGGCACCGTCAGCGGCACGAACAGGTAGAAGGTCAACGGGGCGAGCAGGCGGGCCCGGACCCCGAGCAGCACGATGAGCAGGCGCAGGACGGCCAGCGACGCGAGCAGCTGCATGCCGACCAGCACCACGACCGCCGCCGGCCAATTCAGTGGGGCGAGCTGGGTCAACGCCCAGGTCAGCACGAAGGCGAAGGGCATCACGTGGCCGTCGTGGCTGGTCAGCAGGAGTTCGGACAGTGGTTGGCCGCTCACCCGGCCGATCAGCAGGAAGTCGTCCCAGTAGAAGAAGCCCGAACCTGCCACCCAGGCGCGGACGACGAGCTGCGCCACGATCATCGCCGTCGCGACGAGCAGCACCGTGCGGACCGAGATGTGCCGGGGCAGCGAGCGCGACCGGTCCCGCGAGTGCGGTGGCGAGTCGAGCAGCGGCGCGGACGTCACGTCTTCCGACGCTAGCCCGTTGTTCGCCGACCGGCCATCACGACCCACCACAGCGGTCGCGGCGCCACGCTGTGAGCGACCACCGACCGTCGGGCGACGGCACGCGCGTCAGCTCCGCCGACACCGCCCATTCGCGAGGCGGTCGACACGGCTACGTGCTACGGCCGCACGCCGCACCGGCCCGTTCCCGGGCAGCCGACACACGCCGGAGCGGTTCCGGCGCCACGAGGTGATCGGGCGCCGGTGCCGGATCAGCCGAGGCAGCCGGGGCCGAGCAGGGCTTTCAGGTCGCCCATCAGGGCCGAGGAGGGGGTGACCCGCCAGGCGTCGTCGAGTTTGAGCATGGTGGTCTTCTCGCGGGCGCCGACGTGGCGGATGTGAACGTCGGAGGTGCCCTGGTGACGGGAGAGCACCTTCTTGAGTTCGCCGATCTTGTCGGGGGTGCACATGCGCGTGGTCATCACCACCGACACCGGCTTGGCCACGCCGATGGCCGAGAGGTCCGGCACCACCAGGTCGTTGGCGATCAGGGAGATGCGGTCGTCGCGGACGGAGACCCTGGCCTTGACCAGCACCACCGCGTCCTCGACCACGTCCATGCCGTACACCGAGTACGACTGCGGGAAGAACAGCACCTCCACGCCGCCGGTGAGGTCCTCGAGCTGCGCCGAGGCCCAGGCCAGCCCGTTCTTGTTGATGCGGCGGTTCACCGAGGCGAGGATGCCGCCGATGGTCACCTGCGCGCCGTCCTTGACGTCGCCTTCGAGGATGGCCGGGATCGGGGTGTCGACCTGGGCGGCCAGCACGTGCTCCACGCCGTTGAGCGGATGCCCGGACACGTAGAGCCCCAACATCTCTCGTTCCAGCGCCAGCTTGTGCTTGGTCTCCCACTCGTCGTCGGGGACCTTCACGTTGAACACCGAGGCCATCGACTCGTCGTCGTCACCGAGGCCGCCGAACAGGTCGAACTGGCCGATCGCCTCGGCCTTCTTGGTCGACATCACCGCGTCGATCGCGTCGGAGTGGATCAGCAGCAGGCCCTTGCGCGGGTGGCCGAGGGAATCGAAACCGCCTGCCTTGATGAGGGATTCGGTGACCTTCTTGGAGCAGGCGATCGCGTCGATCTTGTTCAGGTAGTCGGAGAAGTCGGTGAACTTCGACTTCTCCTTACGCGCGGCGATGATCGAGGCCACCACGTTGGTGCCGACGTTGCGGACCGCGCCGAGGCCGAAGCGGATATCGGTGCCGACCGAGGCGAAGTTGAGTTCGGACTCGTTGACATCGGGCGGCAGCACCGTGATGCCCATCTTGCGGCAGTCCGACAGGTAGATCGCGGCCTTGTCCTTGTCGTCACCGACGGAGGTGAGCAGACCGGCCATGTACTCGGCCGGATAGTTGGCCTTGAGGTAGGCGGTCCAGAAGGAGACCAGGCCGTAGCCGGCGGCGTGCGATTTGTTGAACGCGTAACCGGCGAACGGGAGAATCGTGTCCCACAGCGCCTTGATGGCCGGTTCGGAGAAGTCGTTGGCGAGCATGCCGTCGCGGAAGCCCGCGTAGGCCTCCTCCAGCACCGACAGCTTCTTCTTACCCATGGCGCGGCGCAGGATGTCGGCCTGGCCCAGCGAGTACCCGGCCACCTTCTGCGCGATCTGCATGATCTGTTCCTGATAGACGATCAGGCCGAAGGTGTCGGCCAGGATCTCCTTCAGTGGCTCTTCGAGCTCGGGGTGGATCGGTTTGACCTCTTGGCGCCCGTTCTTGCGGTCGGCGTAGTCGTTGTGGGCGTTCATGCCCATCGGACCGGGGCGATACAGCGCCAGCACCGCGACGATGTCGCCGAAGCCGGTGGGCTGCATGCGGCGCAGCAGATCGCGCATGGCGCCGCCGTCGAGCTGGAACACGCCAAGGGTGTCGCCGCGGGCGAGCAGTTCGTAGGTGGCCGGGTCGTCGAGCGGCAGGTGATCCATGTCCAGATCGATGCCGCGGTTGGCCTTGATGTTCTCCAGGGCGTCACCGATGACGGTGAGGTTGCGCAGGCCAAGGAAGTCCATCTTGAGCAGGCCGATGGCCTCACACGAGGGGTAGTCCCAGCCGGTGATGATCGCGCCGTCCTGTGCGCGCTTCCACACCGGGATCGCGTCGGTGAGCGGTTCCGAGGACATGATGACCGCGCAGGCGTGCACGCCCGCGTTGCGGATCAGGCCCTCGAGGCCGCGCGCCGTCTCGTAGATCTTGGCGACATCGGGGTTCGAGGCGATGAGATCGCGGACCTCGGTGGCTTCCTTGTACCGCTCGTGATCGGGATCGGTGATGCCCGCCACCGAGATGTCCTTGGCCATGATCGGCGGCGGCAGCGCCTTGGTGATCTGGTCGGCGATGGCGAAACCGGGCTGGCCGAACAGCACTCGCGCGGAGTCCTTGATCGCGGCCTTGGTCTTGATGGTGCCGAAGGTGATCACCTGGGCGACACGGTCGCTGCCCCACTTCTCGGTGGCGTAGCGGACCATCTCACCGCGGCGGCGATCGTCGAAGTCGATATCGATATCGGGCATCGACACGCGCTCGGGGTTGAGGAATCGCTCGAACAGCAGCCCGTAGGGAATCGGGTCGATATTGGTGATGCCCATGGCGTAGGCGACCAGCGAACCGGCGGCCGAACCACGGCCGGGGCCGACGCGGATGCCGACTTCCAGCGCGTGCTTGATCAGGTCGCCGACGACGAGGAAGTAGGCGGGGAACCCCATGTCGCAGATGACTTTGAGTTCGAAATCGGCGCGGTCGAGGTACTCGCGCGAGGGACCGTCCGGGAAGCGGCGGTCCAGCCCGTCGAGGACTTCCTTGCGCAGCCAGGTGGCCTGGGTGTGGCCCTCGGGCACCGGGAAGACCGGCATCCGGTCGCGGTGTTCCCAGACATCGTCGTAGGGCTGCACGCGCTCGCCGATGACCTCGGTGTTGTCGCAGGCGCCGGGGATCTCGGCGTCCCAGATGGCGCGCATCTCGGCGGCGGACTTGAGGTAGTAGCCGTCACCATCGAACTTGAAGCGGGTGGGGTCGGACAGCGTCTTGCCGGTCTGAATGCACAGCAGCGCTTCGTGATTGACCGACTGGTCCTTGGTGACGTAGTGGCAGTCGTTGGTGGCGATCGGCGGGATGCCGAGCTGCTTGCTGATGTCGATCAGGCCCTCGCGGACCCGGCGCTCGATGGACAGACCGTGGTCCATCACCTCGAGGAAGAAATTGTCGGCGCCGAAGATCTCCTGCCACTTCGCGGCGGCCTCGAGGGCTTCGCGATCGTGGCCCAGACGCAGGCGGGTCTGTACCTCACCCGAGGGGCAGCCGGTGGTGGCGATGATGCCCTCGGCGTGCTGGGCGATGATCTCCTCGTCCATGCGCGCCCACTTGCCCAGCTGGCCCTCGATCGAGGCCAGGCTCGACAGCTTGAACAGGTTGCGCAGGCCGGTCGCGTTCTCGGCGACCATGGTCATGTGGGTGTAGGCACCCGAGCCGGAGACATCGTCGCCCTTCTGACCCGGATCGCCCCACTTGACGCGCTTGGTGTCGAAGCGCGAGCCCGGCGCGATGTAGGCCTCGATGCCGATGATCGGCTTGATGCCGGCCTTCTTGGCACTGTTGTAGAACTCCGAGGCGCCGTACATATTGCCGTGGTCGGTCATGCCGACCGCGGTCATCCCCAACCGCTCCGCCTCCGCGAACAGCGGCGAGATCTTGGCCGCACCGTCGAGCATGGAGTACTCGGTGTGGTTGTGCAGGTGAACGAACGATCCGGACGGAGCCAAGACGGTCCTTCCTCCCAGGGAGTCGGCGGGGGTAGCCCTGGCATTCTAGGCACGTGGGTCCGACAGGTTTCACCGTCGCGTCCGGCCGCTCCGCCCCTGCCTGGCCGGGGTCCGGCGTGTCGTGGTCAAGGTCACCGGCGAGTCCTCGGAAAACGGTCCGGTCATAATCGGTGCGTGCGCGCGGACCGGAAATTCTGATGACCACGTTCGTCGTGGCCGGGGCCGCGGTCGTCGTGCTGGCGGGTGTCGTCGCACTGATCTGGCGGCGCACGCAACGGGTGGTCACCACGCCCGCCCAGCGGGCGGTGCATCAGGCGCTGCACACCGCGTCGCTGGCGGCGGTGCCGTTGCGGCGCGGGTTGACCGCGGAGTCCGCGCGGGAGGCGGCCCCGCACCTGCGGGCGCTCGCGGGGGCCGAGGCGTTGGGGGTGGCCGATGCCGACGGGACGCTGTTGGCGTGGGAGGGGCCGCACGCGGGCATGATCGAATCGTTCGCCGAGGCGGCGCGAGGGGCGATCGCCGACGAGCGGGCGGTTCTGGTGTCCGGTGTCGAGTACACGCTGATCGCTCAGCCGCTGTCGATCGACACCGGGGCGGTCGTGGGCGCGCTGGGGATGGTGACGGCGGGCAAGCCCGGTCCCGGCATGCTCGGGGCCGCGGCGGAGGTGGCTCGGTACGCGTGCGGGCAGTTGGAGCTCGCGGAGTTGGACGCGTCGCGGGCGCGGGTGGATCGGGCCGAGTTGCGGGCGTTGCGAGCGCAGATCAGTCCGCATTTCATCTACAACGCGCTCAATACGATCGCCTCGTTCGTGCGGACCGATCCCGATCGGGCCCGTGAGTTGATTCTCGAGTTCGCCGATTTCACGCGGTACTCGTTCCGGGCCGCGGGCGAATTCACCGTGCTCGCGGACGAATTGCGCAATATCGAGCGGTACCTGGCGCTCGAGCAGGCTCGGTTCGGGGATGCCCTGGACGTGCGGCTGCGCATCGCGCCGGAGGTGCTGGGGGTGGTGTTGCCGTTTCTGGCCTTGCAGCCGCTGGTCGAGAACGCGGTGCGGCACGGACTCGCGGGCGGCGGGCGCGGTGGGCAGCTCGGCATCGTCGCGACCGACGAGGGAACCGACTGCCTGATCAGCGTCGAGGACGACGGCATCGGGATGGACCCCGAGATCCTGCGTTCAGGGGCCCTCGACGCCGTCGACACCGGGTCGGGGCGGACGGGCGAGGCCGCGCACGTGGGGTTGGCCAATGTCGACGACCGGCTGCGCGCGGCGTTCGGCAACGACTACGGGCTGGTGGTGGAGACGGCGCCGGGCGCGGGAACCAAGGTCAGCATGCGGATACCGAAGTTCCGGGCCGGCGTCCGCGCTTGATGTGAACCGGTGTTCGCCGTCGGGAGCGACGAACCCGACCCCGTGCCGCGGCACCCCGGTTACGATGACCTGGCTGTGACCTGGAACACCGATGAAGCCCCGACCGCGCTGCGCGTCCTCGCCGTCGACGACGAGAAACCGGCGCTCGACGAACTCGCCTACCTGCTGAGCACCCAGACCGGCGTGGGTGAGATCCACCGGGCGGGCGAGGCGACCGGCGCGCTGCGGTTGTTACGGGCGCATCCGATCGACGCGGTGTTCCTCGATATCGATATGCCCGGCCTCACCGGGATGGAGTTGGCGGGCATTCTCTCGGAATTCGCCGAGCCGCCCGCGGTCGTGTTCGTCACCGCCCACGACGATCACGCGGTGGCGGCGTTCGATCTGGGCGCGGTGGACTACCTGCTCAAACCGTTGCGCGTGGCCCGGCTGGCCGAGGCGGTGCGGCGCATTCTCACCGCCCGGTCCGCGCCGATCCCCGCCGCGCCTGCACCGGAACCGGCCGACCCCAGCGAGGTGATCCCGGTGGAACTGGGCGGGGTCACGACGCTGGTCCACCGCGCCGATGTCGCCTGGGTCGAGGCCGACGGTGATTACGCCCGGCTGCACACCCGCACCGGCTCGCACCTGGTGCGCATTCCGCTCTCGGCGCTCGAATCCCGGTGGGAGGACGCGGGTTTCCTGCGGGTGCACCGGTCCTATCTGGTGGCGTTGCGGCTGGTCACCGGGTTGCGCAGCACGGGATCGGGCACCGTGGTGTGCCTGCGCGCCGAGGGCACGACCGGCGCGGTGGAGCTGCCGGTGAGCAGACGGCAGGTGCGCGAGCTCAAGCAGCGGCTCGTGCACGGGCCCCGACAGAACTGGTCACAACGGTGAGCAGCCGGTTCCCGACCTGGGCGCGGAGGGTGCGAGGGCAGGGGCACAGCGGTGACCGGACGGTTCCCGACCCGGACGCAGACGGTGCGAGGGCAGGGCGCACAGCGGTGACCGGACGGTTTCCGACCCGGGTGCGGACGGTGCGAGAGCAGGGGGCACCGCGGTGACCGGCCCGCAGCGACCGCCGCGGGAGCGGGTCGTGCTCGCGCAGCGGCGTGGCGCGCGGCAGGTTCGGACCCGGACCGAGGTGGTCGAGCAGACCGATCTCGGTGCCGCGCTCATCGGTGGTCTGATTCGGGCGCAGTTGGGGTTGGCGTTGCGGTTGGCGCTGGTGACGGTGGCCGGGTTCGGGGCGCTGCCCTTGCTGTTCGGTGTCGACGTGATCGCCGAGGCGACGGTGTTCGGGGTGCGGCTGCCCTGGCTGATTCTCGGGGTCCTCGCGTTTCCGGTGCTGTACGCGGTGGGCGCGGTCTATGTTCGCCTCGCCCAACGCAATGAGGACGATTTCCTCGACGTGGCCGGGGACTGAATGCTCGCGCATCCGAGGTTGCCTGCCCCGCGTCGGCCGGTGGACGGCGAGAACTCGGCGATCGGGGGCCGCAGTCGGGCCACTGGCACCGACCGCCGAAACACGAGCGGGGTGCACCTCGTGACCACAGATGGTGCGGGCGCGGTCGGCTCGCCGGTGCGCCGATGATCCTCACCGTCACCGCCCTGGCCCTCGCGGCGCTGGCGACCATCGGCATCGGGTTCTACGGAGTTCGACTCTCGCGCACCACTTCCGACTTCCTCGTCGCGTCCCGCACGGTCGGCTCGCGGTGGAACGCGGCGGCGATCTCGGGCGAATATCTCTCCGCCGCTTCGTTTCTCGGTGTCGCCGGCCTGATCGCGAAATACGGCGCCGACGCACTGTGGTATCCGGTGGGATTCACAGCGGGCTATCTGGGCCTGCTGATGTTCGTCGCCGCGCCACTGCGCCGATCCGGTGCCTACACCGTGCCCGACTTCGCCGAATTCCGGCTCGGCTCGATTCGCCTGCGCCGCATGGCCGCCGGGCTCGTGGTGCTGGTGTGCGCGGTGTATCTGATCCCGCAGTTCCAGGGCGCCGGGCTCACCCTGCACATCCTGCTCGGGTTGCCCGCGTGGGTGGGCGCGGTCGCGGTGGGGGCGATCGTGCTGGTGAATGTGATCGGCGGCGGCATGCGGTCGGTGACCCTGGTGCAGGCGTTCCAGTACTGGCTGAAGCTGACGGCGGTGGCCGTGCCCGCCCTGGTCCTCGGACTGCATTTCCTCGCCGACGAACGCCCGGTCGGCGCACCCACGCCACCGACCGTCGACACCCGCACCACCGTCGACATCTCCACCGATGTGGTGGTGCACCTGGATGTTTCGCAGCAGGTCACGATCACCGGCACGCTCGACGGACGGCCCGTGGCGGGTCCGGTGGTGCTCGCCCCGGGCGACCACACCCTCGACGCGGGCACCGAGCTGATCCTGGCGCCGGGCTCGGCCGTGCCGGTGGTCGCGGGCGCACCCGCCGACGGGGCGAGTTGGGTGGCCCCCGGCGGCGGTTTCGGTGGACAACACCCCACGTACCAGGTGTTCTCGCTGATCGTGGCGACCTTCCTGGGCACCATGGGGTTGCCGCACGTGCTGGTCCGGTTCTACACCAACCGCGACGGCCCGTCCGCGCGTCGAACCGCGCTGACCGTGATCGGCCTGGTCGGCGTGTTCTACCTGTTCCCGATCCTGCTCGGCGTCTTCGCCCGCCTGTCCGTGCCGCAACTGCTGATCACCGGCGCCTCCGACGCGGCCGTCGTACTGCTGCCGCGCGCGGTGCTGGGTGGTCTCGGCGGGCAACTGCTGGCCGCGTTGGCGGCGGCCGGGGCGATCGCGGCGTTCCTGTCCACCTCCTCGGGGCTGCTGGTCAGTCTCGCGGGCGTGCTCAGTACCGATGTGCTGCGCGGGCGGATCCGGGATTTCCGGCTCGCCGCGCTGGTGGCCGGGCTCGTGCCGTTGACGCTGGCCGTCACCGTCACCTCGCTGGACCTCTCGCGCACCGTCGCCCTCGCGTTCTCGGTGGCCGCCTCGACGCTGTGTCCGCTGCTGGTGCTGGGGATCTGGTGGCGCGGGCTCACCGCGACCGGCGCGGCGGCCGGGATGCTCACCGGCGCGGTGATCGCCGGGGGCGCGACCGTGCTGGCAGTGCTCGGCGGGGTCTCCCCCGAGCTGGCCGGCGGCTGGGCCGATGCGATCGTCGACTATCCGGGCGCGGTCAGCGTGCCGCTGGCATTCGCGGTGACGATCCTGGTCAGCCTGGCGACCCAGGGCCAGGATTCGCGGGTGCTGGCGGGGATCTTCGTGCGGATGCACGCCCCCGAACGACTCGGTCTGAGCGCCGACCGCGACCCCGATATCTCAGGGCGCCGTTGACCGTTCGTCGCAGCACAGCGACCGCTCACCGCACCGTCGACCACCTTCACCGAGTGACCCACACCACACCCACTCCGGCGACCTACCGTCAGCTCCACGCACGAACCCCTCCACGCTAGGACGACCGGTATGACCGACACCGACACCGCGCAGGCGCCGGACCCCCGAACACCCACCGCCGACGAATGGCTCGAGGTGCAGGCGAGTCCGCAGTTCCAGGACCTGCGAAACCGACTGCGCCGCTTCATCTTCCCCATGACCGCACTGTTTCTGGTGTGGTATGTGAGCTACGTGGTGCTCGGCGCGTACGCGCACGACTTCATGGCGCACAAGGTCTTCGGCAATATCAACGTGGGCCTGCTGCTCGGACTCGGGCAGTTCGTCTCCACCTTCCTGATCACCGGGCTCTACGTCCGATTCGCCAACCGTGAGCTGGATCCGCGCGCCGCGGCCATCCGCGAGGAACTCGAGGGCCGGGCATGAGCACTCTCGCCGCATCGTCGACGGTGGGCAATCCCATCGCCAATATCGCCATCTTCCTGGTCTTCGTCGCGGTCACGATGGTCGTGGTGATCCGGGCCAGCCGCAACAACGCCAGTGCCGCCGACTATTTCACCGGCGGACGCGGGTTCTCGGGACCGCAGAACGGCATCGCCATCGCGGGTGACTACCTGTCGGCGGCCAGCTTCCTCGGCATCGCCGGCGCGATCGCCGTCTACGGCTACGACGGGTTCCTGTATTCGATCGGGTTCCTCGTCGCCTGGTTGGTCGCGCTGCTGCTGGTGGCCGAAATGCTGCGCAACACCGGCAAATTCACGATGGCCGATGTGCTCAGCTTCCGGTTGAAGGAGGGCCCGGTGCGCACGGCGGCCGCGCTGACCACGCTGACCGTGTCGCTGTTCTACCTGCTCGCGCAGATGGCGGGCGCGGGTGGTCTGGTGGCGCTGCTGCTCGACATCTCCAGTCGCGCGGGGCAATCCGTGGTCATCGCGGCGGTCGGTGTGCTGATGATCGTGTACGTGCTCGTCGGCGGCATGAAGGGCACCACCTGGGTGCAGATCATCAAGGCGGTGCTGCTGATCGCGGGCGCGGGCCTGATGACGGTGCTGGTGTTGGCCAAGTACGGGTTCAACTTCTCCGACATCCTCGGCGCCGCACAGGAATCGGTGAGCGAATCCACCAGCAAGGCCGTCGCCGCCCGCGACGTACTCGCACCCGGCGCCCAGTACGGCGGCAGCGAGATGTCGAAGCTGAACTTCCTCTCGCTCGGCCTGGCACTGGTACTCGGCACCGCGGGTCTGCCGCACGTGCTCATGCGGTTCTACACCGTGCCGACCGCGAAAGAGGCGCGCCGCTCGGTGGTCTGGGCGATCGGCCTGATCGGCTCGTTCTACCTGTTCACCCTGGTGCTCGGCTACGGCGCCGCCGCCATCGTCGGCCCGGACAAGATCCTCGCCGCGGCAGGCGGCCAGAACTCGGCGGCGCCGCTGCTGGCGTTCGAACTGGGCGGGGTGATCCTGCTCGGGGTGATCTCGGCGGTCGCGTTCGCCACGATCCTGGCGGTCGTGGCCGGGCTCACCATCACCGCCTCGGCGTCGTTCGCCCACGACATCTACGCCAGCGTGCTCAAGAAGGGCAAGGTGGAGGAGCACAAGCAGGTGCGGGTCTCGCGGATCACCGCGGTGGTGATCGGCGTGCTGGCGATCGGGCTCGGCATCCTCGCCAACGGGCAGAACATCGCGTTCCTGGTGGCGCTGGCCTTCGCGGTCGCCGCGGCGGCGAACCTGCCGACGATCCTGTACTCGCTGTTCTGGCGACGGTTCAACACCACCGGCGCGCTGTGGTCGATGTACGGCGGGCTGATCTCCACGATCGTGCTCATCGTGTTCTCGCCCGCGGTCTCGGGGTCCAAGACCGCCATGATCAGCGGGGCCGATTTCGACTACTTCCCGCTGTCGAACCCGGGCATCGTGTCGATTCCGTTGGCGTTCGCGCTCGGCGTGGTCGGGACGTTCCTCGGCGGGCGTGGCGAGCAGGTCGATCGGGCCAAGGCCGCGGAGATGGAAGTGCGGTCGCTGACCGGCGTCGGTGCGGAGAAGGCGATCTCGCACTGACGCCACCCTCGCCCGTGCCGGTGGTCCGCCACCGGCACGGGCTGTCCCCCCAGGCTTTTCGAAGGAGAGTTCACTGTGACCAGCCACCCGCCCGCCCCGGAGTTCGCCGCACAGGCCAATGCCGACGCGACGCTGTACGAGCGCGCGCGCACCGACCGGGAGGGTTTCTGGGCCGAGCAGGCCGCCCGACTGCACTGGCACAAGCCCTTCACCGAGGTGCTGGACTGGTCGGACGCCCCGGTGGCGCGGTGGTTCGGCGACGGGGAACTCAATGTCGCCTACAACTGCCTGGACCGGCACGTCCTGGCCGGGCACGGCGACCAGGTCGCGATCCACTGGGAGGGTGAGCCCGGCGACTCGCGCGCCATCACCTACAGCGAACTGCTCGACGAAACATGCCGGGCGGCCAATACTTTCACCCGACTCGGGCTCGTCGCCGGTGATCGGGTGGCCATCTACATGCCGATGGTGCCCGAGGCGATCGTGACCATGCTGGCGTGCGCGCGGCTGGGGCTCACGCACTCGGTGGTGTTCGCCGGGTTCTCCCCCACCGCGCTGCGGCAGCGGGTCGACGACGCGGCGGCGCGGTTGATCGTGACCACCGACGGGCAGTGGCGGCGGGGCAAACCGGCGGCGTTGAAGTACGCGGTCGACGAGGCGCTCGGCTCGGACCGGTCGAGTGTGGAGCACGTGCTGGTGGTGCGCCGGGTCGGGCTCGAGGTGCCATGGACCGAAGTTCGCGACCTGTGGTGGGACGAAACCGTTTCTGTCGCTTCGCCGTCGCACGAGGCAGAGGGTTTTCCGGCCGAGCATCCGCTGTTCATCCTCTACACCTCCGGGACCACCGGGAAGCCGAAGGGGATTCTGCACACGACCGGCGGTTACCTCACCCAGACCGCCTACACCCACCACACTGTCTTCGATCATCGAGCGGGACAGGATGTTTACTGGTGCACCGCCGATATCGGGTGGGTGACCGGGCACAGCTACATCGTCTATGGGCCGCTGGCCAATCGCGCCACGCAGGTCGTCTACGAGGGAACGCCGAACTTCCCCACCGAGCACCGGCACTTCGAGATCATCGAAAAGTACGGTGTCACCATCTATTACACGGCGCCGACCTTGATTCGCACGTTCATGAAGTGGGGGCGCGAGATCCCCGACGCGCACGATCTGAGCACGCTGCGGTTGCTCGGATCCGTGGGTGAGCCGATCAACCCCGAAGCCTGGCGCTGGTACCGGGAAGTGTTCGGCCGCAACGATATTCCGATCGTGGACACCTGGTGGCAGACCGAGACCGGCGCCATCATGATCTCGCCGCTGCCCGGGGTCACCGCGACCAAGCCCGGCGCGGCGATGGGTCCGCTGCCGGGGATCAGCGCCGAGGTGGTCGATGACGACGGCGTCGTGCTCGGGAACGGGGAAGCCGGACTGCTCGTGCTGGATCAGCCGTGGCCGTCGATGCTGCGCGGGATCTGGGGCGATATGGCGCGGTACCGCGAAACCTATTGGCAGCGTTTCGCTTCCGAGGGGTGGTACTTCGCCGGCGATGGAGCCAAGCGCGATGCCGACGGTGATCTGTGGATTCTGGGGCGCGTCGACGACGTGATGAATGTGTCCGGGCATCGGATCTCGACCGCGGAGGTGGAGTCCGCGCTGGTCGGGCATCCGGCGGTGGCCGAGGCGGCGGTGGTCGGCGCGTCGGACGAGACCACCGGACAGGGGATCGTCGCGTTCGTCATCCTCACCGGATCGGCGGGGGCCACCGCGGATCTCGTCGCCGAATTGCAGGCGGCGGTGTCGCTCGAGATCAGTCCGATCGCCCGGCCGCGCGAAATCCACCTCGTACCCGAGCTGCCCAAGACCCGCAGCGGCAAGATCATGCGGCGCCTGCTGCGTGACGTGGCCGAGGGACGCGAGCTCGGCGACACCTCGACCCTGGTCGACCCGACCGTGTTCGCCGCCATCACCACCACGTGAGCGTGCCGCGTCGAGGTGGCGCGGGCCCGACCGGGCATGCTGGATCGGTGCAGATACCTATGTTTCCGCTGGGCGCGGTGCTGCTGCCCGGTGAGCCGCTGTCGTTGCAGATCTTCGAGCCGCGCTATGTGGCGCTGGTGCGGGACTGCATGGACGGGCGCCGCGAGCCGGAGTTCGGGGTGGTGCTGATCGAGCGCGGACACGAGGTGGGCGGCGGGGACGTGCGCACCGAGGTGGGGACGTTGGCCCGGATCACCGAGGTGATGGAACTGCCCGGCTCCCGGTTCCGGTTGCGCTGTCAGGGCACCGAACGCCTCCGCATCGACCGCTGGCTGCCCGACGCGCCCTACCCCCAGGCCGAGGCCGAACTCTGGCCCGACGGTGCCGCCGACGACGACACCGCCCAGCTGGCGACCCTGCGCGACCGTGCCGCCCGCCTGCACGACCTCACCGCCCAGTTCGCCCGCCGCAACGGTATTCGCCGCCCGCCGCCCTCGGCCTCGCTCGACGACCTGCCCACCGACCCCACCACCCGCTCGTTCGACCTGGCCGCCCGACTACCGCTGGGCCCCACCGACCGCCAGGCCGCCCTCACCGCCCCCGACTCCACCACCCGCCTGCACTGCCTCACCACCGCCCTCGACGACGCCATCGCCATGATGGAATTCCGGCTGCTCTGAGAGCGCGTGCGCGGCAGCCGGTTCCGGCTACTCGGCGACGGTGATCACGATCTTCGCCCTGGCATGGTGGGACTCCATGTAGTCGATGGCCGCGGCGGTCTCGGCCAGCGGATAGGCGCGGTCGATGACCGGACGGACATCACCGGACTCGATCAGCGCGCGCAGCTCGGTCAGCGCCGCCGCACTCTGCTGGGCCAGCGGAACACGGATCGTCGGTTTCACGAACGGTCGAGCCAGCTGGCCGCGCGCGAACAAACCGATCGGGCCGAACACGCTGCCACCGTCGTAGTTGCCGCCGCCGGACAGGACCAGGGTGCCGGTGGGTTCGACCAGGCCGAGCAGCTCGCGCAGGCTCCGCGCACCCGCCAGGTCGACAACGGTGTCGTAGCGGCCGGTCACGGTGTCGCGGGTGTAGTCGAACACGTGCTCGGCGCCGAGCGACCGGGCCGCCTCGACATTGCGGGTACTGCACACCGCGGTGACCTCGGCACCCCTGGCATGAGCGATCTGCACCGCGAACGTGCCGACCCCGCCGGAGGCGCCGATGATCAACACCCGCTGCCCGGCGTCGACGGAACGCAGCAGGGTCAGCGCGGTGTTGGCGGCCAGCGGCACCGCCGCCGCTTCGGCGAAGCTCAGATTCCTCGGCTTTCGGTCGAGCAGATCGCGCGGGACCGCGAGGTACTCCGCGAACGCGCCACTGACCGCCTCGCCGAACACCTCCTCACCCACCGCGACATCGGTGACGCCCTCCCCCACCGCCTCGACCGTCCCCGCGAAGTCGCCGCCCTGCACCGGATTCGCCGGCCCCGTACGCCGGAACAGCGACCGATCCATCCACCGCGCGATCTTCGGATCCCCGCGCATCAGATGCCAATCCCGCGCGTTCACCGACGCCGCGCGCACCCGAACCAGCACCTGCCCCGCCCCGGCCACCGGCCGCTCGACATCGGCCACCGCCAACATCGCCGATGACCCGTAAACCCGCTGCACAATCGCCTTCACCCCGACAACGCTAGGCGTGCCGACCACCCCCACACATCAGGGAATCCCCTGAGGTATCCCGGATTCCACACCCGATCGCGCGCGCATCCCGGTGCACGCTGCCCGGCCGTGCGCGCAACCGCCTACCCGCGCGGTACCGGCCGATGCGGCGAGCGCGTCACGTGCTCCGGGCTCGCCAGGCATCGCTCGAGCGCGCCGAAGGCATCGAACACCTCCGGCGCGGTGACCCGCTCGGACAGTCCGCGACGGCGCAACACGAGGTGAATCAGCACGCATCCCGCGCGGCCGTTGCCGTCGACGAAAGGGTGAATCGTCTCGAATCGCAGCCAAGCCTCGATAAGGCGGTGTCGGTCGGTCGGAAGAATTTCGGTTTCGGGTCGAACCGGGTGGGGGTGTGTGTCGTTGACAGGGCAGGAGGTGGTCGGCGGGAGGCGCGGCCGCGTGTGAGGAGACGATGATGACAAGAGTCGGGCCGTGGGTCACCCTGGCGGCGGTGGCGGTGTTGGGCGGCGGGTTGGTGGTCGTGAACATGTCGAAGGAGGATCCGGCGCCGGTGGCGGTCGAGACCGCCTCGGCGAGTGCGGCGGTCACACCCGGCGCGGTGGCGAGTACCGACCAAAGTGCCGCGCCCGCACCGGATTTCCCGGAGACGGCGGATTACGTGGGCACGATCGGGTTGGCCTCGGGCGGCACGATGACGGTGTCGATCACGGTCGAGGGTGACAGGGCGGTGGCCTATGCCTGCGACGGCGCGAAGGTCGAGAGCTGGTCGCAGGGTTCGGCCGAGGGCGGCGCGCTGCGGTTGACCGGGAAGAACGACGCGACGCTGGAGGGCCGCCTCGAGGGGCAGGCCGTGCAGGGGACGTTGGCGATCGGCGCGAAGCAGTGGGCGTTCACGGCCGAGCCGGTACAGGCGCCCGCCGGGCTCTACACCTACGAATCCGACGGCGTGCGCCAGAGCTGGATCGTCGACGACGGCGGACAGGTCACCGGCGTGCAGCGGGCGGCGAACGGAACCACTTCCGCCGCACCGGGACTCGGCACCGACGCGACCGCCACGATCGGTGGCGCGCGCGTGACCGCGACCAAGGTGAGCGGAGCCGATCATGTCGGCTGAGCAGCAGGCGGTGCGCGGCACCGCGCCCGCGGTGGCGTTCGCGATCCTGGTCGGGGTCTCGGTGACGGTGCTGCTCGGCGTGTACGGCAAGGTGCACGATCCGCGCTTCTTCTCCGTCAACGTGGCCGGATTCTCCAGCCCGGTCGCGGTGAAGGCCTGGCTCGGCACGGTGGCGTTCGTTCTCGCGGTGAGCCAGGTGATCTCGGCGATGATCATGTACGGCAAGCTCGGGCCCAGCGCGCCCGCGTGGATCGGCACCGTGCACGCGTGGTCGGGACGGTTGGCCGTACTGGCGAGCGTGCCGGTGGCGGTGCACTGCCTCTACGCGCTCGGTTTCCAGGACGGCACCGCGCGGGTGTTCGCGCATTCGCTGTTCGGCTGCTTCTTCTACGGCGTGTTCGTCACCAAGATGCTGTTGCTCACCCGAAAGGGCCTGCCGGGCTGGGTCATTCCGGTCGCGGGCGGACTCACCTTCACCGGCCTGACCGGCCTGTGGCTCACCTCGTCGCTCTGGTTCTTCCAGAACAACGGCCTCACCTTCTGAACGGAGAACGACCGATGACCATCAACGAATTCTCGCTGAACCGTCGCACCGTCGTGGTCGGTGCGGGCGCCTTGGCCGCGGCCGCGACGCTGAGCGCGTGCACCACCTACGGCAAGGAGGACCCGGCACCGGCCGCCCCGGCGCCGCAACCGGGGGCGGCCGCCGAGGCATTGGCCAAGACCGCGGATGTTCCGGTGGGCGGCGGGGTGATCGTCGGCGACACCGTGGTCACCCAGCCGACCGCGGGCACCTTCGTCGGCCTGTCGGCGACCTGCACGCACGCCGGCTGCAAGGTCGCCACGGTGGCCAAGGGCACGATCAACTGCCCCTGCCACGGCAGCCGGTTCGGGCTCGACGGCGCGGTGCAGAGCGGACCGGCCAACAAGCCACTCGCCGCGAAACCCGTTCGTGTCGAAGGCGACTCGATCGTCGCCGCCTGAGCTGTCGAAGCGCCGCCACGCGCCGAT